>JBDHVB010000070.1:0-23652 GCA_039809465.1 Myxococcota bacterium
ACCGGGTATTGCTGCACGACCCGGGCAACCCCCACGCGATTGGCCGCAGCATCCTGCGAGTAGCCCATCCGCTCGATACAGAAGCCCGTCATGCTCGAGCAGGCGGCATCGAGGTACAATTGCCGACGGTCAATCTCGACGATGTATTCGATGACGCTCGCAATCGCCCAGCGCTCGCGGGCAACGACACGTTTGAACTCGGCAAGGAGAGTGGAATTCGACAGGTGGCGAAGCTTCATTCTTCTTTCTACCACGCGATTTTTCTCGCAATGCGGAGCGCTCCAAGCGCCGCAAATGCAGCAGAAGCTGAATTGTCGCCCTCGGGCGCGTGCAGGGGCACCAGCAGCGCGGCATTGCACCCCAGGGGCATTCTACAGCATGTGCGCTATGGCGGACGACATGGTATCCGCAAAGCATAGCAAGAAGAAAATCATCGTCGATGTCGTTTTTTGCGGATACTGCGTACGCGTACGTTCCAGAACGAGTGCCAACGACGGCCGGCTTTTTCTCAGGCGGTCTGCAAAGCACCTGCCTGGGTGGCCAAGACTCTCCTCATTGTATTCCACTCCCAAACGGGAACCACCGACGAAGCTCTTTAGCCCTCGGCCTCACGCAGCTCGTTCCAGCACCACCACGAAGCCATGCCCCAGACGACGAAACCTTTGGGGGTTTCGTCTGGGGAAGTAGGCCAAGAGAGCGGCAAGGAAACTTGCGTTGACACGAGGGGCACTTCTCCCTGACGCTGCCGGTGCCATGCGCGGCTTCATCAGCATGAGAACGCTGATTTATCTCATCGTCTTCGCCGCTTTGGGCGTGGTCGCGCTGGCTTATGGGCGCATGGGCCTCGCGTACTACCGCATCAAGCAGGAAGCGATTCAGCTCGCGAACAACGAGATCATCGCGCCGCAGGACGAGAGCATGTCGATCGGCCGGCTCATGAACAACGTCCAGGACCGCACGGGCCTCACCCTGACCCGCAGCGACGTGGTCATCAAGCGCGACAAGTACGATCCCGACATCGTCAAGGTCGATGTCCACGTGGTCATCCCGGTGACCTTCGCGCCGCTCCAGAAGACCAAGTACCAGCCCTTCGTCATCAGCGTGCAGGCCAAGCGCCTGAAGGCTTATTGATGGGGCGCGTCCTCGATGCAGCGGGTATCGCCAAGGCGATAGACGCCATGGCGGACGAGATCGCCAGCCGCGCGGACGACGGGCCCTGGGCCATCGTCGGCATTCGTCGCGGCGGTGAGCACCTGGCGCGCCGGCTCGCGGAGCGCTTGCGCGGCAGGGTCGGCAAGGACCGGGTGGTGCTCGGCTTCGTCGACATCACGCTCTACCGTGACGACGGCTTCGGCCCGAACGACTGGCCCGAGATCGGCGCCACCGACATTCTCTTCTCGCCACCCGACTATACGGTGGTGCTGGTCGACGACGTGCTCTACACCGGCCGCACCGTGCGCAGCGCTCTCGACGTCATGCTCGACTACGGCAGGCCACGCGCCGTCCGCCTCGCGGTGCTCGTCGATCGGGGCCTGCGCGAGCTGCCGATCAGCGCCGACTTCGTGGGCCACCGTTTGAGCACGGCTCCCAACGAGCGCGTCGACGTCCGGCTCACCGAGAGCGGCGCCGCCGAGGACGAGGTCGAAGTGGGCGAGCGCACGCCGAAGAAGGCGCGGTCATGATCGCCGGCAAGCACCTCCTCGGCATGCGCGGCATGTCGGCCGACACCATCCATCACATCCTCGACGCCGCCGAGGGCTTCCGTGGCATCTCGCGGCGCACCATCAAGAAGGTCCCGTCGTTGCGCGGCCGCACCGTGCTCAGCGTCTTCTACGAGGCCTCGACCCGCACCCGCGTCTCCTTCGAGCTCGCCACCAAGCGTCTGTCGGCGGACAGCGTCAACATCGCGAGCAGCGGCTCGTCGGCGGAGAAGGGCGAGACGCTCCTCGACACCGCGAAGAACCTCGACGCCATGCAGTGCGACGCCATCATCCTGCGCCACTCGGCCTCCGGGGCCCCGCACTACCTCGCGGACCGCGTCTCGGCGCGCGTCATCAACGCTGGGGACGGCCAGCACGAGCATCCCACCCAGTCGCTCCTCGACTTGCTCACCATGCGGCAGTGCTTCGGCAAGCTCGAAGGCCTCGAGGTCGCCATCTGCGGCGACATCATGCACTCGCGCGTCGCGCGCTCGAACCTCATCGCGCTCAAGGAGGTCGGCGCCCGTGTCCGCGTTGCCGGACCGCGCACCCTCGTGCCACCGGAGCTCGCCGAGACCTACGGCTGCGAGGTGATGCCGAGCATCGCGCAGGCGGTCGACGGCGCCCACGTGGTGATGGCGCTGCGCCTGCAGAAAGAGCGCATGACGGCGGGCTTGCTGCCGTCGCTCCGCGAGTACGCCATCGAGTTCGGCATCAACGCGCGGGTGCTATCGCGGGCACGGCCCGAGGCCATCCTCATGCACCCGGGTCCGGTGAACCGCGGCGTCGAGCTCTCGTCGGACGTCGTCGATGGGCCGCGCAGCGTCATCCTCGATCAAGTCGAGAACGGCGTCGCGGTGCGTGCCGCGGTGCTCTACCTGGTGCTCGGAGGCGAAGCGGCATGAGCCTCCTCATCCGCAACGGCCGCGTCATCGACCCCGCGCAGAAGCTCGACGCCGTGCGCGACGTGGTCATCACCACGAATGCCACCGGCGCAAGCGGCCGTGTCGAGGCCGCGGGGAGTGTTTCGCCTCAAGGTCACGCGGAGGTCATCGACGCCGCGGGCATGCTGGTGCTGCCGGGTCTCGTCGACTTGCGCGCCCACCTGCGTGAGCCCGGTCAGGAGTACAAGGAAGACCTGGTCACCGGCGCCACCGCGGCGGTCGCGGGCGGCGTCACCACCGTGGTCGCGCAACCCGACACCAAGCCCGCCGTCGACAACGGCGAGATCGTCGACTTCGTGCGGCGCCGTGGTGAAGCGGCGGGGCTCGCCAAGATCCTGGTCGCTGGAGCCATCACCGCGGGCCTCAAGGGCGAGCAGCTCGCGCACATCGGCGAGATGCGCCGCGCCGGCGCGGTCATCCTCTCGGACGGTGACGTCTGGGTGCGCGACGCCGGCCTCATGCGCCGCGCCCTGGAGTACTCGCGTGACTTCGACCTGACGGTGATGACCCACGCCGAGGATCCGACGCTCATGCGCGGCGGCCTCATGCACGAAGGCCCGATGTCGGTGCGCCTTGGTTTGAAGGGCATTCCGAGCGTCGCCGAAGAGACGGCCATCGCCCGGGATCTCGCGCTCGCGGCTTACACCGGAGCGCGGCTGCATGTCGCGCACGTGTCGTCCGCCGAAGCGGTCGAGCAGCTCCGCATCGCCAAGAAGCGCGGCACCAAGGTCACCTGCGACGTCGCGGTCCACAACCTGGTGCTCACCGACGAGGCGTTGACCAACTTCGACACGAACCTGCGTCTGTCGCCGCCCTTGCGCCGCGAGAAGGACCGGCAGGCGCTCATCGCGGGGCTCATCGACGGCACCATCGACGCCATCGCCTCCGACCACGCGCCACAGAGCGTCCTCGAGAAGGATCTACCGTTCATCGAGGCGGAGCCCGGCGCCATTGCCTTGCAGCTCATGCTGCCGCTCTGCCTCACGCTCGTCGCCGAGGAGCGCATCGACTTGCCGACGCTCGTCGCCCGCCTCACCGTGGGTCCCGCGCGGGTGCTCGGGGCTTACGCGCAAGGCGCGGGCACGCTCGCCGCGGGCGATGTCACCGTGGTCGCGCCCGACGCGGAGTGGTTGCTTGCGCGCGAGACGCTTTTGAGCAAATGCATGAACTCGCCGTTTCTGGGGCGAACTTTACGTGGCCGCGTCGAAAGCACGGTGGTGCGCGGCCGCGTGGTGTACAAACGTCAGACTTCTTAGTCAGACAGGGCTGCCAACGTCTTCATGTTCCACGGTCTTTACGAGCAGATGGTGCGTTTCGCTTCGGAGCCGCCTCTCGCAGACGAGTTGCAGCAGGCAAAGACCGAGTTTCTTCACCGAACTGGCGACCTGTTCGAGAGTGACAGCGCATTCGAGCGTCGTATCGCGGCTTTCCTCGAGTGGTACGTGCTCGACCGCCCAGCGCAGGCGGCGGCTGGTAAGCGCCCCGTCGATGTCTACATCGAGAAGAAGCAGGGCGAGGCCGCGAGCGGCGCGACGAGCGCCGAAGACCTCACGCGCATTCAAAACTTCGCCGCGACTCGTCCGTCTTTGTTCGAGTTCAAGCGCGCGAAGGACGAGCACATGACGATCGTCGACCTGCTCGAGACCAACAAGAAGCTCGCGAAGGTCCAGGTCTATGAACGGCGCAAGCCGGCGGGGCTCGAGTCCGGCGACATCCTCGAAGCGCGGCTCGTGCACTACGACGGTAAGCTCATGTTCAGCGAAGCCATCCAGGTGCTGCCACGTGAAGGCCGCAAGGCCATCATGAAGATCTGCAAGCGCTACAAGTCGGAGTTCGCCGAGACCATGCCGCGCATCGCGCTGGTGCACCGTGTCGCGTTCTTCGCGAATCGCTGCGAGCGCTACAAGCACGTCGCCGTCGCCAAGATCTTCGCCGACCTCGTCGACACCGCGTTCGACGCCGAGCCGCCGGTGAGCCACCTGCGTGCCGCCAGCGCGGGGTAGGGCACATTCGTTCGCCCGCTGAAGCGTACTTTTTGAGAAAAGTCGTGCAGGTTTTTTGACCGCAAGGGTTGCCGACCTTACCGTGCAGATGGATGGGGTGGTGTTGCGCGATACCACTCCGGCCGAAATCGTGAACGGAGGGTCTCCATGAGCACTGTCCAGGCTTTGACGCGTCGCCATCGTCGTACCGACCTCGATATCTACGTGAACAAGATCGTTGGCGACGAGCCGCACATGGCGCGCGTCCGCGACATCTCGGAGAGCGGCCTGTATCTCTACAAGCTCCTCGAGCCAGAGATCGACGCGGACGGCCACATCGGCCTCGAGATCAAGCTGCCAGAGTGCGATGAGGTCATCTGGGCGGTCGGCGAAGTCGTCCGCGAAGATGGCGCCCGTACCCGCGAAGGCGTGGCCGTGCGCTTCGTCCGCATCGCCGAGTCCGATCGCCAGCTGATCTCGGAGTACGTCGCAGGACGTCTCGCGGTTGCGGCCTAAGTAGCAGAAAGGTCGAGCTTTACCGGCCACGTCGCGCTACACTAGCGGAATACTTTTTTCGTGGAGTGGTGCGGCGTGGTGTCAGGGAGGCTGACACGCATTTTGGGCAGGCTTTTCGCTGTCGTCTGCGCAGTCGCGGTCATGGCCGTGAGCTCCCAGGGGCTCGCCGCCAAGAAAAAGCCGCGCCGCAAGGCCACGCCCAAGCCGCCCGTCGCCGCGCCCAAAGAGCCCGCGGCCGCTCCCGCGCCGGTCAGCCAGCCCGAGCCGGCTCCAGCCGTGGCGCCCGATCCTGCTCCGGCTGCCGCCGCGGCCGAGTCCGGGCCGATCAGCATCGCCATCATCATCGAAGGCACCAACGCCCGCGACCTCGACACGTCGCTCAAGAAGGCGTTCGCCGACCAGGTCGCTATAGCGGTGCCGTCGGTGGTGCGCGCCGCGGTGAGCCCCACCGACCAGCGCGTCATCGGCCGTCCCACCAAGCAGAGCGACCTCGTGAAGGTGTCGAAGCGCGTGGCCAAGAAGGCTGGCGTCGACGCGTTGGTCTACGCGAACGTCGGTGGCAGCGCCTCGTCGGGCTACACGGCCGCCGTCTTGATGGTCCACAGAAGCGGACGCGTGCTGGTGGACGGGTCGGTGCCGGTCACTCGTGTCGTGAAGCGCGGCGGCCGCGCGACGCTCTCGTGGCAGCTCGCGAACGTCTCGGCGATGGTGCAGCCGGGCATCGATGATCTGAAGACGATGCCGCGCGGTGGCTCGCCTGGTCCAGCGAAGGCACCGGCGTCCGGGAGCGGCATGAGCCTGAGCGATGCGCTCGCGAACTTCGAGCAGCAGCGTGGTTGCAGCGCGGGCTCGGCCGCTCCAGTGAGCGCCGCGAGCGAAGACAACGACAAGCCCGCGGACACGGACGGCGGATCGAACGAAGAGGTCGTCGCCATCGTCGAGGATGATGGCCCGCGCGAGCACGTCTTCGAGCGCCGCTTCCATTCGCCGATCATGCTGAAGCTCGGCGTCGAAGGCTCGCACCGTAACTTCGCCTACAACCAGCCCGTCACCGCGAACCTGCGCGACTACTCGGTCGGCATGGCGCCGCTCGCGCTCATCGAGGCCGAGGCGTACCCATTCGCCAACGCCAACATCGCGGTGCTCAAGAACATCGGTTGGTACGCCTCCTATGCGCGCGCCTTCGGCGTACAGTCGTCGTTCCGCACCACCACGGCGTCCAACGACGTGCGCGTCAGCAACGCCTGGAGCACCTGGCAGGTCGGCCTACACTCGCGCTGGCGCCTGGCCAGCAGGCTCGGCCTTGGCGCACAGCTCACCTACGGCTTCTCGAACTACCGCTTCAACTTCGCTGACATCGCCGACGCGCGCGCCTTCGAAGTGCCCGATGTCCGCTATGGCTTCCTGCGCTACGGCCTCGAAGTGCGCGTGCCAGTGAGCTTCCTCGAGGTCTCGGGCGGCGCCGGTTACCGCGCCATCCTCTCCGGCGGCCGCGTCACCAGCCAATACTTCCCGAACTCGAACGCGGGCGGCGTGGACGTCTACGGCACGATCACCCTGGCGCTCTCCAAGGCATTCTCGCTCGACGGCACCGTCCGCTACACCCGCTATTATTACGACATGCGCCCCGAAGTGGGTGACACCTACGTCGCCGGTGGTGCACTTGATCAATATCTCGGTATGAGCTTGAGCCTCGTGTACCTCATGGGAGGCAACGGACAATGACGACAGCAGGGCGCATCACGGCTCCGCGCATCGCCATTGGCTCGGTTCTGCTCGGGCTCTTCGGCGTCATCGCCTGGAGCTGCGCCGGCGAGCTCGACAACATCGACGAGTATCGCCTCGGCGCCAGCACCTTGCGCTCATGCTTCGGCGACGAGAACCCACCGAAGTTCCTGACCTCGTCGCGCTGCAAGCAATGCCACCTGAGCAAGGACAACGGCATCGGCGCGGCGCTCGACCTCACCTCACCCAACATGGGCGAGCGCTTCTCGAAGCTCGTCGGCTCCTGCCCAGAAGAGCTCCTCGTCGACCCGGCAAACCCCGAAGCCAGCACCCTCTATAAATACGTCAACGACGAGATCGACAGCTGCACGTATCACAAAATGCCCCCCACCGGCGCCGGCCTCTCCGCCGCCGACCGCCGCTGCCTCCTCACCTGGATCGACGGCCTCGACGACGTCGACGACCTCGGCGATCTCGACGACGGAGGCCCGGCGGACGACGGCGAGGGTGGTGGTGATGGGGCGGGTGACGGGGATAGCGCGCCGGGTGACCAGGATGACGGGCCCGCAGCGCCGACGCTCACGCAGATCCGCAATCAGATCTTCAACGTGTCATGCGCGGGCTGCCACCAGGGAGGGAGCGCGCCTCGTGGTCTGGTGCTCGGCCCGAACCTACCGATTGCGACCTTGCACGCCAACATCGTGAACGTCGCCGCGGATCAGTCGAACCTCGACTACATCGAGCCGAACAACCCGCAAGCGAGCTTCTTGTATAGAAAGCTGCTTGGCACGCAAGGAACGGCTGACGGCTGCACGACCGGCACATGTGGGGAACGGATGCCTCGGGGGCAGGCTGCTCTAGGTTCATCACTCCTCAACTTGGTCGAAGGTTGGATCAACGACGGCGCGCCCGAGAACTGAGGTGCGCTTGTCCATCGAGCTAGCTGTTGGCTTGTTGGTGCTCTGGGTTGTCGAGCTCGCTCTGTGGCAGCTGGCACTGAGAGTCAGCCGCGCCTGCCGCTCGCGCTGGCCACGCTGGCAAACCCGCGGCCGTGAGCATCCGCTGGTGACTGCTTTCGCGGAGCGATTTCCGCGGGCCGCGGGGGTGTTGTGGCGGCGGCTCACGCCGGAGCGCTTCAGCGGTTTGCCGATGACGCTCATCGTCGTCGCGTGTCTCTACATCGCGTTCGTGTTGTTCGGCATCGTGGACTTGGTGGTGAGCTCGCGCGGGGTCGTGGCGTTCGACGATAGGGTGATGAGCTGGTTTGCGCCGTATCGTAGCGACGCGCGTGTGAGCGCTGGCATGTTGCTCACGGGGCTCGGCGGCACCTCGACGCTCATCGCGTCGGTCATCATCGCGTCGAGCTTTCTCTGGGCGCATCGCCGCCGCGGCATCGTCGGGCCGATGTGGATCGCGTTCATCGGGGTCGAGATCGTCACGACCATCGGCAAGGGCTGGGTCGACCGCGCGCGCCCAGTCTTCACGACGATCGCCACCGCGCACTCACCGTCGTTCCCGAGTGGCCACACGACCGGCGCGACCGTCGTCTTCGGCTTCCTCGCGTACGCCATCGCTCGCGACCTCGCGAGCCACCGGCGCCGCTTCGCCATCGGCTACGGCGCGACCATGCTCATCCTGGTGATCGGCGTGAGCCGTGTCTTCCTAGGAGTGCACTTCGCGAGCGACGTGATCGCGGGCTGGCTCATCGGCATCTTCTGGCTGCTCGTCGCGTTCGCTGTCGCGGAGCACTGGCGCGGCAAACCCCAGCCGGTCGTCGATCAGACAGCGACGCTGGAGATCAAGCAGGCGGCGTTGCTCGCCGAGCTGGAGAAGGCCAAGCGGGAGGCTTCCGATCGGATCCCATGACGAGGCGTCCTCCGTCGCGGCGTGAATTTCCCATCTCTTGCCGCGTCGAAGCCCGCAAATGCCCGTGTCGAAGCGGGGGCAATCGGAGGGAGCATGAGTCCCAAAACCCAGCGGCTAACCTGGAAGGGCGCTCGACTTTTCGCGCTGGCGGCCATCCTCGTGAGCAGTGCCTGCGGCTTCACCAACAACAACATCCGCCATCCGCGGCACTCCGACGACCGGCACGACTGCGACTGCAAATGCGCATGCCGATGACGCCCGCCGCCGCGTCGATGCGGCGTCGGGTACGTTGAGATGGCATGCAGTACCGCATCGAGTGGACGTACCTAGGGGAGCTGGCCGACGGGCAGTGGCCGCACGATGAGGCGCATTGCTCATTTTTGATCCGCTTCCTCGAGACGCCTGGGCCTGGGCACTGCGCGTTCCTCGGAATGAACGTCGTAACCCCCGCCAAGGCTCGGGAGCTCGGGCTGGCTCCGGAAGGGCGCCGAGGTTTTCTCGTCGTGGAGCATCTCTCGCAGGCGGCCTTCCAGGACCTCGTGAGCAAAGATGTCGCAAACGCGCTCGCGGGCCGCAGTCAGCTCGACGCCCTGAGCATGCTCGACCGGAAATACATCGTGGAGGGACACGACTATCGCGAAGAGATCGTGGCCGATGCGCCGACCGCCGACGCCATGCGGGCGCTCATCGAAGCCGCGTTTGCGGGCGTGACCCGAGGCTCGGGCGTGACGTTGCGCGAGGCGCTGGCCGAAGACGACTACGCTGGTCCAGAAGCCAAGAAGGCCGCCCGCGAGCTCGACACGGACACCGACTGGCACGACGCGCCCAAGGACGTCATGCGCGACCGCTGCGAGTTCTTTTCGTACCTCGATGGGCCGGGCTTTCGTTACTACATCCCGGCGGCTATGTGCTTCAGCCTCGACGCCGAAAATCGGGCGAGCAGCGAGACGCCGCAGCGGACGTACTGGAGCTTGCTGCCCACGGTCGCGCCGCGTGATTTCGGTAAGGGGCACGGCGGGCGGTTCGATGTCGAAGCCTTCATCACGGGCTGCGGCTTCGATGGACCGCAAGTCCAGGCGCTCTATGCGTTCCTGTGCTTCATGGCCGTGGTCGCTGACGAGGGCGTCGACGAGGAGCAGCTGCCGGCGATCAGGAAGTGGCGCGAAAGCGCGCGGAGGCGGCGTCCCGTGGGCGTGGATGGCGGCATCTAAGCCGACGTCAGCCAAGTCGGGCGTCCTGGTGTGTCCTGATCCTGCGGCCGCGACCTGTGGATAGCCCTTCCCCCTTTACTCCACCTGCATGTCTGATAATGTATATTATGTAAACTTTTCATGGGTGGGGTTCCCTGCTGTTATCCACATATCCACAGGCTTGCCCGTGGCTGCGCCGCGGCTCTCGGCTCTCGGCTCTCGGCTCTCGGCAATCGGCAATCGGCAATCGGCAATCGGCAATCGGCAATCGGCAATCGGCCCTTCAGGGCTCGCCGCCGCTCCGGTTCCTAAAAACCGCGAAAACTACCGCCGGCGCGGCTCAGCTGCCTTCTCACCACGCCGCCGCAGCAACAGCAGATAATTGAACCCACGCAGATAAAAACCCTGTTCATCCGCCGCCTTGCGATAGTTTCCTTGCTGCAATGTCCGATTCCTGCGCGTCACGCTCACAATGTCGATCCCCAGAAAATCCTCCTGAGCCATCGCCCAAAGCTCAAAACCCAGCGCATAAAACGTCTTGGCCTTCTTGAGCACATCGCAAACGTAAATCGCCAACACGCCATCGGCCTTCAAAACACGCGCGGCCTCGGCCAACACCAGCTTCATCGCCCGCTGATAACGTCCGTCCGCCGGCAGCTTGCCGATACAGCGTCCATCGTCCGAATACGTCAGATTGTCCGCATACGGCGGGTCCATGAACACCAAATCCACCGTCTTGGACTTCACCGGCAAGCTCCGCGCATCGGCCTGCTGGATATCCGGTCGCGTCGGCGCCAAATCGAAGCCGCGGCCCTGCCTATTTAAGTCCTTACATACATCCAAAGTGGTCCCGCTGCCGCAGAACGGGTCGATCACCACATCGCCAGGCTGGCTATAGCGATGCAGCACATTCCAGATGACGTACGACGGCGTCGCTCCCTCGTAGCTCTTGGATCCTTGCTCGCCCTCTCCATAATGCTGCGACGGATAATCCCAGAGCGTCGTGACCTGCGGCGACAGCGGCGGCTTCTCGAAGCGCTGCTTGCGTGGACCATCGCCAGCGCGAGGCCCACCGCCGCCGCGCTTTTCCCCACGCGGCGGCCCCATCGGCCGGCCAAAGCGTTTGCCCTCGGGGCCTCGTCTACCGCTGCGCATCGTACTCGTCGTACTTCAGGCTCTTCCCGCGCACTTTGTCCGCCGGATACTTCACCGCGTTGAGCTCCATCTTGGCATGCGCCGCCTGAGTCACATCCAACCCCAGATGACTCGCCAAGTTCGTGAGCAAGATCATCACATCACCGATCTCTTGGCGCGCCCTCTCGAGCTTTTCGCCTTCGAGAGCCCGGCTCTCGTCCTCGGTCATCCATTGGAAAATCTCGAGGAGCTCGGCGGCTTCCACCGTGAGCGCCATGGCCAGGTTCTTCGGCGAGTGGAAGCGCTCCCAGTCGCGCTCGGCACAGAAGGCTTTGATGCGTTCGGCGAGATCTTGCTGCACGTCCCGCGAGTACCAGATGGCGCGCCGGCCCGGCAATCGCCTTGCTGGGAGGCGTCCGCTCGAATAGACCAGCACCCATGCGCCGAACCGCCTCGCTCTTCGTTCTTGCCCTCGCAGCCTGCGCCACCACCGGCGGCGACGAAGCCCCCAAGGGTCCCACCAAGCTCGAGCAGGCCGACACGTTGACCGCCCGCGACCGTCAGATGTCGCAGCTCTCGGCCCGCAGTGGCATGGCCGCCGCCTTCGCCGAGATGTTCGACGCCGACGCCGTCACCTTCCACGGCAACGGGCCATTGGTCGGCCGTGACGCCGCGGTCGCCGAGACCATGCGCTGTGGTCAGTCCTGCAAGCTCATCTGGGAGCCCGTGGCCGCTGAAGCGGACGGCAACCTCGGCTACACCTGGGGCACCTACACCTGGACCAAGACCGTCGGCAGCACCACCGAGACGCGCTCCACCGGCAACTACGTCACCATCTGGCGCAAGCACGAGAACGGCGAGTGGAAGGCGGTCCTCGACATGGGCACCCGCGGGGAATAGTAGCCGCTGCGCGTTCCGGCCTGTCGGATCCGCGCTGCCTACGTCGACGGCGTCCCGTGCCGCGCGGCGAGCTCTTCGACACGATCGATGAGGCGCGTCAGCTCCGCGTCCGTGGTTAGCGGGTTCACGAGTGTCACGCGCAGGAACGTTCCGGCCGGTAGCTTGGTCTGGACGATGTAGAACTCCCCAGACGCGAGGAGCTGCGCGCGTATCGCGACCTGCAGCGCGTCGAGCCCCGGACCCGCCGCCAGGCCCTCTTTGCGTACGCGAAAGCAGACAATATTGCAGTCGGGGTCGGTAGCAAGCTCGAGCCCCGGCCGCTCGGCCACCAACCGCGCGAAGCGCTTCCCCATGTCGAACATCTCGCCCACGTAGGCACCGATCGCGTCGGTCCCGAGGAGCCGCAGCGCCGCGTAGACCTTGAGGCTCATCATGCGCTTGGTGCACTCGAGGGTGCGCTCGCCGCTGTCATAGGCGTTCTTCGCGAACAGATACGCTGCCTGCTGCGAGAACGCTTGGCCGCCGTGTGCGCCATCGCGGTAAATGACGCCGGTCACGAGCGCCGGCATGCACATCATCTTGTGCGCATCCCAAACCACCGAGTCCGCGCGCTCGACGCCACGCAAGAGCCCAGCGTGCTTGGGCGAGAGCACCGCGGCCGCGCCATGCGCCCCATCGACGTGCAGCCACAGCCCATGCTCCTCGCAGAAGTCCGCGATGGGCTCGATCGGATCGAACGCCCCCAGCGACGTGCCGCACGAGCTCGACACCACCCCGATGACCCTCACTCCAGCCTCTGCCGCCCGCGCAAGCGCGCCCGCCAATGCATCGGGCCGCAAGCGGAAGCGCGCATCGGTCGCGACCGGCACCACGCCCTCACGCCCCCAGCCCATGATGCGCACCGCCCGCGCCACCGAGTAGTGCGCCTGCTCGCTCACCAGCACGCCGAGCTTGGGTCCACCCTGCGCGCCGTCCTCCCAAACGTTGAACCCGGCCTTCGCCTGGCGCATCGCGAGCAACGCGGTGAGATTGCCCACCGAGCCACCCGAGGTGAGCACGCCTCCGGCACGCGCCGGGTCGAAGCCCAAGGCCTTCGCCATGAACTCGACGACCGCGAGCTCCATCGCCGTCGCCGCCGGCCCCATCTCGTAGACCGCCATGCCGTTGTTGGTGAGCGCCGCGACCATGTCGCAGAGCGCCGCCATCGGCAGCGGCGAGGACACCTGATGCCCGATGTAACGCGGGTGATGCAGATGATTCGATTGCCCCAGAACCCGACTCACGAGGTCGACGAGCTGCTCCCCCGACGGCTTCGCCGGAAAGCCAGCATACGCCGGCACTGTCCGCTCAGGCGGAGCATCCGGCAGCACCGGCATGGCACCCTGCATGGCGCCCTGCAGGTAATCCGCGAGCGTATCGATCAAGCGATGACCGACGGCGCGAAACGCTTCGGGGTCGTAAGCCGCGAGCAGCGGCTCGAGCGATTGACTCATTCGCGTGTCTAGCATGCACCCGTAAGCTGTGCGCAAGCTCCACGCCATGGCGAACGACTGGTCGAAAGATTTGGCCCTGGCCCTCGAGCTCGCGCGCGTGGCCGAGCGTGAAATCCTGCCGCGTTACCGTCAGGTCAGCGTCGACATCAAGGCCGACGGCAGCGAGGTCACCGAGGCCGACCGCGAGGCCGAGCTCGCGGTGCGCAAGGAGCTCGCCAAGCACCGCCCGAGCGACGCCATCCTCGGCGAGGAGCACGGCGGCACGCTCACCGGTGGCCGCTGCTGGGTCATCGATCCGGTCGACGGCACCGCCTGGTTCACCCTCGGCCTGCCGCTGTTCGGCACGCTCATCAGCTTGGTCGAGGACGGCGAGCCCGTGGTCGGCGTCATCCATCACGCCGCCACCAACGAGACGGTCTACGCCGCGAGAGGCGGTGGCTGCTTCTTCACCGCGGCCGGCGCCCCCGCGACCCGTGTCCGCGTCAGCGACACCGTGCCCTTGGCCAAGAGCATCGGCTCGGCCAGCGGCCTGCACGCGAGCAGCGTCTTCCCCAGCAAGGGCCTGCCCGCCTATCGCATCGCCGAGCTCGCCGCGAAGACCTGGAAGTACCGCTTTTGCGGAGACTGCGGCCAGCACGGCCTGGTCGCCCGCGGCCGCCTGCACTTCGCCATCGACACCGTCATGAAGCCCTGGGACATCGCCGCCCTCGTCCCCTGCGTCGAGGAGGCCGGGGGCGTCACCTCGAGCCTCACGGGCGAGCGCCAGGGCATCCTCGAGAGCGGCAGCCTCCTCTCGGCGGCGAGCGCCGAGATGCGCGACGCGGTCCTTGCCGCCATCGCTCCCTGAGCGCATCATCCAAGAGGTGAGCGACGTAGCAGCCCTCCGCGAGCTCCTGCGCACCCGCAAAGCGGTGATCCTCACCGGCGCGGGCTGCAGCACCGAGTCCGGTATCCCCGACTACCGCGGCCCCACCGGCGCCATGCGCGCCCGCGAGCCCATGCGCTACCAGGAGTTCGTGAAGAGCAGCGACGGCCGCCAGCGCTACTGGGCCCGCAGCGCCGTCGGCTGGGGGCGCTTCGCCAGCGCCGCGCCCAACGCGGGACACGCCAGCATCGCGACGCTCGAGAAGGCCGGCCTCATCCGCGGCGTCATCACCCAGAACGTCGATGGGCTCCACGGACAGGCAGGCTCGCGGCGCGTCGTCGAGCTCCACGGCTCCCTGCACCGCACCCGCTGCTTGCACTGCGCCCGCCTCTTTGACCGCGAAAGCGTACAGCAGCGCATCGCCCTCGAGAACCCGGGCTTCCTCGAGGCCGGCGCTCTCGCCCGCGAGATGGCGCCCGACGGTGACGTGCACTTGTCGCCCGAGGAGGTCGCGCGCTTCGTCGCCCCGTCGTGCGTATCGTGCGGCGGCCCCATGAAGCCCGACGTGATTTTCTTCGGCGAGAACGTCCCCGATCACACGACGCGCGAGGCCTGGTCGCTGCTTTACGATGCCGAGCTGCTCATCGTCGCCGGCTCGTCACTCGCGGTCTACTCGGGCTACCGCTTCGTGAAAGCGGCCGCCGAGCGCGGCTTGCCCGTCGTCATCGTCAATCAGGGCGTCACGCGCGGCGACACGCACGCGACCCTCCGCATCGATGCCAGCGTGGGCGCGACCTTCAGCTCCCTCGCCGATGACCTCGACTGCACCGACACGGACTACTCCTCATCGCCTTCGCCCATCGCGCCATAGAGCTCTTCGAGCGCCTCTTCGGCCTCCGGCGTCGGCGTGTTGAGCACCTTGATGTCCGGGAAGCGCTGCCCCAAGAACATCGCGAGCTCCGGCGACTGCACCTTGAGCTGCGTCGGCCGGCGCGGCTCGCCGAAGTCCGGCTCACGCATCGCCGCCTCGAGGATGACCGCCGCGGCCTCCATCGGCTCCTCCGCCGGAATGGCCACCATCGCGAGCACCGCGCGCTCTTTCTCTTCGATCCAGATCACGACGTCGGGCGTCGGCTCGTCGTCGTCTTCGTCCCAGCTCTCGTCGACGCCCAGCTCGAAGCGTCCACCAATCCACGTTTCACCCATGATGGGGCTGGACTCTATTCGGTGTTGCGGGCGCGCACCATAAGGACGCCGATCCCAGCCTCACGCAGGCGCACCATCAGAGCGTCGAAGCCTTCACTGCTCCGCGTGACCTGGATGACGCCCATCGAGGTCTCGAGGCAAAGCGTGTCATCGACGCCGACCAGCGCGTCGAACGACTCCTGGTACACGAGACGCGCCCGGCGGATGTCGCTGAAGCGGACAGTGCGCGGCAGCAGCAAGCCGTTCAAGGTGACGCTGTCGCCGGCCATCACCAGGCGCGGCTGGAACCACGGGGTGCGCAGCAAGCCCTGCTCGACCAGCGGCCTGCGCATGTTCTCGTAGGCGAGGACGAAGATCGCGCCGGCAACGAGCACCATGCCCGACGCGCCCTTTCCGATCCCCAGCGCCAGCACCAAGGTGAGCGCGGTAAGAATTACGCCATAGCGCCCGAAGGGGGTAATACGCATCTCTCAAGAGTTTGCCGGAGAGTGATGGTGTCGCAAGCAAAGTTGGCTGTCGCGCTGGCCATGGCAGCGCTTGTGGGCGTGGCGGGCTGCTCGACGACGCGCCCCGCCCCCATGGGCCCCGGCCGTCCCAAGGCGCCGCTATCGGGCGAGCGTGGGCTCATCTCGTTCTACGCCGACAGCTTGGCAGGGAACCGCATGGCCAACGGCACGCCCTACGACCCCAACAAGGCCTACTGCGCGCACAAGTCCCTCCCCTTCGGCACCAAGCTCGCCATCACCCTCGACAGCGGCGGCGAAGCCACCTGCGTCGTCAGCGACCGCGGCCCCTTCGTGCGCGGCCGCATCCTCGACGTCTCGAAGAGCATCGCCCGTGAGCTCGGCCTCATAAAGCTCGGCGTCGCGCGCGGCAGCATCGAGGTCGTGCGCTGAACGCCACCTTGACGTCCTCCACCAATGGAACCAAAATGGTGACTTTTGGAGGCTGTGATGCCAACGACGCTAACGCTGAAAGGGATCCCCGACGACGTGTACAAGCGCCTCAAGGCATCGGCGGAGGCTCACCGGCGCAGCTTGAACAGCGAGGCGATCGTTTGCCTCGAGACCGTGCTCTTGCCGGGGAAAATGCCACCGGCGGAGCGCTTGGCGCGCGCGCGGGCTCTCCGAGCTTCGCTCCCACGAGGGAAGTTCCGCGCCCGTGATATCGATGCATTGAAGCGGGAAGGCCGTTCTTGATCGTCGTCGACACGAACGTGCTCGCCTACCTGTTCTTACCCAGTGAGCACAGCGCCGCGGCTGACGTGCTATTCAAGCGCGATCCGGATTGGGCGGTGCCCATCCTGTGGCGCAGCGAATTCCGCAACCTCCTCGCCGGATACATGCGACGCAGAACGCTCACCTTCGACGAGATCGTGAAAGTGCAGGCGGAGGCCGAATCACTCGTCGCCGGTAACGAGCACGAAGTCGACTCGCGCGCCGTCTTGGAGCTCACCCGCGAGAGCGATTGCTCGGCGTACGACTGTGAGTTCGTGGCGTTGGCAGCGCGCTTGAATACGAGAGTCGTAACGATGGACGCGAAGCTCTTGAAGGCATTTCCGCAGCACACGGTTGCACTGCCCTCCGCCTGAGCGCCAGAGCACGTTGCGCTCGCGTTGATCGCGACGCCTTCCACTCGCCCGGCCGCAACCTTCTCTAAATCGCCGCGGTCACCTTCGCGAGCCAACTCGCGACCTCGGGCTCGACCAGCGGCGTCACCACCTTGCGCACCCGCGCGTGATACGCGTTCAGGTAGGCGCGCTCCTTCTCGGTGAGCAGCTTCACGTCGACCAGGGTCGTGTCGATGGGCACGAGCGTCAGCGTCTCGAAGCCGAGCATGTCGCGCTCCTCGCCCGCTTGCTTGGGCTGCGGCGTCACCACCACCAAGGTCTCGATGCGGATGCCGAAGGCGCCCGTCTTGTAGTAGCCGGGCTCGTTCGAGACGATCATCCCGGGCTTCAAGGCGATGCGGTTCGGCACCTTCGAGATGCGCTGCGGTCCCTCGTGCACACTCAGGTAGCTGCCGACGCCGTGCCCCGTGCCGTGGTCGTAATCGAGGCCGACCTCCCAGAGCGGCAGGCGCGCCAGGGCATCGAGCTGCGAGCCCGTGGTGCCGACCGGGAAGCGCGCCGTGGCGATGGCGATGTGGCCCTTCAAGACGCGCGTGAAGCGGTCGCGCTGCTCGTCGGTGGGCTGCCCCACGGCGACGGTGCGGGTGACGTCGGTCGTGCCGTCGTCGTACTGGCCGCCCGAGTCGATGAGGTACACCGACGGGTTCTCGAGCTTGCGGTTGGTCTTGGGCGACGAGCGGTAGTGCACGATGGCGCCGTTCGGGCCGGCTCCGGAGATGGCGTCGAAGCTCTCGTCACGGAAGCGCGGGTCACGCTTGCGCATCGCCAACAGCTCCGCTGAAGCGGTCAGCTCGTCGAGCTCGCCGGTGGGCGCCTTCCGCGACAACCAAAACAAGAAGCGCGCCATCGCCGCGGCGTCGCGCACGTGAGCGTCACGCGCGCCTTGGATCTCGACCTCGTTCTTCTGCGCCTTGGGCAAGAGGACCGGGTCACCATCGCGGTTGAGCTTGGCGCCGCCCTTTTGCAGGCGGTCGACGATGGCCGACGGGGTCAGCGCCGCGTCGATCATGACGGTGCCGCCAGTCTTCGCGAGCTCATCCATGCCTTTCGCGACATCACGGTACGGCCGCACCGTGACGGACCTCGGCAGGTGGGCACGCACCTCGCCGGTGAGCTTGCGCTCGTCGATGAACAGCTCGACGCGCCCGTCCGCGAAAACGGTCGCATAGGCCAGCGTGAACGGCGTGCTCGGGAGATCTTCGCCGCGTACGTTCAAGAGCCAGGCCACCGAGTCGCAGTTCGACAGCACCGTCGCGGCACAGCCCTTCTCTTTCAGGGCCTTGGCCAGCTCGGCGATCTTCGTGCTCGCGCTCTTGCCCGCGAGCTGCTCGCCGTGGATGCGCACCCGCGAGATGGGCGGCGGCGCGCGGTCGGTCCACACCGCGTCGATCGGGTCGTGGTCGAGCGCGACGAGCGTCGCGCCCACGGTGTCGCAGGCCTTCTGGAGCGCGGCGACCTCGTCACTGCCGTGCAACCACGGATCGTAAGCCAAGCGCTCACCCTTCTTGAAATTCTGGGTGATCCATTCGGTGGGCGGCTGGTCCACCAGGTGACGCGTGACGAAGAGCTTGGGGTCGACCTCGGCCGCGGCCTGCAAGGTGTAGCGGCCATCGACGAACACGGCTGCCGTGTCCAAGCGCGCCACCGCCGCGCCCGCCGAGCCGGAGAAGCCGGTGAGCCAGCGCAGGCGCTGCGCGCAACGCGGGGTGTATTCGTTCTGGTGCTCGTCGGCGCGGGGCACGATGAAGCCATCGACGCCGACCCTGGCGAGCTCGCCACGCAAGGCCTCGAGGCGCGACGCAGGCGCCGGGGCGACGCCCAGCCCGTCATCGAAGCGCTTCTCGACCGCGGCCTTGAGGGCGCTCAGCGCCGCCGCGATCTCGGGTGAAGGCGACTCGGCCACCAGGGCCATCCAGCCATCCGGGTCGAAGCTCGCTGGTGCAGCCACGACGCCTTGAACCAATGCCGTTACCGATTCGTCGAGTTTCATCGAGGGTTGTCTATGTGGCTCGTGGGTTCACTTCAACCGTGACGTGGCTGAGCGCTGCCTCGCCGGCTAAGGCCTTCTTGTAGACCTCGGGTGCGTTCTGACTCTCGACCGAGACGATGACGGCGTGATGCTTGGAGCCAAGGCGCCAGACATGCAAGTCGACGACCTTCGTGTCGGGGACCGCGACCAGCGATGCCCGCACCCGCTCGACCATGGTCTCTGGCACATCGGCGTCGAGCAGCTCACGGCTCGTGCTCTGCACCAGGCCCCAGCCCCACTTGAGGATGACCAGGGCGCCGACGATGCCCACCAGCGGGTCGAGCGCCACGATGGCGAAGTACTTGGCGACCAGGAGCGCCGCGATGGCGAGCACCGAGGTCATCGCATCCGCTAAAACGTGCAGATAGGCGCCGCGCATGTTCTTGTCGTGGGCGTGCGCGCCGGCGGACATGTCTTCGCGGGCGTGGTGCGCGTGGCCATCGTGCGCCGCGCCGTGCCCATGCGCGTGGTCGTGATGGTCATGCCGCTCACCATGCCCATGCGCGTGCGCGTGCCCGTGCTCGGAGTCACGCAGCAGCCACACGCTGAGCCCGTTCACCACGAGCCCCACCACGGCGACCACGAGCGCATCGGTCGTGTCGATGGCGACCGGCGAAACGAGCCGCTCACCCGACTCCCAGAGCATCCCCAGCGCCACCACCGCGAGCAGCATGGCGCTGGCAAAACCGCCCAGGGCGTTCACCTTGCCGGTGCCGAACGAATAGCGCGGATCATCGGCGTGCCGGCGCGCATACGCGTAAGCGAACAAGGTGATGCCGAGCGCCGCCGCGTGACTGCCCATGTGCCAGCCGTCGGCGAGCAGCGCCATCGAGCCAAAGACGCTGCCCGCGACGATCTCTCCGACCATCGTGACAGCCGTCAGCACCAACACCACGGCCGTGCGCCGCTCCCCCGCGGACATCGTACGCTTGGTGCCCACCGCTACGCTTTGTAGCTGCGCGCATTGGCAATCGGTGAGGTCGCTCACCCGCCGACTATAGGCTACGGACAGCCAAAGGACGAGTGCCGGCGGCTCGAGAAACCGTCGCGCAGATCACGAATTCTCTCGGCTACGACGGGCCCCAAACGCTCGGCCAGGGTGCCCTGGAGCTCGTCGCCCATGGTCACGTAGGCACGGTACAGATCCTCGATTTGCGCCTCGCGCCCGGTGGCCTTGGGGCCCTTCACCGGCAGGCCCGCCCTCTCCTGCGACAAGCGCTGGTAGATGCGCTGCATCTCGGGCGTGCTCGACTTGTCCTCGATCTCCGAGAGCAAGGCGGTCGCGGACATGCCAGTCACGTTGTCGTCACCGGTGATGGCCACGTAGGTCGATTGCAGAATGCCGACCATGCGGGCGTTCGCCTCGGCCATGGTGTCGTCCACGATCTTGCGCTGCTCGGCGGTGAGGCCCAACGCGCGCGCGTCGTCATCGAGGAGGCGCGGCGAGGTGCCCACCTGGATCTGCGGCGTGTCCCACGACAGCTCGCAGTTGTCGGCGAGGCGCACCAGCTCGTCGTGGTCGAGGCCGTAGGTGCGCTCGCTGTTCGACTTGCTGGCCAGGCGATTCTGCAAGGAGCGCACCTGTTCGCGCAGCCGCGACGTCTCCTCGAGCAAGGCGACGTGACTATTCAAATCGGCCATACCGCTATAGCGGCCAGAGTGCATGACCTGCGTCGCCGCGTTGGACGAGCGCGCCTCGGTCGGCACGATGGCCTTCTGGTCGAGGAGGATCGCTTGGCCCGCGAGCACCTGCTCGCGCACGCCGCCAATCTTCGTGCGCGCCACGACGCTGCCCTCGTGCACCGAGACCAACACGCCGTTGCGCTCGTCGACGCCGATCGTGAAACACGTGCCAGTGACCTCGATGCTGCCGTTCACCGTGTGGACGACGAACGGGCCGCCCTCCTCGACGCGATAGAACGCGGTCCCCGAGCGCTGCTCCACGTATGCCGCGCCCGCCGCCTCGCCACGCCAGTCGCGGGCGACCTTGTACTCGAGCACGCTGCTGGCCTCCGCCACGACGATGGCGCGCTGACCGATGTCGATGGTGCTGCGCGCGTTGCTTTGCACCACGCCGGCGAGCTCGCCACCGCCACGCAACGCCATGGCCACGACCAGCAGCACGGCCGCCGCGGCGACTGCGCCATAGCGGACCCACGCGAGCTTCCTCGGCGCCCGCCCACCAATCACGCGCGCCGCGAAGTCGGCCGGTGGAGTCGGCGCGGTCCAGCGCCCGAGCAGCTCGCGCTCGTCATCGCTGAAATCGTCGGCGTGACTCATGCCTTCCCACCTGCATTCGGTTTCATTTCACGCTCCAGCTCGGCCTTCAGTGCCGTCCGGGCGCGCGACAATCGTGATTTTACCGTGCCTTCGTCGATCCCCAGAGCCTCCGCGATCTCGCCGTAGTCGAGGTCGTGGTAGGCGCGCAAAACCAGGACCGCGCGATGGTCATCCGAGAGCTCGGAGAGCACCCGGCGGATCCGCGCGTCCAGGTCTTTCGCCACTATCAGCTCGCCCACCGGCTCGGTGTCGGGGAAAGACGCACCGGCGGCGACCTTTCCATGACGGCGCTCGGCGCGGGCATTCCGCCGTAGCACATCGATGGCGGCGCGCGTCGCGATGGTCAGGAGCCACGTGGAGATCTTGGCCTCGCCGCGCGTCTCGACCCGGCCCAACGCGGCGAGCGCCCGCACGAACACCTCCTGCGCGACATCCTCGACCTCGGCCGGACACGACACGAGCATGCGCCCCAGGAGCGCGAACACCCGCGCCTCATAGAGCTTCACGAAGCGCTCGCGGGCGGACGCATCACCGCGCCGCGCGCGCTCGAGCGTCACGTCGTCGATCTCGGTTTCCCCCACGGCCGGGGAGCGCGGGCCCTGCGCCACCGAGCTTACACGTGGCTCCGGTGGCATGGGTTCCCTACAGCGTGAACGAATCGCCGCAGCTGCAGCTGCGCTTGGCCTTCGGATTGTTCCACTTGAAGCCCCCCGAGAGCAGCTTGGTCTCGTAGTCGAGCTCCGTGCCATCGATGATCTTCAAGCTCTTCGGGTCGATGACGACGCGCAGCTCTCCCACCTCGAGGCTCTCGTCACCCTCACGGGGCGAGCTGTCGAAGTCCATGAAATAGCTCACGCCCGAGCACCCGCCACCCTTGATGCCAACGCGCAGGACCGGGGGCTTCCCTTCCTTGGCGGCGAGAGCGAGGATCTTCTTTGCGGCTGCTTCGGTGACGCTGATCATGCGCAGGTAAGGTGCCTCGTCACACCCTCGATCGTCAATGCAGGCGCGGAGCAACAACCGCGGATGCCCCCGAAATGACCCCGGCCTCGCCAGGCGCCGCGAGCACCCGCTCGGCCAATTTCATCATCTCGTCCAAGGTGTTGAAGCGGCCGATGCCAAAGCGCAGCGAGCCCTGGGCGACCTCTGGCGGCACCCCAATGGCTCGCAGGACGTGCGACGGCAGGCGCTGGGCGCTGGCGCAGGCGGCCCCGCTCGAGACCGCGACGTCGGGCATGGCGAGCATGAGCTCCTCGGCGGACGCGCCGGGGATGACGATGTTGAGATTGCCCGGGAGCCGCTCGGTGGGATGCCCGAGGACCAAGACCTTCGGCAGCGCCGCGGTGAGCTGCGCTTGCAGACGGTCCCGCAGACCGCCAACGCGGACGGCCTCGTTGTCACGCTCGAGCGCGGCGATACGCGACGCCTCACCGAAGCCGACGATGGCCGGGACGTTCAAGGTACCGCTGCGCAGCCCACGCTCGTGGCCGCCACCGAAGATCATGGCGGAGATGCTCACGCGCGGATCGCGGCGGCGCACATAGAGCGCCCCCGCGCCCTTCGGCCCGTACATCTTGTGCGCCGAGAACGACACCAAGTCCGCCAAAGCGGTCGACACGTCGAATGGGATCTTGCCGATGCCCTGGGTCGCATCGCTGTGCAGATAGACGCCGGCGTTGTGACAGACCTCGCCGATCTCGCTCAGGCGCTGGATGGTCCCGATCTCGTTGTTGGCGAGCATGACCGACACGAGGATGGTGTCGCGCCTGACGGCCTTCTGAACATCGCGGGGATCGACCTGACCGCGCTGATCGACGTCGAGCACGGTGATCTCGAAGCCGCGCGCCTCGAGCACGGCCATGACGTCGAGCACCGCCTTGTGCTCGGTGGCCTGCGTGACGAGATGCCGGCCACGCCCGGAGAGCGCCTCGGCCACGCCAAAAATCGCGAGGTTGTTCGATTCGGTAGCGCCGCTCGTGAAGACGACTTCGCGTGGCGTGGCGCCGATGAGCTGCGCCACGTGACCGCGCGCGACCTCGACCGCCTCTTCGGCCTTCCAGCCGAGGACGTGATTGCGGCTCGACGCGTTGCCGTAGTCGTCGGTGAGGTACGGCATCATCCGCTCGAGCACACGTGGGTCGAGTCGGGTCGTCGCATGGTTGTCGACGTAGATCACGTGGCGTTCGACCGCC
>JBDHVB010000071.1:0-23332 GCA_039809465.1 Myxococcota bacterium
GCCATCGTCAGTTTGTCGCCGAACGAGCGGGCGCGGCTCGTCGAGCGCATGCAGCGCTTCGAGCGGCTGGGTGGGCGCTTCTTCGCCGCGACGGGTGGCAACGCGCACGTCCGCCCGCACGACGTTCTGCCGCACTTGGCGCTCTCGGGCATCGACTACGCGCTCGGTCCCACGCCGAGCCTCAAAGCGTCGCTGGGCGAAGCTCTCGGCCTGAGCACCTGGCAGGGCGGCGAGCGCACCAACCTGCGGACGCTCGCGGCGCTCGAAGACGTCCTCACGCGTGCCGACCTACGCATCCGCTCTGCTTGAGCCGCGTCCCGTCGCTTCAGGCTAAGCGCTCTCGAGGCGGACCAACGTCGTTCCCAAATCGACGAGCTCGCCTTCGCTGCAGCCCACCTCGGCGACGGTGCCAGCGCGCGGCGCGGTGAGACGGTACTCCATCTTCATGGCCTCGAGCACCAGCAGGAGCTCGCCTTCGGCCACCTTGGCGCCCGGCTTGGCGCGCACCTGAACGACCTTGGCGGTCATGGGCGCGAGCACCGCGTCGCTGGAGGCCTCGGCCGCCCCCGCGGAAGCGCGCGCATCGACGAAGAAGCGCGCTCCGCCCGGGTAGCCCACCCAGACGCCCTTCGGGGTGCGCAGGACGGCGACGCGCACCTCGCGGCCCTCGTGCTCGATGACGCGGAAGCTCATGGCTGACTCATCCGGAAGTGCCCCAAGCGCTGCCATGGGGAGTAAACGTCACCGTCGCTGCTCTGGGCTCTGCGCACGCCGACCGCGGCCGCGCGCGCCAGCTCCTCGACGTAGGGTGGCAACGCCGGCTCGGGCCAGGTTTGCGTCTCGACGGTGGTGGTGAAGGTCTGCGCCGTCGCGAAGATCTCGCTCTCGAGGAGCTGCAGGAGAAACTCTTGGTTCGTGACGATGCCAAGGACGGTGGTCGCGCGGAGCGCCGCGATGAGACGGGTGCGCGCCTCTTCACGTGTGTCGCCGTACGCGATGATCTTGGCGAGCAGCGAGTCGTAGGCCGGCGTCACCTCCGAGCCTTGCGCGACACCCGCGTCGACGCGCACGTGAGGCAGGCGTGGCCAGTCGACGAGCAGGAGCTTGCCGGTCTGCGGCAGGAAGCCGTGATACGGATCTTCCGCGTTCAGGCGCGCTTCGATGGCGTGCCCGCGCGTCGCCGGTGCTTCCTCGGGGAGCGCCCCGCCCAGGGCGAGCTCGATTTGCGCGCGCACGATGTCGAAGCCGGTGGTGAGCTCGGTGACCGGATGCTCGACCTGCAAGCGCGTGTTCACCTCGAGGAAGTAGAAGCTCCCGTCCGGGCCGACGATGAACTCGACGGTGCCCGCTGAAGCGTACGCGGCGGCTTCGGCAAGCCGGACCGCGGCGGCGTGCAAGGCTGTCCGCGTCTCGCGCGAGATGGCGGCCGACGGCCCCTCTTCGATGATCTTCTGGTAGCGGCGCTGCAGCGAGCACTCGCGGTCGCCGAGGGCGAGAGCGCGCTTGCCGTCACCCAGGATCTGCACTTCGACGTGACGCGCCGGGTGCACGTACTTCTCGATCTGCATGCGGTCGTCGCCGAACGATGCCTTGGCCTCACGTTGCGCGGCCGCGAAGGCCTCGGCGATCTGCTCGGGCGCATCGACGCGGCGCATCCCCTTGCCGCCGCCACCACCGCTCGCCTTCAGCAACACGGGGTAGCCAATCTTGTCGGCGATGCGCCGCGCCGAGGTCGGATCCTCGATGCTCTTGTCGCCGGGGACGACCGGCACCTTGGCTGCTTCCGCGAGCTGGCGTGAGCCGCGCTTGTCGCCCAGCGCCCGCATCGCTTTAGCGGACGGGCCGATGAAGATGACGCCCGCCTCGTCGCAGGCCTCGACGAAGTCGGCGCTCTGCGACAAGAAGCCGTAGCCAGGATGGACGGCCTTGGCGCCGCTCGTCTTCATGGCCTCGATGAGCTTCGCGATGTCGAGATAGGCGCGCGGCTCACCCAAGCCCACGGCGAGGTCCGCGAGCTTCACGTGCGGGGCGTCGGCATCGACGTCGGTGAACACCGCGACGGCCTCGTGACCGAGCGCGTGAATGCCAGCGATGAGCCGGCAGGCGATCTCGCCCCGGTTGGCGACGAGGATCCGCATCACCAGCTCGGCTTCTTCTTGGCGAGAAACGCATTCAGGCCGGTCTGACCCTCGGCCGAGGCGCGCAGATCGGCGATGAGCTGGGTGGTCATCGCCGTGTGATCGGCGCGGTGCGCCACGTCGTGAACGAGCTTCTTCGCCGCGCGCACGGCCTTGGGTCCGTTGGCGCGGATGGCGTCGACGCAGAGCATGACCTGGTCGTCGAGCGACTCGCCGTCGACCGCCTCGTGGATGAGGCCGATGTCCTTGGCGGTCCGGGCATCGAAGATCTCGGCGGTGGTGAAGTAACGGCGTGCCTGTCCGACACCGATCTTGGCGATGACGAAAGGCGCGATGACCGCCGGCACGAGCCCCAGCTTCACCTCGGTGAGGGCGAACTTGGTCTGATCGTCCGCGATCGCGATGTCACAGCAGGCAACGAGGCCCAGGCCGCCGCCCATCGCGGCACCGTGGACGCGGCCGATGACCGGCACCGGGCAGCGGTCGACGACGTCGAAGACCTTGGACATGGTGCGCGCGTCGCTCAGGTTCTGCTCGGTGGAGTAACCGATGCTCTCCTGCATCATCTGCAGGTCGGCGCCGGCGCAGAACACCGAGCCGTCACCTTGCAAGATGACCACGCGGTCGCTGTCGGCGATGCTGGTGAAGGCATGCGTCAGCTCGTGGATGAGCGTCTGGTTGAAGGCGTTGCGCACGTCGGGACGCGCGAGGTTGACGGTGACGATGCCGGCGTCACGCTCGACGCGAATGGTCCGGCCCTCGATGGCCGGCGATGAATGATCCATGGTCACATCCTGAAAACGGGGGCGCGGCGCTCGCGCGGCTGCGCGTTCAAAGTGGCGGACAGCGCGAGGCCCACGACCTTGCGGGTCTCGGCGGGCTCGATGATGCCGTCGTCCCAGAGCAAGCCGGTGCCGTAGTACGGATCGCCCTCGCGCTCGTACTTCTCGAGCACCGGCTTCATGATGGCCTGCTCTTCCTCGGCGGACATCTGCTGGCCATCGCGTGCCAGCTTCTCGCGACGCACCTGCGCGAGGACGCGCGCCGCCTGCTCGGCGCCCATGACCGACACGCGCGAGTTCGGCCAGGTGAACAAGAAGCGCGGCAAGTAGGCACGGCCGCACATGGCGTAATTGCCCGCCCCGTGCGAGCCACCGATGAGGAGCGTGAGCCGCGGCACGGTCGCGGTGGCGACGGCCTGCACCATCTTGGCGCCGTCCTTGGCGATGCCGCCCTGCTCGTAGCGCTTGCCGACCATGAAGCCGGTGATGTTCTGCAAGAACAAGATCGGCACGCCGCGCTGGTCGCACATGTTGACGAAGTGCGCGCCCTTCACGGCGCTCTCGCTGAAGAGCACGCCGTTGTTGGCGACGATGCCGACCGGGTAACCGTGCCAGCGCGCAAAGCCGGTGACGAGCGTCGTGCCGTAATTGGCCTTGAACTCCTGGAAGCGCGATCCGTCGACCAGGCGCGCGATGACCTCGCGGACGTCGTACGGGTGGCGGTTGTCGATGGGGATGATGCCGTAGAGCTCGTCGGCCGGATACAGCGGCTCCTCGGGCTCGGCGACGTCGACGCTCAGGCGCTTCTGGGTGTTGAGCGTCTCGACGACGTTGCGGCACATGCGCAGCGCTTCTTCTTCGTCGTTCGCGAGGTGATCGGTGACGCCCGAGATGCGCGAGTGCATGTCACCACCGCCCAGCTCCTCGGCGCTCACCTCCTCGCCGGTCGCGGCTTTCACCAGCGGCGGGCCGGCGAGATAGATGGTGCCTTGATTCTTGACGATGATGTTCTCGTCCGCCATCGCGGGCACATAAGCGCCGCCCGCGGTCGACATGCCCAGCACCACGGCGACTTGCGGGACACCCCGCGCGCTCATGGTCGCCTGGTTGTAGAAGATGCGCCCGAAGTGCTCCTTGTCGGGGAAGACCTCGGACTGCAGCGGCAGGAAGGCGCCGCCCGAATCGACGAGGTAGACGCATGGCAAGCGGTTCTCGGCCGCGATCTCTTGGGCCCGCACGTGCTTCTTCACGGTCTCGGGGTAGTACGAGCCCCCCTTCACCGTGGAGTCGTTGGCGACGATCATGCACTCGCGGCCGTGGATGACGCCAATGCCGGTGACGATGCCCGCCGAGGGCACCTGGCCATCGTGCCGGCCATAAGCCGCCAAAGCGGACAATTCGAGGAAGGGCGTCTCGGGGTCGAGGAGGCGCTCGATGCGGGTGCGCGGCATCAGCTTACCGCGGCTCTCCTGGACCTTCTTGGCGTCGGCGCTGCCACCAGCGCGGACCGCCGCGAGGCGCTCGCGCAGCTGTCTCACCAAACCTTCGTGGTGCTTACGGTTCTCGCGAAACGTCGGGTCGCCGGTCCGCACACGGCTCTGCAGCACGTCCATTGCAGGGCGGTCAGACCATGGGTGAGGCCGCGCGCGCAAGCACCCTCGCGCGGCGGCATCGGGCTAGCGGCTCGAGGCGCCGCGGCTAGTCGTGCTGCTGAACACGGGACTGCTTGTCGAGGGCGTCGGCGGCATCGAAGCCGGCCCGCTGCAGCATGCGTGAGAACACGTCGTAGCGATGAATGTGACCCGGCAGGTTCACCACGAAGGCTCTGCCGTGATGTACGCCAAGGCGGACGAACGGAGCGTTGACCCGCTCCTCGCCGGCTTGATCCCCCTCGTGGAAGTTGGCGTTCTCGAGCGCCGCCATCGGCACTTCACGCGTGGCGCTGCCGAAGAGCGACGGGTGCTCGAGCTCGAGCACGTCGCCCTTGGCGCGGTGGAAGATGCGCTGCGTCACCTTGCGGTTGTGGAGCCAGGCCCAGCTCAGAAAGACGATGCCGCCCAAGGCGATCACCGACGACCAACCCAGGCGCGACGAGAGCGGCGCCGGCTCGCCACCCCAGCTCATGCTGGTGAACACGTACCCGGCCAAGAACAGCGAAAAGACGAACGTACCGATGGCGAACATCGAGGTCATACGGGCGCCGACGATCGGCTCGTTTTCGTAGACCAGCACACGCTCGCTCGTTTGAGCGCTAGTCATGACAATCCCCCCTTGAGATGCCTCTAAGCTAACCGCTCGCATCGCCAATGCTAGGCCGTGGGGCGCAATTCCCGTTCACCGGGCCGGGGACTAACGACGCGTTGCGACAAGGGTTTTGGCGAGACCTGCGCTGGGCAGACGCGCAACAATCGTGAGCCCCCGTCGATACTCAATGTGGCTCATTCCGCGTTCACGATTGCGCGGGCTGATCCAGGAGCTCTCGGTGACCTTTCCGCGCGTCGATGCTGTAGCTGGAACCCATCCCCGCAGCGAAACAGTCACCACCGAGGCGGCGCAGCCAACTTCGGAGCGCGCCCCGGTCATCACCAACCTCCCCGGCCGTCAGCCCCGCATGGTCGCTGCCGTCAACGGCGCCTCTGGCCTCGCCGCGCCGCGTGAATCCGCTGGCTTCAGCCTCGCCGCCAGCCGCCGCGAGCGCGCCTTGAAGGAGCTCGCCGAGGCCTTGAGCAACGACATGGGCGAGCACTGGCACGCGGTGTCGGGCTATTTCGAGACGCAGATCGCGGACGCCAGCGCCGACGCCGAAGGTCGCAAAGCCTAGAGCTTTAGCGGCGGGTCGTGTCGCTGCCAATGCAGATGCGCGGCGCCGGCGACGTTCGGCGCGGGTGAGCAATAGCGAGCCTCACAGGCGCGGCTTATCTTGCCGCCGTGAGGAAGCTCGCGACGCTCTTGTGTCTCGCCACGGTCTGCGCCTGCGGCTTACCGCGCGATCGTGAAGACACGCTCGCGCGGGTCGTCCGAGGCGAGCTCCGCGCCGGCGTGACGCACCATCCGCCAGAAGTCGACTGTGGAGGCGCAAAGCCTCGCGGTGAAGAGATCGCCATGCTCGAACGGATCGCCGCCGAGCTCGAGGCAAAGCTCACGCTGGTCTGCGCCTCGGAGGCCGCCCTGGTCGCCGCGCTGCGCGCCGGAGAGCTCGAGCTCGCGGCCGGCGCCTTCGACGGTGATTCGCCTTGGCTCGAGAAGGTGGGCAGCACCTTGCCTTATAGCCGCCATAGCGGACGACTGTTACTCACGCCACCCGGCGAGAACCGCTGGCTCATGCGGCTCGACCAGCTCATCGTCGCGGGGTCGCGATGAGCCGGCTCACGCCGCCGGTCAGCTATCCCGCGAGCTTCGTGGACGCGGAGCGGCGCGCCAAGCGCATCGCGGCGTACTCGATCGTCTACGTCGTCTCGACCATCGTCGTGATGGGGCTTGCGGCCGGCAACTCGCAGGCCATGAAGACCGTCTGGTTCGACGACATCCTGGGGCTCATCCCACCCGTGTCGTTCCTCATCGGCGCCGTGGTCGCCAAGCGCCGGGCGACACCCGAGCATCCCTACGGCTTCTTGCGCGCGCCGATGATCGGCCACCTCGCGAACGCGCTCGCCTTGATTGGCTTCGGCATCATGCTGTTCGCCGAAGCGGTCACCACGCTCCTCGAAGCCACGCCGCCTTCGATTGGCGGCACGGTGGTGCTCGGTGAGGTCATCTGGGGAGGTTGGGTCATGTTGGCCGCTTTGGCGTACAGCATCATCCCCATGGCCGTCTTCGGGCGGCTCAAGGAGCGCGCGGCGCTGCCCATCCACGACCGCGCGCTGTACGCCGATGCCGCCATGGCGAAGGCCGATTGGCTGAGCGGCGGCGCGGCGGTCTTGGGCGTGCTGGGCGTGGGCATGGGCTTCTGGTGGGCGGACGCGACCGCCGCGCTGGTCGTCGCGCTGGACATCCTCCATGACGGCGTCGGGCAGATACGGGGCGCGGTGAGCCGGCTCATCGGCGCCAAGCCGCGCACCGTCGGGCGCGACAGCGAAGACGCGCTGGTCGACGCGCTGGCGCGCGAGCTGTCGGCGCTCGATTGGGTCGAGAGCGCCGAGGTGCGCCTGCGCGAGGAAGGCCACGTGCTCTTCGGCGAAGCGTGCGTCGTGGCCCGTGACACGGCCGAGCTGCCGCGGCGCATCGCTCACGCCCGCGAGCTCATCCGCGAACGTCACTGGCGCATGCACGACCTGACGATCACCGTCGCGGATCGATGACCGCCATCACCACCGCCACCATGCGGTCGCAGCGCGGCGCGTGGAAAGCGAACAGGTCGGCGGCGGCCGAGCCGAGCTCCTCGGTGATGCGTGTCCGCAGAAGCGAACGTGCCCGCGACAGACGCATCTTCAGCGCATCCTCGCCGATGGCAAGGCACGCCGCGGCTTCGGCCGTGCTCATCGCTTCGACGTCGCGCAGCACGTAGGCGGCGCGCAAGCCTTCGGGCAGCGACTCCAAGGCGCGCTCGAGCACGACGCGCAGCTCTCCGGAGAACGCGGCGCGCTCGGGAGACTCGCTCTCGACCATCGTGTCCTCCTCGATGACGCTCATGCCGCCGCGCTGCTTTTTGGAGCGGGCGAGCGCCTCGTAGACGGCGATCTTGGTGAGCCAAGTCGAAAACTTGGCCTCGCCGCGAAAGCTCGCGAGCTTGCGGAAGGCGCAGACGTAAGCCTCTTGCATGGCGTCCTCGGCCTCGGCGTCGTCCTTCAAAATGGACCGGGTGGCGCGGAAGAGGCGCTGGTTATAGCGGCGAATGATCAGCTCGAAGAGGCCAATCTCGCCCGCGAGGATGCGCGTCACCAGCGCCTGGTCGTCGAGCTGCGCGGTCTCCGCGGGAATTGGGCGTGGTGTGGCGTTCATGACCTTACCGAGTGGGTGACCGGCAAAAAGGTAACACGGCGATGTTACCTCGGCGCGCCCTTCGTACTCCGTTGGGCATGGACTTCATTCTCGTTTGTTTCGGTGTGGCCGCGCTCGGCGGCGTGACGATGGCAATCATGCGCTTACGCGGAGCAGCAAATCCGCCCATGCCTCTGGCGCTCCTCCACGGCGCCGCGGCAGCCGCCGGGCTCGTTCTGCTGCTGCTCACGGTCGTCCGGGGTGGGGGCGGTGGCCTGGTCACGCCGGCCCTCGTGCTCTTCGTGCTCGCGGCCATCGGGGGGTTTGCCATGTTCGCGATGCACCTGACCAAGAAGGCGTTGCCGATTCCCCTGGTGCTGGTCCACGGGCTCGCGGCGGCCATCGGCTTCTCGCTGCTCCTCGCCGTGGCCTTCCAAGTCGCCTCATGAAGCTGCTCGGCCACCCGCTGCACGCCATCCTGAGCGACTTTCCCATCGTGCTCCTGGTGTGCGGCGCCGGTTGCGACGGGCTCGGCTGGTGGCTCGCCGACGCCTTCTTCTGGCGCGTCGGGGGGCTCGCGGGCGCGGCCGCGATGGCGTTCGTGGTGCCCATGGCGGTGACCGGCCTGTGGGATCTCCGCAAGATCGCGAGCACACCCCACGTGGGCATCGCCATTTGGCATCTGTCGCTCATGCTGAGCGCGATCAGCCTCTACGGGCTCGCCTTGCTGCTCCGCGGCGCGCTCACTCAGGCGCTGGTCGTCACCTTCGAGACGATCGCCATCGCGGTTGCCTTCGGCGGCGCATGGTTCGGGGGCCACTTGGTGTTCGCGCATGGGGTTGGGGTCGAGGACAGAAACTGCTAAACGCGGCGCATGGGCCCCCTCGCAGCAAGCCTCGTCAATCTCGTCGTCGCGTCGTCGGGCGGTGATGGCCACGCGGTCATCGGTAACATCGCCTTGTGCGTCGTCGCGGCCAGCATCCTCGGCTTCTTGATGAAGATCACCAAGCAGCCGCTGATCTTGGGCTACGTGCTCGCGGGCGTGGTCATCGGGCCCATCGGCTTGCGCTTCATCACCGACAACTCCGACATCGCGACCATCTCCGAGATTGGCTTGATCCTGCTGCTCTTCATGATCGGTCTCGAGATCGACTTGAAGAAGATGCTGTCCGCCGGAGCGAAGGTCATCGTGCCGGGCGTCCTGCAGTTCCCGCTCTGCCTGGGCGCGGGCTACCTCGCGTTCCACGGCATGAAGCTGCTCGGCCTGTCGGTGGGCAACTCCGCTTACGCGGAGCTCTACTGCGCTATCGCGATCAGCATCAGCAGCACCATGATCGTGGTGAAGCTCCTCTTCGACAAGTTCGAGCTCGACACGCTGCCGGGCCGCATCACCATCGGTATCCTCGTCTTCCAGGACATCTGGGCGATCATGGTGCTCGCGATTCAACCCAACTTCGCCGACCCGAAGATCATGGACATCCTCCTGACCTTCGTGCGCGGCGCGGTGCTCGTCGGCGCGGCGTTGCTCGCGAGCCGTTACGTGCTGCCGCGCATCTACCGCACCGTGGCGCGCGTCCCCGAGCTCATGCTCGTCATCTCGCTGGGCTGGTGCTTCTGCGTGGCGCTGGTCGCGTCGCTCCCGCAAGTCGGCCTGTCGATGGAGATGGGCGCGCTCATCGCCGGCGTGTCGCTCGCGACCTTCCCTTACAACACCGACGTCATCGCCAAGGTCGTCTCGATCCGCGACTTCTTCATCACGCTGTTCTTCGTGGCGCTCGGCATGACCATCCCGCTGCCGCAAGGCAACGTGCTCGTCGTCGCCGCCGCCGTCGCCTTCATCGCCGGCGCGGTGCGCTTCCTCGGCATCTTCGGCGTGCTCTACAGCTTGAACAGCGGCCACCGCGCCTCGCTCTTGGCGACCATCAACCTCGCGCAGATCAGCGAGTTCGCGCTGGTCATCCTCACCCTCGGGGTCGGGCTGGGTCACGTCGAGCCGGGCACGCTCACCATCATCACTTGGGTCTTCGCCATCCTCGCGGTCGTGTCGACCTACGGCATCACCTACAGCCACCCGATCCAGCGCGGCATCAGCACCGCGCTCTCCGCCGTCGGCATCCGCGACCTCGCGAGCGTCGCCGAGGAGAAGAGCGACGACCACGCGCATCCCATCGTCATGCTCGGCTTCTTCCGCATCGCCAGCGCCTTCCTCGACGAGGTCCTGCGCAAGCACCCGCACCTGAAGGGCTCCATCAAGGTCGTCGACTTCAACCCCGAGGTCCGCGAAAAGCTCACCGCCATGGGCGTCGCCTGCGTCTACGGCGACATCGGCAACACCGACACGCTACACCACGCCAACATCCACCACGCCCAGCTCGTGCTCTGCACCATCCCCGACGCCTTCCTGAAGGGCACCAACAACAAGAAGCTCATCGACCTAGTGCGCAACCTCTGCCCGCACGCCAAGGTCATCGTCACCGCCGAGCGCACCACCCACGCGCGCGAGCTCTACGAGGTCGGCGCCGACTACGTGATCCAGCCCTCCGTTTTAGCGGGCGAGAGCGTCGCCAAGGCGGTCAACCTCGGCTTGTCCGGCGACCTCGAGGTCCTGCGCAAGGATGCTCGCGAGGAGCTTGGCATGCGCAACGAGGTGCTGGCGTAGAGCAACTCTCGACCTCAACACGAGCTGTTCGTTTTTGTGGCTCGATGCCGAGCTGAATTGGTCATTTACGCGGCTTTGGAAGCGGCGCCAGGACGCTGAGGGCAGCAAGCCTCTCGCGGTGGTTTGCCTTCGTAAGCACCGCACCTGGCGGTCACGGAAGCCCGCCATGCTCTGCAACATCAAGCGCCGCACCGGCGGGATGCGCGTGAGCGGGTTCATCAGGTAGTCGCGCATTGGCCCCAGCCACGTCGCATCGCTCTGAAAGAACGGCGTGAGCCAGCGCGTGACGAATTGGTAGTAGTGCAGCATGCCGCGGCGCCGCGCCGAGTAAGCCGCGAGCGCGCTCGGCAAATCAGCCGTGGCGCGGAGCGTTTCGCCCAGCGTGTGCGCGTCGACGAGCGCGAGGTTCGCGCCTTGCCCGAGCTGCGGGCTCATGCCGTGACCGCAATCGCCGACATAGACGACTGGCCCGTTGTCCCAGCGCGGCATACGGACGTCGGTATAGGTCGAGAAGAGCACGTTGCGCCCGGGCGTGAAGTACTTCGCCGCCGCGGGGTGGTGCGCGATGATGTCCTGCTCCATCGTCTCGCGCGCGGCTTCGTGCGTCGCGACCGGTACGCTCCAGAAGACGGTCACCAGGTCCTTGGCGACCGGCAGGATGCCGAGCATGCGGCGCGTGCCATGCAGCACCTGGAAGAGCTCGGGCGCGACCGTGTCGGTCTCGGCGACGAACCACAGCGCGCCCCACGGATACGGCAGCGCCCGGCGCACTGGCGCTTCGTCGTCGCTCACCAGGCTGCGTGAGCCGCTCGCCATGACGACGAGGTCGTGCGGACCGTGCCGCGTGCCGTCGTCCGCGACCAGCACTTTGCGGCGGCCGGCGTTGGCGAGGCTCGCGATGGTGATGCCCGTGACGAGCTTCGCGCCCGAGGCGCGCGCCGCGTCGAAGAGCGTCGAGAAGAGCACGCCGCGGTGCAGGCCGATGCCGTGCAGCTCGGGCGACAAGTCACCATAGGTGAGCGTGAAGACGTCGCGCCCCCCGCGGGTCACGCAGCGTAAACGCTCGATGCGCGCGCCGCTTTCGCGGATGGGCTGGTCGAGCCCCAAGAGGCTCAAGACCGCCATGCCGCTCGGCTGCATCATGAGCCCGGCGCCCACCGGCCCCGGCGTCGGCGCGCGCTCGTACAGCGTGACGCGGTGACCGTCGCGTTGCAGGATGATCGCCGCGGCGTTGCCCGCCGTGCCAGCGCCGACGATGCCGATGTCGAGCGCTGCTCTCAGATCCAGCCGTTCTCGCGATACCAAATGGCGGTCTCGCGAAAACGCTCGGGCAAGGGCTTGGCCACGGTGAAGCCAAGCTCCCGCGCCTTCGCCGAGCTGCAGTACCAGTTGCCCGCGGTGCCTTCGCGCGCCTTGTCGAGGTTCACCACGAACGGCTTCTTGCGGATCATGCCGATGAGCTCGCCGACGTACGCGGCGAGGAAGGTGATGACGTCGGGCACGCGGATGGTGCGGGCGCGCTTGCCGAAGCCAGCCGCGGCGGCCTCGCCCAGCTCACGCCACAAAAACGGACCGTCGTCGGCGATGTAATAGATGCCACGCGCCGGGTCCTCCACGCTGAGCGTGTCGCCGCGCTCACCCACCAAGGCGAGCCCAGCGGCCAGATCGTGCACGTGCACCACCGAGAAGCGGCGCGCCGCGAAACCAGCCTGCACGACGAGGCCGCCCGCGGCCATCTTGAAGAGCTCGAACACGTCGCGGTCACGGGGACCGTAGACGATGGGCGGCCGCACGATGGTGACAGGCACCCTGCCGACGTACTCGCGCACCTTCTCCTCGGCGATGGCCTTGCTGGTGCCATAGCGGCTCACGGGCTTGCAGGCGTCGCCCTCCTGCAACGCGCGATCGGCGCCACACGGTCCCGCGGCCGCGATCGAGGACACGAAGACGACGTGCGGCGACTTCCGCAGCTCCGCCGCGGCGGACATCACGTTGACCGTGCCACCGACGTTGACCCGCGAGAACTCCGCGAGCGAGCGCGCCTTGGTGATGCCGGCGACGTGATAGACCACGTCGACGCCGTCCATCGCGGCTGGCAAGCACGCGGCGTCGGTGACGTCACCATAGGCCAGCTCGACGCCGTCCTTCGGCAGGTGCGTGAGGTCGCTCGTCTTGCGCACCAAGGCGCGGATGCCGTGCCCGCGCTTCCCGAGCTCCTCGACGAGGTGGGCGCCGACGAAGCCGTTGGCGCCCGTGACCAGCGCTCTCACGACAGCGACTTCTCGTACATGCGGTACGTCTTCGACTTCTTGCCGCCCATGCTCTCGATGGCGCGGTTCACGAGGTCGTTGTTGTCGAGCGTCCAGCCGATCTCGCCACGCACGAAGCCGAGCTTGCCGGCGTTCTCGAGGGTGTCCTTGTAGAGGATCGCGTCGATGCCGCGCTTGCGGTACTTCGGCCGCATGCCGAGCAGCACGAGGCGGGCCCGGTCGCACTTCTTCAAGTGCATGAGCATCTTCGCGAGCCCGAACGGCAGGAGGCGGCCGTTGGCCTTGGCGATGGCCGGGTTCACGTCGGGGATGGTGAACGAGAAGCCCGCGACCTCGCCCTTCACCTCGGCGATGAGCACCAGCTCGGGCTTCAAGATCTGCTTCATCTCCTTGGCGAGCTTGTCGAACTCGGCGCGCGACATGGGCACGAAGCCCCAGTTCTTCTCCCAGGCCTCGTTGTAGATGTTGAAGGCGAGCTCGACCTCTTCGTCCCACTTCTTCATGTCGACCGGGCGCACCTTGATGCCTTCGCGCTCGCGGATCTTCTCGGCGATGCGGCCGACCTTCTCGGGAACGCTCGCTGTAGCGGACAGCTCCCAAGCCCACAGGTCACGCGCCTTGGTGTAGCCCGCGTCCTCCACGAGCTTCTCGTAGTACGTGGGGTTGTAGGTCATCATGATGGCGGGCATGTCGCTATAGCCGTCGACCAGCAAGCCGCACTCGTGATTGGTGGAGAAGTTGACCGGCCCCCAAACACCGGTGAGCCCGCGCTCCCTGCCCCACGCTTCCACCTTGGCGAACAGCGCCCGCGACACTTCCACGTCGTCGATGGCTTCGAACATGCCGAAGCCGACGTGATTCACCTCGTGGAACGCGTTGTACTTCTTGTCGTGCACGGCGCTGATGCGGCCAACGACCTTGCCGTCCTTCTTGGCGAGGAAATGCTGGACCTCGGCGCTCGCGAAGAAGGGGTTCTTCTTCTCGTCGAGGAACTCCTTACGCTCGATGAGCAGCGGCGGTGCCCAACGCGAGTCGCCAGCGTAGATGCGCCATGGGAACTTGATGAAGGCGTCGCGTTCCGACTTACCAGAGACGGGGACAATCTCGACCACGGGAAGCTCCAATGCGCATGACCGCCAGCGCCTTGCATCGCAATCGCGGCGGAAAATCAAGTGCGCGGGCCAACCGAGCCGTTAGGCGCTGACGACGAGCTGCTGCAGCGCTTCACGCGAGGTGACGTTGCGCGGCTGGGTCGCCAGCAACGTCGAGTACAGCGCTTGGGCCTTGCGCTTCTCCGTCTTACCCATGCGCAGCTGCTCGCCGTCGAAGAGGTGCGTGAGGAGCAAGGCGCCCACCTGCGTTTGATCGTTGGCGTCGAGGGTGGTGAACAGCGTGGCGATGTCCTCGCAACACATGACGTCGGAGCGCTTACGCGGGAGGAGATCGACCAGGCCGCCGATGGTCTTGATGCGCTCTTCGAGCTTGGTGTCCGCTGGAATGTTCACCGCGGCGAGCTCCGTCAGCTGCTGCCGCAACTCTTGGCCAGCGATCTCACACGCCTCGAACTGTCTGGACCAGCGGCCGGCCTGCCGCGTCACCATGGCTTGGCTCGCGATGTCGCCGCCCTTGAAGGCGTTCAACATCGGCTCGGCGGCCTTGACGCTGACGGGCGTCGCACGCGCGCGCTTCCCCAGGAGATCGAGAGCGAAGCCAATCGGAAAGAGCGTGATGGCGGCGGCGACCACACCCATGACGAATATCACGGGATGCCCTTGAATCGCCATGCACGCACCGGCACCCGCCGCGACCGCGCACAACGTGCCGGTCAGGGGCGCCGAAGCCGAGATCTTCTCGGGGAGCGTCATGCCAACGTAGCCAGCGTGCCCGAGCGCCGCCTTGTGCATGCCTTGCTCGAGCCTGAGGGCGAGGTTGAAGAGCGTCTCTCCGGAGGCCTGTGGCTTGGCCACGGGAGTCAGCGCTGTAAAGCCCGCTTCAGGGGCTGCCTGCGGCAGCGCGACCTCGGTCAAGACTCTCGGAGCATCGGTGACAAAGGGGGCTGAGCTTCGCATTACGCGACTTTATCGGCCGACACCGCGCGCTGGTGCGTCGCCGCATTGCCAGCGCGGCACAGCGAAAACACGCCATGCTTCGGCGGACTTAGCCCGCGAGGCGGCCCTGGATGACCTCGCCGACCTGCTTGCCCTTGTCGGCGCCGATGATGCCGAACTTACGGCCGATGACGTCGAAGGTCTCGATGACGCGATCGAGCTGCTCGGTGGTGTGCGTCGCCATGAACGACGTACGGATGAGCTGCTGGCCGGGCGCGACCGCCGGGCTGATGACCGGGTTGGTGAACACGCCCGCGTCGAGCAAGGCGCGCCAGAACGAGAAGGTCTTGAGATCGTCGCCGATGATGACCGGCACGACCGGCGTGTTGCTGTGCAGCGTATCGAAGCCCAGCGCCTTGAAGCCGTTGCGCACGTGGTCCGCGTTAGCGAACAGCTTCTCGCGGCGCTCCGGCTCGGCTTGGACGATCTCGAGCGACTTCAAGCAGGCGCCACAGGCACCCGGGGTCATGCTCGCCTGGAAGATCATCGAGCGCGCCTTGTGCTTGATGAACTCGATGACCTTGGCCGGGCCGGCGATGACGCCGCCCAGCGAGGCGAAGGCCTTGCTGAAGGTGCCCATGACGATGTCGACGTCGTCCTCGACGCCGAAGTGCTCGGCGGTGCCGCGGCCGTTCTTGCCGAAGACGCCCATGCCGTGCGCTTCGTCGACCATCAGGCGGAAGTTGTACGTCTTCTTGAGCTCGGCGATTTTGTCGAGCGGCGCGACGTCGCCTTCCATGCTGAAGACACCGTCGACGACGACCATCTTGCCGGCGTCGGGAGCGGCCTCACGCAGGAGGAGCTCCAAGTGCTCGGGCGTGTTGTGGCGAAAGCGCTTCATCTCGGCCGCGCCCAAACGCACGCCGTCGACGATCGAGCCGTGATCGCCCTTGTCCATGTAGACGATGTCGCCCTTACCGAGGAGGGCGCTGAGCGTACCCAAGTTCGCGGTGTAGCCGGTCGAGAACACCGCGGCGGCGTCGCGCTTCAGGAAGGCCGCGAACTTCTCCTCGAGCTCGGCGTGCAGCGACAAGGTGCCGTTCAGCAAACGGCTGCCCGAGCACGTCGAGCCGTACTTGTTGGTGGCCGCGATAGCGGCTTCCTTGACGCGCGGGTCGCTCGACAACCCCATGTAGTTGTTCGAGCCGGCCATGATGACGCGCTTGCCGTCGATCTTCACCTCGGTGCCGAAGGTCTCTTCGATGACCGAGAAGTACGGATAGATGTTGTGCGCGCGGGCGAGCGGCGGGTCGTTGTAGGCGTGGGCTTTGTCGAAGATATCCATGTTACATCCTGCTCGTCGCTACGCGACTGACTCGGAAGCCTCGCGTCGGCGCGCGCGCTCACCCTCTTTGACGTATGTACCGAAGACGTAGTCCCACAATGGGGAGCTAACGCCGAACCAGCGGTCGTCGAATGCGAAGTGGTGCTGCAAGTGGCGCTTGCGCAGGCCCTTGCCGATGCGCGACGTCGGCCGCGCGAAGTGTGTGTAATAGTGGACGTAGTCGTAGCCCAAGTAGCCGACGATGAAGCCCGAGAAGAGCGGCATCATGAGCGGCGCGCCGGGCCAAGCGTAGAACACGCCCAAGAACACGAAGAAGAGCGGCACCGACATGAGCGGCGGCGCCACCAAGCGGTCCCACTCCTGCACGTCGTGATGCAGGCGGTGCACCGGGTACCACATCTTCTGCAGCGCCGGGTTCTTGAACTCGAAGTGGAAGATCCAGCGGTGGAGGATGTACTCGCAGAAGGTCCACAAGAAGAAGCCAGCGATCCAGAGGCTGGCGCTGGTCAGCAGCGTCAGGCCCTGCACGAACCCCAGGTACATGAGGTACGCCGACATCGGCACCCACATGAGCGCCGGTACGATGGGATGGCAGCGGCTGAGCCGCTCCAGCAGCGGGCTCGAAAACGCTTGTTTGCCCGCCACCTGCGGCGAGACGCTCTGTTTGCTAACGGCTTGGGGGTCCTGCATCGCGTTGGTCCCGGCAACTGCCAGTAATCCTTCCAAACTGTCAACGTCAGACGCCTTTGCGCGGATCTCGCTTCAGGCAGAGTAACGCCAAAACCACGATTGCCAAGGCGATGAGGGCGAGCCCGGGCGTCTCCATCATCGTCTGGGCCCGGCCGATGGTGACGGCAAAATGCGCCATCGCCATGAACCCCAAGGTGACGCCCAAGGTCACCATGACGACCCACCCGCCGAAGCGGCTCACGGCTTGTAAGCCCTTGTTTTCACGGCGAGAAAACACGAAATAGACGAGCCCGGCGGCCACCCCCGCGAAGATCAGCAGCTGGTTCAGATACGGGCCGAAGCTACACACGATGTTGGTGAGGGCGTTCGGGGGTTGGGACTCGAGCAGGCAGACCGAGCGCTCGTGGGCCAGGGCGTCATCAATGAGGAGCGAGGCGGCGCTGGCGCCAACCTGCGGGACCAGGACCGTACGCACGAAGCCCGCGGCGGCCATGCCGGCGAGCGAGCCGACCGCGACGGCGACCGGGATACGGCCAAGCCACTCCAAGGGCTGCACGAAGCGCGCGAGCATCAACGCCGTCACCAAGATGATGAGCAGCACCGCGACCCACGCGGCGCCGGTCGCGGGCCCCAGGGCCAAGCGGTCCCACAAGCGCGGCAAGAGCACCTGACGCAGCTCGAAGGTCGCGAACAAGCCCAAGGCCACGCCCACGAAGATGCTCTCGGCGCTCCGATAAAGCGGATTGTCACGCCACACGTACGAGAGCACGGCGAAGGTCAGGAGGAGACCGATGAGCTGCCCTATCACTTGGCCCCCTTGCGGCGGCCACGCCACGAATAGACGCCCTGCCCCACCACCAAGCAGACGACGAGCGCGAGATGCGCCCAGCGCTGGGCCCGCATCTGCTCGGCGAGGCGCTTCAAATAGTCGACGGCGCCAGGATCGCCGTAGAGGCGCGGATCGTTGGCGGCGAGGTCCGCGAAAGCAGAGACATCACGGGCGCCGCCGAGCAGCCCCGCGAGCTGACCGCTGGCGAAGAACGGCACGAGCTCGGAGCCCTCCGCGCCCGACGTCGCGATCACCATCGCGTGGGCGAAGCGCCCTTGCCCTTGCATGAGCCACTCACCCGCTCCCGGCGTGCCGCTCGCCGCCACCACGAACACGGTGGCGTCGGAGAGCCGTTGGATCCGGCCAGCCAAGGGCAGGTCGCCGATGGCATTGCCGGCATGATCGCGGGTGACCGTCCGCTGGAGCGGTAGCCCCGTGATGTGCACCGCGGTGCTGCGGCCTTCGATGAAGCCGAGGTTGATGGCGTCGCGGCCATAGGTGGCGCGGCGCTCGACGAGAGCCTCGCGCAGATAACGCTCGGCCAGCATGGCGCCGGCCGGCGTGAGGCTCAGGGTCACCACCTGGGCGCCGCGCATGAGCGCGAGGTCGAGCGTCAGGCGCACGAACGGTGACAGCTCGGGGACGTTCGCGGGGTCGATGTCGACCGCGAGCACCAGGAGCTCGCCCGCCGTGACGTCGCTGATGGCGGCATGGGCGGCGGTGACTTGCGGCGCGATACCCGCCCGCGGAGCCGGACGCGTGCCCCAGATGCCAGCGGCGATGGCGGTGACGAGGGCGATGATGGCGAGCCAACGCATCACGAGCGGCGCGCTCCCAGGTAGTCACGCTCGACGCCGAGCAACAAGCGCAAGAGCGTCGAGCAGGCCGCGATGGCGGCGCCGATGAGCAGCACGCGTTGCCCCGCCACGTTGGGCACGCGGGTGAGCCAGTCGGCGACCGGCGTGAGCAACGTGCCCGCCGTGTTGGTCGGCGGCGCGCGCCCCAGCATGACGATGGCGGCCGTCGCGATCACCACGGCGGTCTCGGCGGAGCGGGCGCGCATGCGGCGCAAGGCCGTGTCGACGAGCGCGAACGCCACGAGCGCGAGCAAGCTGCTCTCGAGCGGCGCGTAGACATAGTCGAAGATCCAGGTGAACGCTTCGCTCGCGGGGCCGGCGGCGAGGCCGACCGCGAGAGTCATGGCGAAGGCGACGAGGGTGAGCGTCGAATGGAGATGTCCGCTTTCGCGGCGGGCGATCTTGCCGCTCTCGCGGACCATCACGCCAAAGATGGCCACCAAGGTGATGACGGCGATGAGCGCGATGGTGAGATCGATCGCGAAGGTCTTGAGCCAACCGTCACGCGCGACGTCGACCACCGGCTCGAGCGTCCAGTAAGTCGCGGCCACCATGGCGCAGACGATTGGCGCGCCGGCTTTGGTCATCCGAACACTCCGCTGCTCGCGAGGACGAGCAGCAAACCGAGCACTCCCAAGATGGCGAGCTTCATCATGTCGCTCGCGAGCAGCGTCGTCAGGAGCGCTGGATTGCGCGTGCTGTCGGCGGCGGCGGCATAGGCGGCCTCCCCCGGGAGCAGCTCGCCCCCTGTCGCGGCGGCGACCGCCAGGGTCGCGGGATCACCGGTCGCGGTGAGGGTCACAGCATCGGGTTGCAAGGCGCTGGTCACGAGCAGGGTCTCGGGCGGCAGCCGGCCCACGAACACCGCGCCATCACCACCGGTCTGCGTGACCACCTCGCGGCCGCTCGGCAAGAACGGCAGCGCGTTGCCGGCGACCGAGCGGTACTCGTCGAGCGCATAGCCCGCGCCCGAGACGCCTTCGGCGAGACCGCTATGACGTACAAAAGGCTCGCGGTCGGCGACGACCAAGCTGGTGTCGTGCGCGGCCATGACGTCGGCGGCGCGATCCACGAGGTGCAGACCGGCGAGCGTCTGCGCGTCGTTCACCAGGTTCACGCCGGGCACCGCGACGGCGAGCGTCCCCTTGGCGCGCGCGGCCTCGGCGACACGGCCCAAGGCGTCGAACGCCGGCAGACGGCGCAGCTTGATGGCGCCGCGCGTGCGGATGACGCGGCGCACCGCCATGGCGAACAGGGTCGCGAAAGTCGAGAGCGAGAGCAGCATGCGCAGGTTGAAGCCGAGCGCCACATCCAGCGGGCGAAGCGCGTACGTGACGAACGCCGCCAAGCGCGCGACGGCGGACACCTCGCTGCGGACGATGCCGGCGCGGCCAGCGGTGTCCATGCTCTCCCAGGCCATCCAGGCGAGCGCCCGCCGCCACAGCGCGCTCGGCAGGTCGCGATAGGCGGTGGCGAGCAGCTCGTCGCGCTCTCCCGCGGCGCGCACCTCGAGCTCGGGCCAGCGGACCGCGACCTGCACCACCGGGTCCAAGGAGCGCATCCACGCTTGCATGCGCAGGCGCTGGGCTTCGCTGTCGTGGCGCTCCCACCAGGTGCGGGCGCGCTGATGCTCGGTCTCGCCGCGCGAGGCCCACCAGACGATGACGCGCAGCGGCCGGGTCGCATCGAGCCCCTCCTGACCAGCCGCGCGCGCATTGCGCTCGACGTAGGCCCGGTGGCTCGACGAGAGCGTCGCGAGCCAGCCGCCGTACGCCTTGGTGCGCGCCTTCACGCCGATGAGCTGCCACCAGCGATCGACCTCGTTGCGCACTTCCTCGGGCTGGTCGGCGAGATACAGCTCGGGCAGCGCCCAGCTCTCGAAGTCACCAGGGCGCATCCCTTCGTATGCCTTCGACAGCCAGGCTTCACGCTCGGGCTCGCTCATGAGGAACGGCCAGCGGGCGAGCCAAGCGGCGCGCTCACGCAACGGAACGCTGGTCCACCAGCGCCGCAGCAGAGCCTCGCGGGCCTCGGGCGGGCGCATCTCGAAGGCGGCGCGCGCCTTGGAGAGCGTCACGTCACTCTCGAGCTCGTGCTCGACGGTGCGCTCGAAGGCCGCGGGGCGCGACAAGCTGCCGGCCCCCATGCGCGCGAGCTGCAGATCGTCGCGCAGGTCGACGCGCACCTGCGGCGCGCACGCCTCGTTGCTCACCTCTTCGGCGCCGCCCGACGACAACGCGGTCACGCGATAGCGGACACCGTTCGCGAGCTCCACGACGCTCGGCCGGTCGATGATCTCGGTGACGCCCGGCGCCGTCTTGCCGACGACGATGGCCTTGTCGCCCGACAAACGCGCCACCCGGTAGCCGCTGACGACCCCGGCGTGATTGAGCCGGGCGACGCTCGCGAGACGCGCATCGGGCGCGACGTCACCCACCGCGCGCACCCAGGCCACACGCACCGCGTCGAAGTCGCGGTAGAAGCTCTTCTCCCGCGGATCGACGCGCCCGAGCTCGGCGTGCACCGCGCGTGGCTCGCCGACGTGCTTCGAGAGGTAGGCCACCGGCACGCGGATCGGCGCCCCCGCGATGCCGAACGCGCTCACCGGGGTGAGCAAGAGCTCGGAGCGCACCGCCGCTTCACCCGGCGGCTCGTTGAAGCTCGCGCGGTATTGGCCCTCGGCCAGCGCCATGTCGGTGAGCCGGCCACGCGACGGCTCGACCGGCGCTTCGCGGGTGCGCGCCAGAGCCGCGTCATAGTCGGCGCCCAAGCAGAGCGTCTGCTGCACCAGCGCGGTGGTCACGTCATCGGCGTTGCCGAGGCGCTCGACGCGCACGGCCGCGACGCCAGTGGCGTTGACTCCGCTAAAAGAGACGGAGAGATTACGGAAGCGCTGGTTGCCGTCGTCCGACATCGCGGTGGTTTCGTGGGCGTGCACCGCGGCGAGCGTGAGCGTCGGCGCGACGATGAGCTCGGCCACGGCGTCGGCGAACGCCTGGCGCAGCCCGCTCATCTCACCGGTGATGCGCACGAAGCTCGCCGTCGGCTTCTGCACGTCGAAGCCGATGCGCACGCCCGACTCCTCGGCGGCGGCGATGAGATCGAGCGCGTGCCCCAGGGCCACTTCGAGACGCATGAAGGCGCGCAGCTGATCGGCGGGTGTCGCGCGTGAAGCGCGGAGGTCACCGATGCGCTGTTCGGCCGCGGCGACTTCGTCGAGCGCTTCGTTCACATCGTCGAGCGCGGTCTCCGGATCGACGATGCGCACCTGCATGGGCCGCTGGCGCGAAAAGAGATCGACGATGTCACTCGCGCCACGCTCGAGCCGGGCGAGCGCACGCGACAGCTCGGTGAGCGGCGCCCCGGTCTCGCCCAGCGTCTTGGCGCCGGCCAAGGTCTCGAGCGCCTCGAGCGCCTCGGCGTGATAGCCACGGCTGATCGCCGGCAACGCCTCGGCGGCGGCGCGCAACGGCACCACGCGCGCGAGCCGCGCGAAGACTTCGCTCGCGATCTCGGGCACCGGTGACTCGGGTGTCGCGCCCTCGGCTTCACCCGCCTCGCGCAAGACATGGGCGGCGGGGACGAGCTCGGAGAGCGCCAGACGATAAACGTCGAGCGTGTTGTGCAAGGCGGCCGCGGTGCGCGCGAGGCTCCCCACTTGCGTGCGCTCGGCGACGCTCTCGGCTGCCGGCTCGGGAGCTTGGGCCCGCGCCACGGCGGACGCGAGCAGGATGGCTACCGCGATGGTTCTATTCATGCGCGGTCCAGTACGTCCAAGCGCTGGGTCAGGAGGTCACAAAGCAGCGAGGTGCCGTTGGGACGGTTCAAGAGCTCCTGCAGCGCCCGCATGGTCTCGCTCGGCGCGATGGCCTCGATGTAGGGCCAGAGCATCCGCAACGACATGTCGCTCACGCGCTGGATGGGCCGCAAAGCACCAAGCAAGAGCAGCGCCGGCGTCGTCAGCCGCCGCCCATGAATGAGGCGGGCGCAGACATCGAGAGCCTCGTTTTCACGTGCGGTGAGCTCGGCGGTCATGGGCAGGCCGGCAGAGTGCCCGAAACGAGCCCCCGGCGCCAAGACTCACGGTCGCCAGCGCGATCGCCGAGCTACGACACGGCCAGCTCAGGTGCTGAACGAGCTACCGCAGCCGCAGGAGCGCTGAATGTTCGGGTTCTCGAACTTGAAGCCCGAGCCCGACAGCCCGTCCACGTAGTCGATGATCGTGCCCATGAGGTGACCGGCGCTGTACTGGTCGACGAAGATCTGGATGCCGTGCTGCTCGTCGACGAAGTCCTCGCCGGTCGCCTTGGGGGTGAAATCGAGCAAATACTGCAGCCCCGAGCAGCCACCGCCAATGATGCCGACGCGCAGGCCGTGATCGATCATGTTCTCGTCGGCCATCGCCTTCTTCACCATCTCGGCGGCCTTCTCGGTGAGCTTCACCGGAGCCGGCGTGGCGGGCATTTCGACGAACGGGGCAGAAGTAGGGGAAAGACCTTCAACCTGAGCCATGACGCGTACGAACCTCCGAAGACCAGTAATTTACGCTCCGCGCACGCGAATGACAACGGGCGAGCCCCGCGCGCCCTACGGCAGTGCCTGGCGCGTGAGACGCAACACGTATCCGAGACAGCCGTCCAGGACGTAGAGCGAGCCATCCCCATCGGGCGAGGCGATGCCGGTGAGGCACGTCGTGACGTTCTCGGGGAAGCTGTCACGCGGTGGAGCGCCATACACCGTTTGCACGAAGTCTTCGCCCGAAGGCACGCCGTCGGTGCCTGCGTTGACGATGCGGAC
>JBDHVB010000072.1:0-23321 GCA_039809465.1 Myxococcota bacterium
CACGTCTTGTCGTCGCGCGCCAGCTCACTCCAGGTCGCCTTGACCGAGCGCGCGCACTCGAGCTCGTCGCGGATCTCCTTGCGCAGCGTGTTCATCTTCTTGAGGCGGTTCGTCATGTCGAGCATCAGCTCGTTCGAGAGCAGGTACGACTCGCGGAGGACGCGCGCGACCAGGGCCTGCACGTTCTGACTGTTGATGCCCATCTGGCGCCAGAACGCGCGGTGTTCTTCGACCGTGACCTGCTTGCTCATGAGCTTCTGGACATGGCTCATCAGGGCCTGCCGCTCGTTCGGTGTCAGCTTCACGCCGGCGTTCTGCGCGTCGTGCGCGGTGAGCTGAAAGCCTTCGAGAGCCTTCGCCGGCAGATCACGATTCTTCGCAGCGAGCTTCGCGAGCAGCGCGCTCATGCGCGCGTGCTGCTCTGGCGTGAGATCCACGGGCACATCGACGTCGACAGGGGTGGCGAGTCGATCGCGATCGCGGACGTCATCGCGCTCGAGAGAACGGAATGGATTGGCGTCGCTGCTGCGTTGCGTATCGCCATCGCGCGTCGGCTGGCGCTCACCAGCGCGGGTCTGCTCGTAGGCGTCCCGCGACGGCTCCGGCACCAGGCTGGTGCCGCTGCTGACGGCAACTTGCAGCTTGGCATCCGCGATCAACGCGGCCGTCGAAGCCGAGCCCGCGGCAGGGGGAGGCGCGTTGTCCTGAGTGGCCGGCGTGTTCGGTGCGGTGACTTTCATGACGACCTCACGACTTCGCGCGGCGCGCCGCGTCGATGAGACTGTTGGCGTCGAGACCGACACGCTTCAGCGACTGAGTGTGCTCGGCGAGCGCCGCGGCGCCGTGCTTCGCCAAAGCGGACTGGTCGAGCAACCCGAGAAACGACTTGACCTGATCGCGCAGCGTCGACTTCGCGGCCTCGAGCTCGGCGTCGAGCGCTTTGCGGCGTGCTTCGATCTCGGCTTCTTTGGTGCCGAGGGCCTCGAGCTTGCTCCGGAGGAAGAAGCTCACGGTGTCGCGCAGCTCGGAGGCGCCAGCGGGGAGGGCGCCGCGTGGCTGTTCGGTCGCGGTAGCTGCCGGCGTGCCGGCTTTGCTCATCAGCGGCTCGCCACGCTCGAACGACTTCTTCACCTGTGAGGTGGTCCGACCTTGGCGCAGCGCCGGGTTCACCTTGAGCATCTTGCGGACGACGTTTTCGTCCACGGTGACCTTGGCCTGACCTTTGTCGCTCGGCGTGCCGTCTTGCTTTGTGGAGCTCGTCGCCTTCATGGGCGGCGGCTGCCAGCGCTCTTTCGCCATCGTTTGTCCTCGCGTCGCCATGGCCCAGTACAGAGCACGGGGCGGGCCAAGAGTACTTCGCCAGCAATTACGGGGTACTGCGGTGCTCTGCAGGCGCGCGGGACATCGGCGCGTCGCAAAGTGCGACAGATCGTGTCGCACAGTAGATCGCGGGCCGCCAACCAAACTCAGCGGACACGGCCCATGGTTGGCGCCGCAGCGATGCGGTGAACCGCCGTTCACTCCATGCCGCACCGCTGAGGGGTCGCGATCTCACAGCAAAAACCGTTACTTGACCCCCGATCCGGCCCTCGATACGGCAGTCCGAAAGGAGCTTCCCACAATGAAACTAAGTCTCAGCGTTCTCTCCCTCGCCTTCTTCGGACTCGTTGCCTGCGACAAAATGGGTGGTGCCGGCGGTGGGGCCGAGCCTGCGGCGCCGGCCGATGCGCCGGCCGTTGCTCCCGAAGCCGCTGCTCCTGGCGATGCGGATGCCGCGCCGGCTCCGGGGGATGCCGAGCCGCCGAAGGTCGAGCAGACGCCGCAGCAGGCGTGCAATGCGCTGATCGAGGCGTCGAAGGCGAAGGAGGACGCGAAGTTCCTCGCGAACGCGACCGACGTCACCGCGCAGGCGATGAGCGACGCGGCCACCAAGGAGATGATGTTCGGCATGCTCGCGGAAGCGACTTGCGGCGAAGGTGTCGTCGAGGGTGAGAAGGCGATCGTTCCGGTGACCGCCAAAGAGGACAAGCGCGACGTGCCGTTCGTGAAGATCGGCGATGCCTGGAAGTTCGACTCGGCCGAGTACATGAACAAGTACCCGCCGGCGCCGGCCAAGGGCAAAAAGGCCAAGAAGGCGAAGGGCGCCAAGGGCAAGAAGGGCTGAGTTTGCCGCTTGCTCCGCCTTCGGGGGCCCTAGCGCTCCCCGGAGGCTTGGCCCCGCGAAGGTACGTGGCGCGCAGCGCACAGACCCGCGCTGCGCTTGCCTCCTACAGCCTGCCGCTCGCTTTTAGCGACAGGTAGAAGTTCACGAGCGCCGCCGGGAGCTGCGAGGGCTCCACGTCGAGGCAATCCATGCCGGCGGCACGCAGCGCCGCGTGGGCGCGCTCGCGCTCGTCGATGTAGTGATGCGTCGAGGCGACGCGGACCGCCGAGTCGAAGTCGGCCACGCCTGTCCCCATCGCCGTGCGCAGCGCCACCTCGCGCAAGCTCGCCGCGACCACCAGGTGGCGTGCCCGGGCGTGGCGCATGACGCGGATGAGCTCTTCGTCGCCGTCGTCGCGTAGGTTCGTCAGCGTCACCACGAGCGAGCGGCGGCGCACGCGCTCGACGCAGCGCTCCAGCGCGCTCGCTACGTCCGACGCCTCGGTCGTGGTCTGCAGGTCGTACGTGTTGTTCAAGAGCGAGTTGAAGAACGATACGCCACGGCCTGGGGGAATGAAGCGGTCGCGGCCGCCGAAGGTCATGAGGCCGACGCGGTCGCCCTGGCGCAGTGCTACCCAGGCGAGCAGCAGCGCCGAGTTCAATGCGTGGTCGAAGTGCGCTTGCCCGTCATCGACCGCGCGCAGTCTGCGTCCGCAATCGAGGAGCAAGACGAGCTGCTGATCTTGCTCGTCACGGAAGGCGCGCGTCGTGAGCTTGTGGCGGCGCGCCGTTGCCTTCCAGTCGATGTGGCGTGGCATGTCGCCCTGGGCGTACTCGCGCAGCTCGGCGAACTCGAGGCCCGCGCCGCGCCGTTGCCGCTGCTTGACGCCGCTGTTGCGTGACTGGTTCTCGGCGGCGAGCAGGGCGAAGCGCGCGCTCGCCTTGAAGTTCGGATAGACGCGTACCGGCGTCGGCTCACCGCATCCGCGGCGATAGGTCCAGAGGCCCAGCGGCGAGGTCGTCCAGCACTCGCACACGCCGAAGATGACGTTACCGCGCTCGCGTGGGGTCACCGTGTACGCGACAGCGGTGTCGACGCCGGCCTCGACGTCCACGCTCAACGGCAAGCCGCTGCTCTCCAAGGCGCGCGGCACGTGATCCGCGACCACCATGCCGTTGATCTTGCGCGCGCTCGAGATGACCAAGCGCACCTTCGTCGGCGAGCCCAGCGCCAAGGCGTTCGGCAGGAAGCGCTGCACCTTGGGCGGCTCGGCCCGCACGGCCTGGATGGCGTCCGACAAAGCGACCAGCGCGATGATCCCGCAGGCCGTGGCCCAGAACACGAGCACGAAAGTGAAAAACGACGCGGCGATGCCGGCGGCGACCATGATGATCGCCAGCGTTACCAGCAATCCGCTTGGGCGGACGAGCCGGCGTGGCGCCTTCGGAGCGCCCGACACGCGGATCACGTCGGTCACAGACGCGGTGCCTCGACGGTCTCGAGAATGGCGGGGAGCAGCATGTCGTGCGATTGGCCATCGAGCTCGAGCTCCGCGGACAGGCTCACGCGGTGACGCAGCGCCGGCAGCGCCATCGCCTTCACGTCGTCGGGTGTCACGAAGTTGCGGCCATCGAGCAACGCCGCCGCGCGTGCCGCGCGAATCAACGCGAGGCTGCCACGCGGGCCCGCCCCTACGGAGACGCCCTGCCAGGTGCGCGTCGCGCGGCAGATGCGCACCGCATAGTCGACGACGCGCTGATCGACGTCGAAGGCGGCGACCGTCTTCTGGATGGCGAGGATGTCCTGCGGCGTCGCGACCGGCTCGACGGCTTGCAGGAGCAGGCCATCGCCGACCTCGCCGCGGGTCACGCGCGTGACCATCGCCACCTCTTCGTCTTGCGCCGGGTAACCGATGAGCACCTTGAGCAAGAAGCGGTCGAGCTGCGCATCGGGGAGCGGATAGGTGCCTTCGTGATCGAAGGGGTTCTGGGTGGCCAGCGTCATGAAGGGCGGCGGCAAGGTGATCGCCGCGCCGTCGAGGCTCACCTGGCGCTCCTGCATGACCTCGAGCATCGCGGCCTGCGTCTTCGCGGGAGCGCGGTTGATCTCGTCGGCGATGAGCAAGTTGGTGAAGATTGGTCCATGGCGGGTCGTGAACTTGCCGGTCGTCATGTCGAACATCGTGTGACCGGTGATGTCGCTGGGCATGAGGTCGGGCGTGAACTGGATGCGCGACGACTGGCCACGGAAGGTGCGGGCGAGGGCACGCACCAGCAGCGTCTTGCCGAGGCCAGGCAGACCTTCGACGAGCACGTGGCCCGCGGCGAAGAGCGCCACGAGCACCTGGTCGACGACGTCACGCTGGCCGACGACGGCGCGCGCTACTTGTTCACGGATCGCTTGCGCGAGGCGCATCGAGTTTTCGAGTGAGGCTGGGGCGGCGGCTACCGTGCTCATGGATTCTGGCTCAACCTTTCAAGGACGCGTTGGACCGCAACGAAGTCGTTGCGCGAGAGCCCAACCTGCGGACGATAAATAGCATCCACTTCGGCCGGGGACAGCTTGGCGAGCTGGGCAAGGCGGGCGCGCCGCTCGCGCTCGGGGAGGGCGGCGACCTGCGGATAGCGCGCCAGCAGCCGCCGCTTCACGTGCTTCTGCACCGACGCCACCAGGACATGGCCGCCCGCGTGATCGACGAGGAAGCGGCCGGTCGCGTCGACGTGCTCGATGAGCTCGCGGCGCACTGGCTCCGCCGGCGCGATGGGCGAGCCGACGCGCGGCATGTGACGCCACAGCAGCACCAGTATCAAGAGAGTCAAGGCCGCTAAAGCGGGCCAGCCGCGCTTCGCGATGGTCGACCAGATCGACGGAACGTCGTCGCCGAAGACGAACCACACCGTGCCGCCATGGCCAGCGCTCGAGAGCATCGCCCAGAAGAAGGGCGCGTTGTCGTGCTCGCCGATGCTCTGATTCTCGATGTGCCAGAGCGAGCCGATCACCGTGATCTGACCCTCGCCGTAAGGCTCGCGCACCGCGTAGGAGGCATTGCGGCCAGCGACCTGCCAACCTTGGTTGCTGCTGATGACCTCGTGCGACGGTGGGTACATCTCGAAGGTCTCGCTCGAGCCCGGGACGTGCAGGCGCACGCGCGCCGTTCGGTCCTCGTCACGCGTGGGCACCGCCGGGACCGGAGCGGGTGAACCGTCCGCTTCAGCGTCCTCGTCTTCTTCGTCCTCATCGTCGCCTTCGCTGTCGTCGCCGAGCCCTTCGCCGTCCTCTTCGGCGGCTGGCGCGGGCGGCGCGGCGGTGATGCCCTCGCTGGAGTCGACGTCGGGGTCGTAGATCACCCAGTTCTCCGGCTCCGCCATGTAGTCGTTAGGCAGGTAGCCGTCGTAGTCGTCCATCTCGAACAGTCGTACGCCGATGGCCTGCAGCACCGGGTCCTTGCTGACGTCGTCGCCGACGGTGACCATCAGGTCGCCACCCGACTTCACCCACTCGAGCAGGCGGCGCGACTGCATCGGGCTCATCAAGCGGCGATCACCCGAGACGATGATGGTGCCGTCCTTGGGAGGCATGGCCGCCTCGCCATAGAGCGTCTCGATGCCGCGCGCCTCACGGCCCATGGCGGTGACGAAGCGCTGCGCCGCGAGGAAGCTGTTGCGTCTCGCCTCGCCCGAGTAGCCAACCCACTCGGGCATGCGCACGCGCTCGTAGTTCTCCATCACGTAGAGCGCGAGCGCCTCGAGCACCGCGAAGGCGGCGAGATAGGCGAGAGCCGTTTTGAATCCAGCGCTCAAGCGGCGGGCTCCTCCGCGGCCGGCACGGCGATGAAGCTCATGGCGTAGCCGCGCGCCAGCTCGTCGAACGCTACGGCGGACGGCAAGGCATGGGCGTAGGCGCAGCGTTGCCAGCTCTTGGCGATGGCGGTGAAGGCCTCGGCCGCGGCGCTCTGCGCGGTCTTGCGGCGCACCAGCGCGATGCACTCTTGCTCGGTCGCGCCTTCGGGGAAATCGACGCCGACGCTGCGTGTGAAGTGCTCGATGGCTCCGCGATAGAGGATGCTCAAGGCGAGCTCTTGCTCACCGCGCTGCCAGGCCGAGCGCGCCGAGGCGACGACGTCGCTCGGCAAGGACGCCTTCTTCAAGGGCAGGAAGTCATCGTCCGCGGGAGCGGCCGTCCGCTGCTCCCGCGAGCTCCCGGCGCGGCTGCGCAAGAAGATGAGCGTGAGGTGCGTGACCAGCATGAGCCCGATGATGCCCAGCACGTAAGGCATGGCCTCGGCGATGATCTGGCCGATGGCCGCGAACGGGAAGGGCGAAGAGGAGGACTGCTCGGGATCCTCGTCTTCCTGCTCGGGAGGTTTCTCGACCGGCATCCAGCGGTCGGTGGGACGCCATGGATCGAAGTCTGGGTGCGAGAGCACTTCCTTGATGACCTTCGACGGTGGCGGCGGTGGGCCCACGACCTCGCCGCTCTGGGCGCGTGCCGCCATCGGCATCACGAGCAAGAGCAGCGCGGCCACCATCGCCGCGGTCTTGCCACCGGCGCTCTTGCGCTGCGCGCGGCCACGCAGGGCGCGGAAGGCGAGCTCCAGATCCCAACCTTCGAGCTCGACCCGGCGATTCACGTAGAGCGCGAAGCCTATCGCCGCGAACACTGGCTCGACGATGAGCGTCGCCACGTAGATGTTCAAGACCGCGACGGCGGCCGGCACACTCTCGGGGAACATCGTGGGCTCGCCGCTCATCGGCTTGGTCGTGAGCATGGCGATCATCTGCAAGCCGGCGATGATGAGCGCCATCTCGAACACCAGGAGCACCACGCACGCGAGCTGCGCGCTGCCACGGCGGCCGCTGGCCAAGGTCGCGATGCGGCGCCGCGCGCTCTTGCTGGTGAGGCCCTCGAGGTGGCGGACCGGCATGGTGAATGTCCGCGATGGCGACAGGCGCCGCAGCGTCAACGCGCCAAACAGGTGCTTCTGCAGCGCGCGTGGCGTCGTGGTGAAGATGCGCTTCACGGGCGAGCGCTCGCCAATCAAGGCGCGCGCCAGCACCGACAAGGTCACGGCGTCCAGCACCGGCTTGCTCCACCAGAGGAGCAGCCAACCCCAGGCGGGCTCGGTGAGCACGCCGAGGGTCACGGCGCACGCCGCCAGGGGCAAGGCGACGACGAGCAGCGCCACGTAGATGTCGCGGGCCGCGTGGCGCACCAGGGCAAAGCCCAAGTCGAGCGCCTCCCAGCCAGTGCGCTGGCGCATGCCGACGACGATCTGCTCAAGCTGCACGTTGCGCTCCGCGATAGCGTCCAGCGAACAGGAGATAGCCGGCGGTCGCGATCCACAAGGCGGCGCCCACCACGTACTTGAGCAGCTTGGGCGCGGCCGACGCGGACCAGAAGCCCTCGAGGTAGGCGGCGGCGACCAGCATGCCACCCGCGCCATAGACCAGCGGCAACACCGCGCGCGCCGCGACCTTCAGCGCCTCGGCGCGCCGCAGCCGGCCCGGCGCGACCAGCGCCCAACCCAAGCGGAACCCCGCGGCTCCAGAGATGACGATGGCGGTGAGCTCGGGCGCGCCGTGGCCGATGACGAACGGGAAGAACACGTTGGCGGCGCCGACGTTGATGAGGTGAGCCGCGACGACGCCCAGCACCAAGCCGTTGAAGGCCACGGAGAAGAACGACCCCAAGCCAAAGACGAGCCCCGAGGCGAAGGTGCGGAAGGCGATGCCGACGTTGTTGTAAATATAGAAGCCGAACATCATGAGGTCGCTCTCGGCGCCGCCCGGGCGCGTGATCATCTCGCGCGACGGGTCGTACATCTGCTGCATCTGGTCGACTTCGTAGGGGCTCATGAAGCGGTAGGCGAGGTCGGGGTCGATGATCACCGCGAGCCCGAAGACGAGGCCGCCGCCATAGAAGAGCACCAGCGCGACGGTCATGGCACGCCACTCGGCGCGCACCGCGCGGGGAAAGGTGCGCGTCCAGAAGCCCGCGAGCCGCGATAGCGAACCGCGTTGCGTCGCGTAGACCACCTGATGCGCGCGCAAGGCCAAGCCGTTCAGGCGCTCGACCAGCGCCGTGTCGAAGCCCCGCGAGCGCGCCACCGCGAGGTCCTTGCTGACCTGGCGGAACAGGCGCGGCAGCTCGGCGACATCGGGCTTCTTGCCGTCCTCGATCTCGGTGAGCAGCAGCTCGAGCTTGCGCCACGCCGGCTCGGCGATGATGCAGAAGGCGTTCTGGTTCACGACGCCTCCTCCGTGGAGGGCTGGTGGCCCACGTCACCCGCCGTATGACCGCTTTCGCGGAGCCACGAGGCGACGGCGATGACGCGCTCGCTGGGCGTCCCGTTCGAATGGGTGCGGCCGTCGAGCGTCTGCGCGGCCACCAGGGCGAGCTCGTCGGCGCGGGACTGCCCCAGCGCCGCGGCGCGGGCGGCGAAGGCGATGACGGCGCGTTGCTCGTCGAGCGTGAGCGCCACGACCGGCGCATGGGGCAACAGACCCTTGCCACGCTCCACCCGCCAGGCCGGCGCCACCTCCGACGCGGAGTAGATGACGATGGTGCCCGCGGCGAGATCGCCGAGCCGCTTGAAGCTCTTGGTCGCCATCATGCTGATGAGCGCGGCGCCGAACATGCCGGGGAGGAAATCAGCGGTGCGCAGCAGGTTGCGTAGCACCGACGAGCCCCAATCGACCGGGAGGCCGTCATCGCGGACAACGGCGAGCCCGAGCGCGCGCTTCCCCGGTGTGCGACCGCGCCAGAACACCTCGAAGATCACCGGATAGAGCCACTCGGCGAAGAAGAGCACGAGGAGGACGAGACCCATGCTCGAGCGGCCCAACCACTGCAGACCCGCGGCGAGGATGCCGACGCCCAAGCCGCGGATGACGAGGTCGACGCCCCAAGCGATGGCGCGCGGGATCGGCCCGGCGCAGCGCAGCACCAGCTCCACACCCTCGGGCGTTTCGACGTGATGGAGGGTATCGACGCGCATCAACTCTTGGAGAGGTGGAAGAGGTAAGCGGTGAGCGTTGCGGCCATGGTGCAGACGGCGAGCGGTCCGCCGATGCGCCAGAAGCGCCGCATGTCGGAGGTTACCGTGACGAAGAGCTCCTCGGTAGGCGCGGCGAGGAAGCGGCTCGTCGTGCTCGCCTGCCGCCATGACAGAAGCGAAAGTACTCCCAACGTGACGCAGGTCACGAGCGTGAGGGCGTGCTCGAGGCTCGCGCGCCCGAAGATGCCAGTGAGCAGGACCGGGCCCTCGCTCTGGACGAGCCACAGGAAGAGGATGAGCGTGACCACCGCGAAGAAGCGCAGCCAGCCGCGGGTCTCGCGGATGAGGGCAACGACCACGTGGGAGACGGCGACCGAGTCGCTCATGTGGACCTCAGGAAGATGCCCATGAAGAACGTCACGATCACGTAGACGCCCAGGGCCGCGGCCGTGGTGAAGCCGAGGAGGCGCCAAAAGTCGCGCAAGCGCCGCATGACCTCGACCAGCTGGGGAGCGCTTGGCTCCTTGGTGAGCGCCTTGATGGCGGCGGCCACGCGGGTGAGGAGCATGGCGGGAGCGGCGAAGAGGGCGGCCATGACCAGGATGACGAGCCGTAAACCGTCGCCTTGCCGGGCAAATAGCCAGGCCAGCATGCCCACGGTCGCCGCGCAGCCGAGCGCTCCGACGAGGCCGACGGTGAAGAGCATGACCCGGCTGGCCGCGAGCTCCTCGAGGGCCGCGGGCGGAACCGAGCCGGCCGGGGGCGCGGCGGGGTCTGGACCGAGAGTCGCCTGCGGGGCGGCATAGAAGCTCGAGGACTCCACGGGCCCAAGTCTACGAGGGGTCGGAGACCTTTGCCACCGCGGCTAACGTGCTGTTTCGGCGACCCGAATCGCGTTGACAGAATCGCTCCAACACTGTTATCGGGCGCGCACTTTTGCGGCAGGCGTGTGTCGATTTTTGACCCTCCGTTCGGTCGCGAGAGCAGTGATCCAAGATGATGATGGCGATTCGATATTCTGGAGTGGCACTGGCAATGGCGCGCGACATGTTGCCGCGTCGTCGAAAGCAGCGCCGTGGCACACGCGTCCGCGTGACCTCGCTCTTGGGTGTCGGACCGCGCGCGAGCTCGTGGGACATCATCCCCGTGCTCAACAGCTGGAACGGTGGGGCGTCGCCAAGTTGGTAAGGCACCGGGCTTTGGTCCCGGCACGCGAAGGTTCGAGTCCTTCCGCCCCAATTTCGCCTCCAGAGTGTTGCGAGGCGAAAGCGAAGTGATGCAGTCGAGGCGAAATTGGGGCGGAACCGCCCCGTGTTACGCGGCTGCGCCGCTAGTTACGCGACCATGCGGTCGCATCTGGGGTTGCACCCCAGGCCCCGCTTCAAGAGAGCTTTCTACGTAGTGCCTGGGTGAGAAGAGACGAGCATGCCGACTGAGCAGTCCATAAAAGTCTTCGGTGGCAGCTCGAACCCCGCGCTGACCAAGAAGATCACGGAGTTCCTCGACATTCCGCTCGGGCAGATGCGTGTCGTGCGCTTCTCCGACGGCGAGATCTTCGTCGAGGTCGGTGACAACGTGCGTGGCGCCGAAGTCTTCGTGGTGCAGTCGACCTGCTCGCCGGCCAACGAGAACTTGATGGAGCTGCTCATCATGATCGATGCGCTAAAGCGTGCATCGGCCAAGAGCATCTGCGCCGTCATCCCGTACTACGGTTACGCCCGCCAGGACCGCAAGGTTCAGCCGCGCACGCCGATCACCGCGAAGCTCACCGCCGACCTCATCACCGCCGCCGGCGCGACCCGCGTCCTCTCCGTCGACCTGCACGCCGGGCAAATCCAGGGCTTCTTCAACATCCCGTTCGACCACCTCTTCGCCATGCCGGTGCTGCTGCAGCACATGCGCGCCAACTGGAAGCCGGAGGAGTCCGTGATGGTCTCGCCGGACGCCGGTGGCGTGGAGCGTGCCCGCGCTTACGCCAAGCGCCTTGGCGGCTCGATCGCCATCATCGACAAGCGCCGCCCGCAGGCGAACGTCGCCAAGGTGATGAACATCATCGGTGACGTGCAGGGCAAGGACGCCATCCTCATCGACGACATGATCGACACCGCCGGCACGCTCTCCGAAGCCGCCAACGCCATCATGGAAAAGGGCGCGCGCCGAGTCTGCGCCTACGCCAGCCACGCGGTGCTCTCGGGCCCCGCCATCGAGCGCATCCAGGCTTCCGCCCTGGAGAGCGTCGTCGTCACCGATACGATTCCCCTGAGAGAGGAGGCACGTGCTTGCAAGAAGATTCACGTGCTCACCGCCGCGCCTCTGCTCGCTAAAGCGGTCAGGCGCATCCACTTGGGTGAGTCGGTTTCTAGTTTGTTCGTGTAGTGAATGTACGTAACGGCGGACACCCGGTAGGCCAAAAGCCGACAAGGTCCGTAAAGGCAAAGTGTGATGAAGGTTGATGATACGATCCGCGCCACCAAGCGCGAAGCTGGTAACAAGGGTGTTGCACGTCGTCTGCGCGCCGCGGGCAAGGTCCCGGCGGTGATGTACGGTCCGGGCACCGACTCGCAGTTCTTGGCTCTCGACCCGAAGGAATTCGGGATGCAGCGCCAGCAGTACGCCTCGTCGCACCTCTTCTCGGTCGCGATCGAAGGCGGCAAGAGCGCCCGCGTGCTGATCAAGTCGGTCGATCGTGACCCGGTCAACAGCGCCTACCTCCACGTCGACCTCTACGCCGTCGACATGAAGAAGCCGATCCGCGTCGATGTCGCTCTCGAGCTCATCGGTAAGCCGAAGGGCCTCGTGGACGGCGGTCTGCTTTCGCAGATCATGCGCAACGTCAACGTGACCTGCTTGCCGGACAAGATCCCGGCGAAGCTCGAGCTCGACACCTCGGACATGGGCATCGGCGACATCAAGCACATCTCCGACATCAAGTTCCCGGAAGGCGTCAAAGCCACCTCGACCCACGACGAAGCCGTCGCGGCGGTCGTTGCTCCGGAAGAGGTCAAGGAGACCACTCCGGCTGCTGGCGCCGAGGGCGCTGCGGCTGCTGGTGCTGCTCCTGCGGCTGGCGCTGCTGCTCCCGCGGCGAAGGCCGGCGATGCCAAGGCTGCCGCTCCTGCGGCGAAGGCTGGCGACACCAAGAAGAAGTAGCCTGGCGGTTACTTTTTCGAGAAGACGTTGTTCTTTTGTCCGCTAGTCGGCGGACGAGGGTTCTTGCCGCGTGTTCTTAGTGGTTGGGCTTGGAAATCCAGGCAAAGAATACGACGGCACGAAACACAACGTCGGTTTCGAGCTCGTAGACCTTCTAGCGCGGCGCATGAACGCGTCGCGCTGGAAGGCCGAGCTCAAAGCCGAGACCACCAAGGTCAAAGTGGCCGACGCCGACGTGCTGTTGGTGAAGCCGCAGACCTATATGAACCTCTCCGGCGAGTCCGTGCAGGCGCTCGCGCACTACTACAAGGTGCCGCCGGGACAGGTGATCGTGGCCCACGACGAGCTCGACTTCGAGCCTGGAGTGGTCCGCATGAAGGTCGGCGGCGGGCACGGCGGAAACAACGGTTTACGCTCGATTATCGCGCACTTGGGCGCGGACTTCGTGCGCCTCCGGATTGGCATTGGCAAACCACCACAGAGCGACCGAGGCGCCGACTGGGTGCTCTCCCGCTTCAACAAGGTCGCAAGACCACTCATCGACGACGCCCTCATCAAGGCCGACCAGGCTATCGAAGCCATCATCTTGAAGGGCGCCGCCAAGGCGATGAACGAAATAAATCGACAGGACTGAACGCGGAAAAGCCTTGCTGGATCGCTTTTCGATCATGTATCAGGCCGCTCCCTGTTTTAGGGACTCCTGTTAGGGAAACGGTAAGACGATGTTGATGACCGAATACGAGACCACGATGGTGGTGCGCCCCGACATCAGCGGCGACGTCATCGAAGCTACGCTCGATCGCGTGCGTGACGCCGTGAAGAAGAGCGGCGGTAAGCTGGTTGCCCTCAACCACTGGGGCAAGAAGAAGCTCGCGTACCCCATCGCGAAGCACACCCGCGGCATTTACGTGCAGGCCCACTACCTGGGTCAGGGCGGTCTGGTCGCCGAAGTCGAGCGCAACCTGCGCATCTCCGACAGCATCCTGCGCTTCCTCACCGTGAAGATCGGCACCGACGTCACCGCCGACGAGCGCCAGGAAAAAGAATACGTTCGCCCGACCTACGAAGCTCAGGCCGAAGAGGTCGATGAAGAGCCGATGTTCGGCCGTGACGACCGTCGTGACCGCGATCGTGATGATCGTGACGACGGCGACATGGGTAACCGCGAAGAGCGCGGTGCCCGAGACGAAGACGACAGCGCGGATTACAAGGACTAAGCCATGTCAGACGATAAGTTCGAGCGTTATGGTGACCGCGACGGCGGTGATGATCGTGGTGATGGCGGCCCTGGCTTCCGTCGCCGCAAGGTGTCGCGCCTCTACACCGAGATGGGTGGCAAGGTCGACTACCGCGATCCGCAGACCCTGAAGTACTTCATCACCGAGCGTGGCAAGGTCGTTCCGCGCCGCATCAGCAAGGTGTCGGCCAAGGACCAGCGCAAGATCACCCGCGCGGTGAAGCGCGCGCGTTCGCTCGGCCTCATGCCGTTCCAAATCACTCAGTAAGAAGAGCAAGCGTCATGCAGGTCATCCTCCTCGAAGACATGCCCAACCTGGGCGGCATTGGTGAGCAAGTGAACGCGCGCGATGGTTACGCGCGTAACTATCTGTTCCCCAACAAGCTCGCCGTCCCGGCCTCGACGAACAACGCGAAGCGCCTCGCGCACGAGAAACGCGTCGCCAACTTCCGTCTCGCCAAGGCGAAGGCCGAAGCCGAAGGCACCGCGAAGAAGATCTCGGCGACCTCCGTCAGCATCGCCCGCAAGGTCGGTGAGCAGAACAAGCTCTTCGGCTCGGTGACCGCGCACGACATCGAGCAGGCGTTGGCCGAGAAGGGCGTCACGATCGATCGCCGCAAGATCGAAATCGAAGAGCCCATCCGCGCCCTCGGTGACTACGAGGTCAAGGTGAAGCTGGTCGGTGGTGTCTCGGCGAACGTCAAGGTCGCCGTCGTCGCCGAAGCTTAAGGCCTCTTCTTATAAGGTTCTCTCTTGTTGCTTTGCGCCTTTCGCGAAGCACAAGAGGGAAAGTGTCACGCACGCGAGCTATAAGGGTGCTGCGTGAGCGCTATCGCTGAACACCGAGAACCGCCGCGGTCTGGGTCCAAGCTCCCACCGCAGGACGTCGACGCCGAACGAAGCGTTCTCGGCGCCATGATGCTCGAGCGCGCCGCGGTCAGCGAGTGCATCGAGCTGCTCAAGCCGGAAGACTTCTACCGGCCCGCGCACGCCGCCATCTACGAGTCGATCCTCCGGCTCTTCGAGCGTAACGAGCCCATCGACGAGGTCACCGTCGGCTCCGACTTGAAGGGCCAGCAAAAGCTCGACGCCTCGGGCGGCGGCGAATACATCGCATCACTCACCGAGAGCGTCCCGACCGCCGCCAACGCCGTGCACTACGCGCGCATCGTGCGTGACGCCGCCTTGTCGCGCCGCCTCATCGCCGCGGCCACCGTCATCGCCACCTCGGGTTACAAGGGCGAAGAGACGGTCGACGTCCTGCTCGACCAGGCCGAAGCGAAGATCTTCGAGATCACGAGCGCCCGCGAGCACCGCAGCTACACGCCCTTGAAAGACGTCGTCAAAGGCGCCTTCAAGACCATCGAGCAGCTCTACGAGCGCAAGGAGCTGGTCACCGGCGTCCCCACCGGCTTCTCCGATCTCGACAAGATGACCGCGGGCTTCCAGCCGTCCGACCTCATCATCATCGCGGGCCGCCCTTCGATGGGCAAAACGGCGGTCGCGCTCAACATCGCGCAGTACGCCGCGGTTCATCAGAAGGTCCCGGCGCTCGTCTTCTCGCTCGAAATGAGCAAGGAGGCGCTCGTCATGCGTATGCTTTGCTCCGAGGCGCGCATCGACTCGCAGCGCATGCGCGGTGGCTTCTTGAACTCCACCGACTGGCCCAAGCTCGCGCGCGCCGCGGGCGCTTTAGCGGAAGCGCCCATGTACCTCGACGACACCGGCGCCATCAGCGTCCTCGAGATGCGCGCCAAGGCCCGCCGCCTCCAGGCAGAGCGCGGCCTCGGCCTCATCATGGTCGACTACCTACAGCTCATGCGCGGCCGCACCTCCAACGAAGGCCGTGAGCGCGAGATCTCCGAGATCTCCCGCGGTTTGAAAGCGCTCGGCAAGGAGCTCAAGGTGCCGGTCATCGCGCTCTCGCAGCTCAACCGCTCGCTCGAACAGCGCCAAGACAAGCGCCCGATGCTCTCCGACCTGCGTGAGTCCGGCGCCATCGAGCAAGACGCCGACGTCATCTGCTTCGTCTACCGCGACGAGTACTACAACCAGGCCTCGCCCGACAAAGGCATCGCCGAGTTCATCATCGGCAAGCAGCGTAACGGCCCCACCGGCACGGTGCGCCTGCGCTTCTTCAACGAGTACACCAAGTTCGAGAACCTCGCGAAGGAAGACTGAGCGGTTGTGTCCGCTATAACGTCGATGCGCGGCGGTAAGCAAATGCGGGCGCGGCGCGGGGGCGTGCAGGCCGGTGAAACGAGCTTATCGAGAGCAGCGACAAGGTGACGGCGCAGCGCCTGAAGCCCGGCGTGGTGCCGTTGCCAGCGCTTTGCGGAGTCGTGGCTGGCTAATGGTCGCGGCAACCCGCCGCCTCCGCCCTGAGAAGCTTTCTCCAACGACTTGCGTAGCAGGAAGGCTTGTCATCCCCGTGCACGCCGCACGCCGCACGCCGCACGCCGCACGCCGCACGCCGCACGCCGCACGCCGCAAACCGGCCGCGGCAAACGGCAATGTGGTCCTGTGTGGCTGTAGAATCGCAAACCTGGCGCGGCTAAACTCGAAATCGGGTTAGCGGATGCCCTTGTCGGAGGCTCTTTGGCGATTGCGTTGATAGCCGACGATGACGACGCGATTCGCGAGGTCGTCTCCGAGCTCTGTCAGTCGCTGGACATGACGGTGCTCACCGCCGTCGACGGTGAAGATGCGCTCGCCGTGATGGACGCTCAACGCCCCGACGTCGTGCTCCTCGACTTGTCGATGCCCAAGCTCGACGGCTTCGGTGTGCTCGAGCGGCTGCGCGCCGATCCCGTCAAGCCGATGCCCGCGGTCATCGTGATTACCGCTTCAGCGGACGCCGCCGGTAAGATGCGGGGAACCGAGCTCGGCGCCATCGACTTCGTCGAGAAGCCGTTCCGCGTGAACGAGCTGCGCCGCCGCATCCAGCGCGCTGCTTCGATCTCCCGGCTCGAGAGCGGGCTGCGCGACGCCGAGGTCTCGCTCTCGGAGCTGCGCGCCAAGGATCCGGTCACCGGCGTCGGCTCGTTCGGCATGCTGTCGGGCGCGCTGGAGGCGCACTTCACCTGCGCGCGCGTCACCGGCAAGGAGCTGTCCTGCATCGTCGTGTCGGACGAGACGTTCTCCCAGCTGCTCACGAGCGACGACCGCGAATCGGCGGACCAACGTCTGCGCACCATCGCGACGACCATCGAGAAAGTGCTGCGTGGCGCCGACATGGTTTTCCGGGTCGACGCGTCGGAGTTCGTGATGCTGCTCCCGGGAACGCCGCCAGCGGGCGCACGCCGCGTCATCGAGCGCGTCGACGAAGCGCTCTCGACCGAAGGGCTCGAGCGCGGCAAGTCACTGGCGATCGCCGCCGCCACCTATCCGCATCCCGAGATCGCGCAGGCGAGCACGCTCTACCGCGCCGTCAACGTGAGCCTTGCGCAGGCGCGCAGCCGCACCGAGAAGCGCGTCGCGATCTTCGAGGGCTTCTGAGCATCAACGCCTGTGGCGCCCAAGTGACGCCCGGTGTAGGGTTCGCAACGTCATGGATTTGCCCGTCATCTCTTTCACGGCCAGCGCTGGCGGCGACAACCGTCTCGACTGGAACGACGAAGACTACAACGGCCTGTTCGTCACCAAGGCGTTGAAGCGCAAGCCGTTCAACGGCCGCTGCAGTGTCCGCATCAGCGGTCAGCCCGTCGGCGTCCGCTCGGGAGAGCGCGAGGTCGCGCTGCGTTGGTTCGCGAACGTCGCGCACCGCTATTTGTTCGATTCGAAGATCGAGACCCCCGTGGCGCTCATCCCGGTCCCGAACCCCGGCGCCATCGACATCCGCGTCAGCGCCGACACCACCGAGCAGGCGACCGAGCTCTCGAACAGCCTCGCCAAGGACGCCTACGTCCTCGACATCCTCCGCTGGAAGACCCCGATCACCCCGGGCGAGCACGCCCCCAAGCACTACTTCGAGCAAGCCGCCCTGCATGACAGCCCGCTGCTCGCGACGCCACGCAAGACGACCATCCTCATCGACGAAGTCTTCACCGACGGCAACGTGCTGCGCGGCGTGGTCGCCCGTCTCAAAGAGAAGGGCATCAAGGTCGACCTAGTGCTGTGCGCATCACACGCCTCGGCAAAGCGTGTCCCCGACGTGTTCACCACGCACAAGCACGCAATCGCGGACGGCCTCTAGCCCCGCACCACTCAGTCAAAGCCCATCTTCGACCCTGCAGTTCGCGTCAACGCTCGATTCCACTCCACCCCAAGCCGCAACGGCTCGCGTAAACGGCATCAGCCCCAACGCCCCACGCCGTTCACATAAGCTGCACAGCTCCCTCCATCACGTTTCGTCTGTCGCAACAGGTGGAGCAGAACATCGCCCAGCGCTTCGAAGAGCACGGCGAGGGAAGGGCTAGGGCACGACGAGCCGAGACGCCAAGAGCACCAAATGCGCTCAAGCGCATCTTCGACGGTGGCTGCCCGCGTAAGTGAACGATCGTGCTCAGCCTCGATACGCAACGAAACAACCCAACGGCATTGCCTTTGGCCCCGTGCCGGCATGGCTCGCCGCCGAGATTAGACCCTGCTGGCTTCGACGAGCCCCTGGTAGAGCGCCGCGTGCTCTGGGGAGCTCAGCACTTCCGGATGCCATTGCACCCCCAGCGCGTAGCGGTGCTTGGTGCTCTCGATGGCCTCAACGACGCCGTCCTCCGCGATACCGGACGCCCGCAAGACGCCGCCCACCGCGTCGACCACTTGATGGTGCGTGCTGTTCACCGCGATCGACGACGCGCCGGTGAGCTTCGCGAGCAGCGAGCCCGCGGTGACCGTGATGGCGTGCGCCGGCTGCCGCTTGTCGTGCGGCTGAACGTGGACGCCGGTGCCGGGGCGCTCGCTGAGATCCTGATGGAGCGTGCCGCCAAGGACGACGTTCAGCAGCTGCATGCCGCCACACACACCAAGCACCGGGAGGTCACGCTCGAGCGCCAAGGTGAGGATGGCCCGCTCGAAGGAGCTGCGTTCCTCGAGGAGCTTACCGAGGACGGGGCGCGGCTCCTGCCCGTAGTAGGCCGGCGGGACGTCGAAATCACCACCCGCGACGACCAGGCCGTCCAAGAGCTCGAGATACGCCGCGGCGCGCTCGGCGGCGACGTGCGGCAGCAGCAATGGATCACCCCCCGCGCGGGTGACGGCGCTGACGTATGCCGCGGGGACCACGAAGCGCGGCGAGGGCGCCCCGCGACGATCGGTGATCGTTTCGAAATCGCAAGTAATTCCAATGCGTGGCGCCATATGCGCCGAGATGCTGCCTTGACACGTGCCGTTTTCGCAAGCCATACAACCCGCGCAAATGGCCACCCAGCGCTACAATCGCGTCCTTCTCAAGCTCTCGGGTGAGGCCCTCCAAGGCGACAAAGGCTACGGCATCGCCCCGCCGATCATCGAGGCCATCGCCCAGGAGCTCAAAGAGGTCCACCAGCTCGGTGTGCAGTGCGGCATCGTCATCGGCGGTGGCAACATCTTCCGCGGCGTCGCCGCCAGCGCTCAGGGCATGGACCGCGCCTCGGCCGACTACATGGGTATGCTCGCCACGGTCATCAACGCCCTGGCCTTGCAGGAGGCGCTCGAGTCCATCGACGTGCCGACCCGCGTGCAGACCGCCATCGAGATGCAGGCGCTCGCCGAGCCGTACATCCGCCGCCGAGCCGTCCGCCACCTCGAGAAGAATCGCTTCGTCATCTTCGCCGCCGGTACCGGTAATCCGTACTTCACCACCGATACCGCCGCCGCCCTGCGCGCCAACGAGATCAACGCGCAGATCATCATGAAGGCCACCAAGGTCGACGGCATCTACGACAGCGATCCCATGAAGAACCCGCAAGCCAAGCGCTACGATCGCTTGAGCTACCTCGACGTTCTCCAGCAGAACCTCAAGGTGATGGACTCGACCGCCATTTCGTTGTGCAAGGACAACAACCTTCCCATCATGGTCTTCAACATGCATGAGAAGGGGAACATCCGCCGCGCCGTTTCGGGTGAGCCGATCGGCACTGTCGTCGGCGAAGTCAACCGCTAAAGCGGACAAGAGAGAGAGCGTTCAGCCATGGGTATGGTGGAAGACGTCGTCGGCGATCTCAAGAAAAGCATCGATGCCGCGCTTGTTTCGTTCAAGAGTGAGCTTGGTAAGCTGCGCACTGGCCGCGCCAGCGTCAGCGTGCTCGACGGCATCAAGGTCGACTACTACGGCGTGCCGACGCCGCTGAACCAGGTCGCGAACCTCCAGGTCGCCGACGCGCGCCTCATCACGGTGAAGCCTTGGGAGCGCAACCTCATCGGCGAGATCGAGAAGGCCATCCGCTCGAGCGACATCGGCATCAACCCGCAAAACGACGGCGACCTCATCCGCCTGCCGGTCCCGCCGCTCAACGAAGAGCGCCGCCGCGACCTGGTGAAGCGCGCCAAGAACCAGGGCGAAGAGACGAAGATCGGCGTCCGCAATCACCGCCGTGACGCCAATGAGATGCTCAAAGAGCTCGAGAAGAGCAAAGAAATCTCGGAAGACGACCTGAAGAAGGCGCTCGAGAAGGTCCAGGCCGAGGTCGACCGCGGCACCAAGCAGGTCGATGAGATCCTCGCGGCCAAAGAGAAAGAGATTCTGGATATCTAGAATCGCTCCGAGCGCCATTTCGTCTGTTAAGGCGGGCAGCGCGAGAGTAGTCTAAGCTTCGCGCGTAACACATGAAGCAACCGTTGACCGTTCCCGAGAAAAACCGCCGGCCGAAACACGTGGCCGTCATCATGGACGGGAATGGTCGCTGGGCCGCTGATCAGGGACTCGCTCGCATCGAGGGGCACAAGCGTGGCGCCGACGTGGTTCGCGAGATCACCACGTACGCCCGCGAGCTCGAGATCGAGTACCTGACGCTCTATTCGTTCTCGGCGCAGAACTGGCGCCGGCCGCCGCTCGAGGTCGCTGGCCTCATGAGCCTGCTGCACGACTACTGCGTCTCCGAGCTGCCGACGCTCATGAAGAACGACATTCGCTTGTCGATCATCGGTGACCTTGGCCGCTTCCCGCCACGCACCCGCAGCGCCGTGCAGTCGACGATGGACGCGACGCACCGCAACCGTAAGATGACGCTGACGCTGGCGCTCGACTATGGCGGACGCGAAGAGCTCGTGAAGGCGATGCGCCTCATCGCCGCCGACGTGAAGGCCGGCCGCGTCAGCCCCGACGCCGTCGACGAGAAGCTCATCGCCGGCAAGCTCGACACCAGCGACATGCCCGATCCGGATCTCGTCATCCGCACTTCGGGCGAGAAGCGCGTCTCGAACTTTTTGCTCTGGCAGTTGGCCTACGCCGAGCTGCACTTCACCGACGTGCGCTGGCCGGAGTTCAGCCGCGCCGATTTCGCGAAGGCCTTGGTCGAGTTCGCCGCGCGTGACCGCCGCTTCGGCGCCATCACCTCCGCCAAGCCGTCAGATGACGACGATTCAGATGCTTCTCCACGGCCGCGCGCCGTCGGCTTTGCCGCTTCAGGTGGCGGCGAGCTGTTGACGAGAGCCAAGGGCTAGAAAACGGTGCTACGCACGCGCGTCCTCGCAGCGGCGATCTTCGCGCCCGTGCTCGCAGGTGTCGTTTACCTCGGCGGGTACTGGCTCGGTGGCGCTTGCTTGCTCATCGCCATGCTCGGTCTCTGGGAATTCCTCCGGCTGACCTTGGGTTCCAACGAAGCGTACGCCAAAGCGTTCGCTTACGCGGCCGGCGCCGCCGTTTGCATCAGCACTCTCGGATGGCGCTTCGGCGTGCCGCTGGCGACGCTGTGGCCCGTCTGCACCGTGGTGTTCTTGCTCTCGGCGCTGGTGCGCCCGGAGCCCATCGATGCTTCCATTCGTCGTACGGCGTTCATGTTCCTGGGAGTCGGCTACTGCGCCGGCCTCATCCCGTATCTGTCGCTATTGCGGAATCTCCCGGACGGCTTGGGGCTCGCCTTCGGGGCGCTCTTCTGCACCTGGGCCGCGGACACCGGCGCCTATTTCGCGGGCAAGGCCTTCGGCAAGCACAAGCTCTACCCGGCGGTCTCACCCTCGAAGACCATCGAAGGGCTCGTGGGTGGCCTCGTCGCCGCGGTGGCCGTCGCCATCGCCACGCGCGCCGTCTTCCACGTCTCGTGCACGTTGCTCGACGCCGTGGCCATCGGCAGCATCGCCGCTCTCTTCGGAACCGCGGGTGACCTATGCGAATCGCTGCTGAAGCGCAGCGTCGGCGCCAAGGACAGCTCGCAGCTCATCCCCGGGCACGGCGGCGTGCTCGACCGCTTCGACGCGGTGATGTTCGTGGCGCCGGCCATCTATCTCTACGTGGCGCTCTTCGTGGCGTAGCGTTCGCGGCGGCGCTGCTCGGACCTTGGGCCGCCGCGCGCGCCGATACCGCTTTGGCGGGCATCACCGTGCATCCGGGGACGCTCTACCCGCCGTTCTCTCCGGAGCTCGACGACTACGAAGTCGAGCTGCCGCTCGGCGCTCCCACCTTCTCGCTCTCGGTCGCGCCAGCGTCCCCGTCTGCTCGAGTGTCCATCGACGGCGTGGCGATGCGGCTCGGCAGCGTGCCGCGTGACACGACCACGCGCATCGAGGTGACCGACGAGGACGGCGAGACGAACATCGTGACCGTCCGCTCGCGTCCGCCCAAGCAGACAGCCTACGTCAAGGCGTCGAACCCCGACGTGGGCGACGGGTTCGGAGTGGCGGTGGCGCTCAGCGCCGATGGCTCGACGTTGGCGGTGGGCGCGCCCGGTGAGGACAGCCGCGCGCTCGGTGCCGCGGGCCGTCAGAACGACAACGGCCGTGTCGATAGCGGCGCGGTCTACTTGTACGGCAAAAGCGGTGAGTCGTGGCGCATCGATGGCTACGTGAAGTCGTATCTGCCCGCGCATGGCTTTGGCGCGGCGGTGGCACTGTCACGTGACGGCAGGACGCTCGCGGTGGGTGAGCCCGACGAGGACAGCGGCGCCATGGGTAGCGGCGCCGTCGAGGTGTACGAGCGTGTCGGCAAGGGTTGGCGGCATGTGGCGCTGGTGAAGCCGCGCGAGCCGGTGCGTGGCGGCGCCTTCGGGGCGTCGGTCGCCTTGAGCGGCGATGTGCTCGCGGTAGGGGCGCCTGGGGAGGATGCCGCGTACGTGTGGTCGGCGAAGGGCAAGTATCGTGAGAGTGAGCGCGTCGCGGTGGCAGGGGGTGAGCGCTTTGGCGAGGCGGTGTCGCTGGGCGGCGATGGGTCCGTCATGGCGGTCAGCGGTGTGGCGGCGACACGTGTTTACACATCGACCAAAGCCGGCCTGCGCGAGGTGCTGACGCTCCCCGGACAGCGCGGCGCGGTCTCGGGGGATGGAAACGTGGTCGCGGCCATCGAGCCGGCGCAGGGCAGCGTGCACGTCTACCGCTATGGCGCACAGGGCTGGTTCAGCGCCGCGCGTTTCGCGGGAGCAGGGGAGCGCGTGGCCCTCGACTTTGCCGGCGACGCGCTGGTCATGGGGAACGTGGTCGACCGCTTCGACTATCGCGGCGGGGCGCGCGTGTTCCGCTGGGATGGCGTGAAGTGGGCCGCGGGAGAGCCGCTACTCGCGAGCAACGGCACCGCCAACGATCTCGCTGGCACGTCGGTGAGCATCGATGGCGCGGGGACGACCGTCGTCCTCGGCGCGCCGGGTGAGGATGGCGTTGGCCCCGAGCTGACCGGCGACCCCTCCCGCGACGACCTCGAGAGCTCAGGCGCGGCGTACGTGTTTCGCTGA
>JBDHVB010000073.1:0-23073 GCA_039809465.1 Myxococcota bacterium
GCGGTGCCGGTAGCGCCAGGGCTCGCCGCTCACCATCCCCTGGAAGACGGGCTTGGCGTCGAGCTTGGCGATGCGCGCGAGCGCCTGCAGCACCTGGTCGACCTTGGCCGCGCGCTGGGCCGCGCAATCATAGTCGCGCAACGCGCAGCCGCCGCAGCCCTCACGCTGGCAGATGCTGACGACCCGCTCGGGCGACGGCGTGACGACCCGCACCACGTCGGCGTTCACCATGCGCGGCTGCTCGCGCGTCACACGCGCCTCCACCGCGTCGCCCGGGAGCCCCCCGCGCACGAACGCCACACGGCCATCCGCGAGCCGCGCCACGCCGTCACCGCTCGAGGTGAGGCCCGTGATGGCGAGCTGCAGCGTGCTCATGCCTTGCAGATGACCGGCGTACCGCGCGCGCCGAGCTCGGCGGCGGCCGAGGCTTCGCGCCGAGCCAGCTCGACGTAACCATCCGAGCCCGCTAAAGCGAACAGCTCACCAGGGCCCGCCTCGGCATACGTACGCAAGGTGCGCAGCTGCTTGCCGGCGACCGTAACGCTCCCCAGGTGCTTCGCGAGGATGTTGGTCGTGAGATTCCCGTAACGGTCGGCGCCGAGGGTCTCGCCGTGAATGACGCCACCCTGCTCTCTCGGCCGCGGCAAGGTCGAGGGCACGGGATCGGTGATGCGCGTGCCGACGTCGTCCAGCGTGAGCCCACCCGCGAGCTCGGCGGCGGCCGGCGCGAAGATGTCGCGGCCGTGGAAGGTCGGCGCCGTGGGCGTCCGGTGAAGCGCCCTGACATCGAGGCTCACGACCCGCGCGCCGGGGTGCGTCGCCAGCGCGCCAAGCACGCCGTTGTCGGGCCCGACGAAAAAACAACCGCGGACCTGCACCGCGATGCCGCGGCGCTCACTGCCCACGCCCGGGTCGACGACCACGAGGTGCACGGCGCCGGTCGGGAACGCGAACGCCGTGCTCCGCAGCAAAAGCTCCGCCGCCCGCAGGTCGTACACCGGCAGCTCGTGCGCGACGTCGACCAGCGTTGCGTCCGGTATCGCGGACAGGAGCACGCCTTTCATCTGCGCCAGGTACGGCGATCCGACACCGAAGTCGGTCGTCAGCGCGATGATCGGCTTTACGGTATCAACCAAGGAGCTGCGAGAGCTTCATGGCGAGGCCCATGTCACCGGCGACCTTGAGCTTGCCGGTCATGAAGGCCATCTGCGCGTTGGTCTTGCCGTTGACGATGTCGACGAAGTCCTGCGCGCCCACGGTTATGGTGCAGTTCGCCTCGCCGTCGCCCTTGGTGACCACGCCACCGGGCTGCTTCAAGTCGACGACCCAGGTGCCGCCGCCGTCGCCGTTCACCACGAACTTGTAGCTGGCGTTGATCTTCCCAGCGAGGTCGGGCTTCGCCTTCAAGCGGTCGGGGATTTGCTTCTCGAGGATCTCGGCGGCGTTGCTGACAGGCATCTACTTACTCCGTGGTGGATATTTCGCGAGGCGCGACCCTATGCTCATACTCGCGTCGCGCAACGTCAATCAACCGCCCGCTTTGCGAACCGCGGCGACGATGTGATCGAGCACTTCCTGCGGCGTGAGCTTGGTGCTGTCGAGGTGGAGGGCGTCTTCGGCGGCCTTGAGCGGCGCGTGCTCGCGTGCCATGTCCTGGGCGTCGCGGGCGTTCATGTCGCTCAGCACGTCGGCGTGAGTGACGTCCTTGCCCTTGCCGCGCAGCTCCTCGAGACGGCGGCGGGCGCGCTCTTCGGGGTCCGCGTCGAGATAGATCTTCACGGGCGCGTTGGGGCAGACGACCGTGCCGATGTCGCGCCCTTCGAGGACGGCGCCGCCGTGGCCCGCCAGGCGACGCTGCAGCGCGAGCAGGCCTTGGCGCACGGTGGGCCGCGCCGAGACCAGACTCGCGTCCCTGGAGGCTTCGGGGGTGCGGATGGCCTCGCTCACGTCTTCGCCGCGCAAGAAGACGCGGTTCACGCCGTCGACCATGCGAAAGTCGATGTCGAGCCCACGGACGATGCGCTCGAGCGCCTTGTCGTCGTCGAGGCCGACCTTCTCGCGCCGCGCGAGCAGCGCGACGCTGCGGTAGATGGCGCCGGTGTCCACGAGCCGGTAGCTCAGCGCCTGCGCGACCGCCTTGGCGACCGTGCTCTTCCCTGCCCCCGCGGGGCCATCGATTGCGACTGTGATCGACACGTGGTGTCCGTCTACGGCGCGGGTCGATGGCGTGTCAACGCGGCGTCGCGCTCGGGCGCGTCAAGCGACGTCGATGCGGGCGCCGAGGCTGCGCATGTCGGTGACGAAGGTCGGGAACGAGACGGCGGCGACGTCGAAGCCTTCGAGGATGGAGATGCCGGGCGCGGCCATCGCGAGGATGGCGGCGGTGAGCGCCACGCGGTGATCGCTCGAGACGTCGACCTGAGCGGCCTTCAGGTGCTGCGGGCCGTCGATGATGAAGCCGTCGCGCTTGCCCTCGACGACGATGCCGAAGGCGGCGCAGAGGCGGACGACCTCGGCGATGCGGTCGGACTCCTTGACGCGCAGCTCGGTGGCGTCGCGGACCTCGACGCGGCCGCGGGCGCGGGCAGCGAGCGCCGAGATGACGACGAGCTCGTCGATGAGGCGTGGGATGACCTCGCCGGCGACGACGGTGGGACGGTCGCCGGCTTGACGGGCGTCGAGCTCGCTCGCCTGGGCGACGACGTCGGCGACGGGCTCGCCGGTGAGCTCACGCCACTTCGAGATGCGCACCTGGACGCGCAGCTCTTCCATGATCTCGAGTAGGCCGGTGCGCGTGCCGTTGACACCGACATCGCGGACGGTGACGCGCGAGCCCGGGATGAGCGCCGCCGCGGAGAGCACGAAGGCGGCCGACGAGAAGTCACCGGGGACCTCGAGCTGGATCGGCGACAGATCACTCGGGCCGATGCGCACGCCAGGCACGCCGGCGTTGGTGAGGCTCGCGATGTTCGCGCCCATGGCGGTGAGCAGCCGCTCGGTGTGGTCGCGCGACAAGCTGGGCTCGTGCACCGTGACCTTGCGCTCGGACACCAGGCCCGCGAGGAGCAAGGCGCTCTTGACCTGGGCGCTCGCGACGTCGAGGCGGATCATGCCGTCTTGCAGGCGGCCGGGGCCGATGACGATCGGAGCGAGCTCCTTGTCGCCGCTCATGTTGCCGCGGATCTCGGCGCCGAGCTGACGGAGCGGCTTGCAGACCCGGCCCATGGGGCGCTTCATGAGGGAGTCGTCGCCAACCAGGGTGGAGCTCACGCCCGCGCCCGCCAAGACGCCGGCCATGAGGCGCATGGTGGTGCCGCTGTTGCCGCAGTCGAGAGGCTGGGACGGCGACTTCAGACCCCTCGGGCCGACGCCGTCGATGGTGAAGGTGTCGCCGTCGCGGAGGATGCTGACGCCGAGCTCACGCAGGACACGCGCGGTCGAGAGGTTGTCTTCACCGGCGCCGCGCGCCGTGACCACGCTCTGGCCGTTCGCCAGCGCCGAGAAGATGAGCGCGCGGTGGGTGAGTGATTTGTCCGCGGGCACGCGCATGGTGCCGACCAACGGTGCGCCACCATGGATCGACAGCCGCATCGGTCTAGCTCACGACGCGGCGCATGGCGGTCAGCATGCGGTCGTTCTGTTCTGGAGTGCCCAAGGTGATGCGCACCTGCGTGGTGAGGCCGTAGTTGGCCAGCGGACGGACGATGATGCCCTGTTTCAGCAGAGCTTCAAAGGTTTTTGGTCCGCTCGTGTGCACGTCGACCATGATGAAGTTGGCTTGCGACGCGGTGACCTCGAGCGGCTTGCCTTGGGAGCGCAGCTCGCGCAGCAGCGGGACGACGCGCGCCATCTCGCGGGTGTTGTTGTCGACCGAGCGCTGTACGTGCTCCTTGTCCGCCAAAGCAGCCACCGCGGCCACCTGCCCCAGCGCGTTCACGTTGAACGGCGGCCGGCCGCGCTCGAGGTAGCCGATGAGCTCGGCGTCGCCGGTGGCGTAGCCGACGCGCACCCCGGCGAGCCCGTAGGCCTTCGAGAAGGTGCGCAGCGCCAAGGTGCGCGGGCGTGACTTCACGATCTCGAGGCTGCGCGGAAAGTCCTCGGCGCGCACGAACTCGAGGTAGGCCTCGTCGAGGACGACGATGAGGTCCTTGGGCACCACCTTCAAGAAGGCGTCGAGCTCGCTCGCGGTCACGTAAGTGCCGGTCGGGTTGTTGGGGTTGGCGATGAAGACGAGCTTGGTCGTGGAGTCGACCGCCTTGGCCATCGCCGGCAGGTCGTAGCGGTGGCCAGCGAGCGGCACCTCGCGGATGGCGACGCCCGCCTGCTGCGCGCGCATCTTGTACGAGATGAACGATGGGTTGGCGTAGAGCAGGCTCTCGTCCGGGCGCACGCAGGCGCGGACGATGAGGTCGATGAGCTCGTCGCCGCCGTTGCCCATGATGATCTGGCTCGCCGGCATGCCGAGGTGCTGGCTGAGCGCGCTCTTCAGGTAGAAGGCGCTGGCGTCCGGGTAGTCGTGCGCGTTCACGAGCGCGGCCCGCATGGCCTCGACGGCCCGCGGTGACGGGCCGAAGCAGTTCTCGTTCGACGCCATCTTGATGACGCCCGTGATGCCGAGCTCGCGCTCGGTCTCGGACACGGGTTTTCCAGGAACGTACGGCGTCAGTGAGAGATAGGCGTCGTTGACCAGCTGCATCGTGGATGATGCATGCCGCGCGGAAGCCCGCTTGGCAAGCCAACGATCAGCGCGGCGGCAGGCGTTGCTCGAGGGCGCGGAAGAAGTCGTTCATGTGATCGATCTGCACGCCGTAGTGCTGCGTGGTCACATAGTAGCTCTGGTCGCCGCGGTTGGTCTGGTTGCCAATGATGATGGTGTCGTTGACTGGCGGGTGCTGGCCCGCGCTGAGCCGCAGCGGGCGACGCCCTAGCCCGGCGGCGATGCTCACGACGTTGGCGCCGGTGTCGTGACCCTCGGTGCCGATGGCCATGAAGACGCCGCGGTTGCCTTCGAGGGCGCGGGCGGCACGCACGAATTGATCGTTGAAGCCGTACGTCGAGTCGAACAAGCCGACTCCGCGCAGGCGGCTCGCGTAGCGGTTGGTGGCGTTGGCGAGCGGACCGCTGATCGCATAGCCGCCGCTGTGGCTGGTGAGCGAGAACGCGCGCACCGCCTTGTCCGGCGTGCCGGCGGGAATGGGCATGGCGCCGGCAGCAGCGAGGCGGCGGACCGACGCGTCCATGAAGGCCTCGAAGCCGGCGCCGTTGCGCGGCAGCCAGGCGTGCAGGTGGTCGTTGCGGCCGGGGTTCTCGGGCAGCACGGTGATGCCGCGAAACGCGTTGGTGATCGTCGCCCAGTTGCCAAACTGCGGGTAGAGCGCGTTGGGCACCGACCGGCTCAGCGGATAGCCCGAGATGTGCAAGTTGAGATCGACGCGGCCGTCGCGCGTCGGCGTGAAATGCGGAGGGATGACGAAGTTCACGGGCCGCGGGTAGTCGCCGACGCGGCCCCGCGCGAGCACGGCGTCGTTCGGGGTTGCTTGCGTGATCGTCCAACCTTGGAGGCGGAGGTTGCCGGCGAGGCGCTGCGCCGGCGTGTCGGTGGCGCCGCGCAAGCCGGCGATGACTTGCTCGGGGGTCTGGGCGCGCAGCGCGTCCGCCATCGCGGGCGTGCGCAGGCCGTCGGTGACGCGCAGCAAGTCCTCGCGCGCGGCACGCGACAGACCGGTGACGATGTCGTTGCTGGTGAGGCGGCCGCGGACGGCGCGCGCGAAGTCGTCGGGGCTCCGTAGCCGCGCCACCTCGAAGACACCCCCAGGCAGCTCGCGGAAACCGACGATGGCACCGCTGCGCTGCTGCTCCTCGAGCTGGGCGCGTGTCACACCGCGCGGCGCGCTCTCCGCGTCGACCGGCGCGACGCCGGCGAGGTCGCCAACGCGACGCATGAGCTCGGCTGGCGGGATCGCCTGATTGCCGGGCGTGAGCGACGTGGCGAGGATGCGCGCCTCGTTCTCGGCGGTGGTGCCGCGCGGCACGGTGGACGTCGCCGGCGTGACCGCTTGCGGCACAGGCTCCGTCGCGGGAGGCGCAATCGCTTGTGGAGCTGCCGCAGGGGGGGCGACCGCTGGCGCCGCCGGCCCGGTGCGCAGACGCCCGAAGATGCCCTGCTGCTTGTCGTTGTCCGCGACCGGCTGGATCCCGACGCTCGGGCCCGTGGTGTGCCCATCGCCGAGGGAGCGGACCACGTAGACCGCCGGCTGCGCCAACGCTGGCCGCGGCTCGGCACGCTCGGCGGCCTGCGCCGGCTCGGCGTCATGAGAGGTCACCGCGGGCAATGGCTGGACGCGAAGCACCACGACCTACTTAAACGCCCCGCCACACAGCTGGCTGCCACAAACGCCTACATCAATGGCGCCCCCAATCAGGTCGCCCAGTCGCCCTCGATTTTCTCAATGATTTCAGAGAGGTCGCGCTCGACCTTGAGCCACATGACGTCTTTCTCGCGGCGCAACCAGGTGTACTGGCGGCGCGCGTACTCCCAGGTTGCCTGGGTGATGCGCCTGGGGAGCTCCTCGCGCGCCAGCGTGCCGCGCAGAAATTCGCAGACCTCGCGGTAGCCGACCGCGCGCATCGGGCGGCAATCCTCCGCCACGCCCTGCTCCAGGAGCCCCTTCACCTCATCGACGAGCCCATGCGCGATCATGGAGCTCACGCGCGCGGCGATGCGCTCGCGCAGGATCTCCCGCGGCCAGTCGATGGCGACCACCCGCATGGGCACGCGCTCCTCGTTGAAGCCGTGCTTGGCGCGCAGGGCGCTGGGCAGCTCACCCGTGGTCGCGTGGATCTCCAGGGCGCGCACCACATGCACCAGGTTCTTGGGCTCGGTGCGGCGCGCCGTCGTCGGGTCGACGCTCTGCAAGCGCTCGTAGAGCACGCCCGGCCGCGCCTTCTCCTCGGCGTAGAGCCGCTCACGCAGGGCGACGTCGCGCTCGGGTGCGTCGATGAGGCCGTAACGCAGCGCCCGCAGGTAGAGCCCGGTACCGCCGCACAAGATCATACGGCGTCCGCTCGAGTGGACAGCGCCAATCGCCTCGGCGGCGAGCGCGCAGTAGCGCTGTGCATCGAACTCTTGGTGCCAATCGACGACGTCGATGAGGTGATGGCGCACCCGCGCCTGCTCCTCGGCCGTCGGCTTGGCGCAGCCAATCGCAAAGCCCCGGTAGACCTGCACGGAGTCGCACGAGAGGATCTCGGCCCCGTGCCGCTCGGCGAGCCGCAACGCGACGCTGCTCTTCCCCGACGCCGTGGCGCCGACGACCGCGAGCATGGGACTAGGTAAGGAGGCCGCCATTGACGCTCAGCACCTGGCCCGTGATGTAGCTCGCGGCAGGCGAGCACAAGAAGGTGACCGCCGCCGCGACTTCCTCGGCGGTGCCGGCGCGGCCCATCGGGATGAGCGGCAGGACTTTCTCCATGTCCAGCTCGGCGGTCATGTCGGTGTCGATGAAGCCGGGCGCCACCGCGTTGACGGTGATGCCGCGGCTCGCCACCTCGAGCGCCAGCGCCTTGGTGGCGCCGATGAGCCCCGCCTTGCTCGCGGCGTAGTTCACCTGGCCGCCGTTGCCGCGCTCACCGGTGATCGACGCGATGTTGACGATGCGGCCGGCGCGCTTGCGGATCATCTGACGGACGATTGGCCGCGTGACCGCGAAGAAGCCGCCGAGGTTGGTGGCGATGACCGCGTCCCAGCTCTCGTGCGACATCATCGCGAACAAGCCGTCGCGGGTGATGCCGGCGTTGTTGACGAGCGCGTCGGGGCAGCCGTGGTTCTTCACGAGCTCGGCCACCTGCTCTTCGGCGGCCGCGCCCTTGCCCACGTCGATCTGCGCGAGGTGCGCGGCGCGGCCCAGCGCGCTGATCTCGGCGGCGACCTTCTCGGCGGCGTCGCCGCGCGCGTTGAAGACGAGGATGATGTCGTGCCCGTTGCGGGCGAGGTCGAGCGCGATAGCCTTGCCGATGCCGCGGCTTGCGCCAGTCACGAGAGCCAGAGCCATGCGGCTCTCTATAGCGAATCGCGCGCGCAACGCCACGTACGAGCTTTCGCACGGGAATACGCCTTAGCCCTCTTCCCGAAAGCCGTCGGCGTGCTATTTTGGCCGAATGTCTTCGAGCAGCCAGGCGCCCGGCGAAGAGCGCCGCGACGACACCCCCATTCGCCTCGCCTACCGCCTCACGGTGCTGGGCCGCGGCTCGGGCGGCATCGTCATGCCGCAGATGATCGACAGCGGCGAGACCCTCAGCGATTCGGACACCAAACGCCTCCAACCGCGCCTCCAAGCGCTCGATCAAGCGATCGTCCGCGAGCTGCGTACGGGAACCACCTTCGGGCATTTACCCGACGCGTCCTTGGCGCGCGTGCTGCCGCTCCTCGTGCAGCGCCAGACCCGCATCGACAACAACAACCTGCGCATCGCCGACGCCGAGCTGTCGGTGCGCGTGCACGTCGAGACCGTAAACGGCATCCAGCTGCAGGCCGCGCTCGGCCTCGCGCAAAAAGACGGCACCCTCATCGACGTCCGCGATGGCAGACTGCTCGCGGGCAGCCAGGCGTTCTTCCTGCGCGGCAACATCGCCTACCCCATCGCCTCGCCGTCGCCGTGGGAGCTCGCCCGCTGGGCGCGTGAGCCGACGATGCTCCTCGACTTCGAGCTGTCGCCGCAGGCGCGCGACAACCTGGTGCGTGAGCTCACCAAGGTCGGCGTGCCGCCGGAAGACCTCGTGAAGCTCGCCGTCAAGCGCGAGCCGCCGCGCCGCTTCATCGCCACCGTCATCTCGGCCACCCTGGGCGCCGAGCCGGTCATCCGCCTCAAGGTCGAGGCCGACTACGCGGGCGAGCTGGTCGTCATCGAAGGTCAGCGCCCCGTGAGCGTGCACGTGGTCCCCACGCAAAGCGGCGCCCAAGGCCTGGTCGAGCGCGACCTGGTCATCGAGGAGAGCGCCCGCAAGCTCCTGCGCGAGCTCGGCTTCCGCTACGACAAGAACGAGCAGATCTTCATCACCTCGGGCGAGCAGGCCCTGCACGTCTTGGATCCGCAAGGCGAGGCCTTCCCTCCGGGGTGGGACGTCGTCCGCGGCGGCTACATGCCCGTCTTCCGGCGTGACCTGAACGTCCGCGCCCGCGTGCAGCTCCTCGAGGATCGCGGCCTCATCGACGTCCGCCTGGGCATCGAGCAGGTCCGCGATGGCGAACAATCCGGCGCGCCGGCCACCGACGATCAAACCGTGCAGCACCTGGTGGGCATGAAGGAGCTGCTCGGCTGGCTGGGCTCCGGCAAGAAGTACGTGCAGCTCGCCGACGGCTCGTTCGTCGCGCCCTCCGCCCGCTTCCGCCGCTCGCTGCGCCTCCTCGAGGATCTCGGCGCCACCGCCGACCGCGCCCTGGTGAGCCCGCTCTGCGTCGGCATCTTGCGCGCCATCGGTGACGAGGCCTCCCTCGCCATCGCCGACGAAGCCACCCAGTCGTGGCTCGACGAGCTCTCCTCGTCGCACGCGCCGCCGCACATCGAGCCGCCCGCCGCGCTCAACGGCCAGCTGCGCGACTATCAAGCGCGCGGCCTCGACTGGCTGGCGATGCTGCACCGCCACCGCCTCACCGGCATCCTCGCCGACGACATGGGTCTCGGTAAGACCATGCAAGCGCTCGCGCTCATCTTGAAGGTGCGCGAGGAAGAAGGCGTGAAGCCGACGCTCGTCGTCGCGCCCACCTCGGTCGTCACCGTCTGGCGTGACGAAGCGGCGCGCTTCGCCCCCAGCCTGAAGACGGTGCTCTGGCACGGTCCGCCCAAGGCGCGCCAGGCCGTCGACGTCGCCACCTGCGACCTCGTGGTGACGAGCTACGGCGTGCTCCGCCGCGACGCCGAGCTGCTCGCCGCGCACTCCTTCCGCTACGTCATCCTCGACGAGGCGCAGTCGGCGAGGAACGCCGGCAGCCAGAACGCGCGCGCCATCCGCCAGTTGAAGAGCGAGCGCCGCCTCGCCCTCACCGGCACGCCGGTCGAGAACCGCCCCGACGATATCTGGGCCATCTTCGACTTTTTGGCGCCGGGCTTCCTGGGGAGCGTCCGCGCCTTCCGCAAGCGCTACGCCCGCCCCATCTCGCGCTCCGAGGGCGACGCGTTGTCGCTATTGCGCACACGTGTCCAGCCGCTGGTCTTGCGCCGCCTGAAGAGCGAGGTCGCCAAGGAGCTGCCGCCCAAGGTCGAGTCGATCGTCCGTTGCGACATGAACCCGGCGCAGCGCGCCCTGTACGACCACGTCGCCGGCGAGCTCCGCGAAAGCGTGCAAAAGAAGATCGAGCAGGTCGGCATCGAGCGCGCCCACCTCGACATCCTGGCGGCCCTCACCCGCTTGCGTCAGATCTGCTGCGACCCGTCGCTCCTGCCGGCCCCGCCCGGCGCCAAGGTCCCCGCCTCCGCCAAGCTCGAGCTCTTCGAGGAGCTCATGCGCGAAGCCCTGGACTCGTCACGCACGGTCGTCGTCTTCAGTCAGTTCGTCGAGATGCAGAAGCGCCTCATCGACGTGGTGAAGCGCCTCGGCGTCGACCCGGCCTGGCTGCACGGCGGCACCCGCGCCCGCGACAAGGTGGTCGCGAGCTTCCAGGACCCGAACGGGCCCCCGGTCATCATCGTGAGCCTGCGCGCCGGTGGCACCGGGCTCACCCTCACGCGCGCCGACACGGTCATGCATTACGACCCGTGGTGGAACCCGGCGGTCGAGCAGCAGGCGACCGACCGCACCCACCGCTTGGGCCAGCAGCAGCAGGTCACGGTCTACAAGCTGGTGTGCGCCCGCTCCATCGAGGAGCGTGTCGTCGAGCTCGCCAAGAGCAAGGAAGCGCTGGCGAAGGACCTGCTCTCGAGCGAGGGCGGCAACATCGGCAAGCGCATCACGCCCGACGAAGTGCTGGCGCTCATCGGCTAGGTGCTGTCCAGTGTGCGAGCGCAAAATGCCCTAGCGCACCTCACGGACTCGTATCGAGGTACGCCTGCATGTGCCCGAGCTTGTCCGTGAGCACGCGCACGACGCCGGCAGTGGTGTCGACGACGAAACGTCGTCCGCTGCCGGTCGTGAGGTCACCGTCCGTATCGCGCGCGACCTCTATCCAGTCGACCCGTGGGCTGACGACGTCGTGGTAGCCGTCTGCACGAAGCACACGCGGCAGATAGGCATCGGCGCCTGCTGTTGCCGTCAACGGATCGGCCGAAGCTTCGGAGGCACGCAGCCAATCGGGCGCGCCGATGAAGACGCGCACCGCTTTCGCGGATGGAATGGCGCCGATGCGGCCGGTGAGCATGGGGAGCTCGACGATCACTCCGCGCGGCGAGGCCGCCGAGAGGTCGAGGCCCAGGCGCTTTTGGCCGGAGGCATCGCTGGTGTCGACGGCGCCCAAGCGATTCGCCACGACCAAGCGGTCGCCGGTCGTACCGCCAATCGCGACCTGAGCCGCGGCGACACGACGAATGTACACGTCGCCGACGATGTTCTCCGCCGCGGTGAGCGGTACGAGATAGCGTTGTGCCAAGCCCTTCGTGCGCGTCAAGGCGCCGCGGCGGTTGGCCTCGGTGGTCTCTGTCGTGCGACCGAGCAACGACACGTTCGACCCATCCCAGCGCGGCGACGTGGGTATGACCTCGCCCACCGCGACGATGCCGATGTTTTGGCGCAGATAGGGTCGCGCGTCGCGCACGAAGTCGACGCGAGCGGCGGGAGTATCGAGAGCCAAGACGCGGTCGGTGGTGCCGTCGCCGTCGATGTCGCCCAAGGTGACCGTGGCGATTCTGGCCGAGCCCGTCGAGATCGCAGCGCCGGTGAATGCACCCGTGCCCAGCACGGTGCCGCGGGTCGCCGTATAGGTGCACGTCGAGAACAGATACGACGCGGCAATATCGAACACGCCGTCGGTGTTGATGTCGCCGCGCGCGAGACTGCTCACCGACGCTAGCGAGCAAGCCCCCGCTAGCGATGTTGGCGTGTAATCGCCTTGCGTCGCGCTCGCCACGATCAAGGTGGGCTGCGTACCGACGCCGCCGCCGATGAGGTCATCACGCCCGTCATCATTGATGTCCGCCGCGATGAGGTGCAGGTAGTTGCCGCTCCCCAAGTTGTCCGTGACTGCTACGCCGAAGCCACCGTTGCCGTCGCCGAAGCGTGTAGCCACGGTCGCGCCGCTGATAGCGGCGATGTCACGGTGCCCATCGCCGTTGAAGTCACCGCTGGCGATGTCCGCTGGAGCGACACCCGCGGCGGATGCCGTGACGGTTCCCGACCAATCGGCACCCGACAGCTGTCCGATGATGAGGGTCAGATTGCTCCCGGTGCCCATGACGATGTCCGCGATACCGTCCTCGTTGAAGTCATCGATGACGAGTCCGCCGGCCCCTGCACTCAGCGTTTGTCTGTACGCTGGTACGAAGCCACCGGCGCCGTCGTTCATGTTGACCCGCACGTAGGGTGGCACAGCATTGTGCGTCGTCACGAGATCGACGAGGCCGTCGCCATTCATATCGGCGGTGGCTCGCCCAGAGAGCGCCGGGTCCACGTGCGCCACTGATGTTGGCGCGAGTGTCGGGTAGCCGCCAATGATGGCGATCTCGCCCGCCGACGCTCCCGCGCTGTGCGAGGTTGCGAGATCGGTGAAGCCGTCGGCGTCGAGGTCGGCGATCAGCGTGTCTTGCGGTGCAGGGAGCACAGCCACGCCGATTGATGGGCCGAAACCAGAGCCCAAGAATGGCGCACTTTTGGTGACGTAGGTGTCGATCTGACGCTCGCCGTCGGAGTTGTCGTTGGCCGAGATGATGTCGGGCAGACCGTCCCCGTTGACGTCGGCGACATCGAAACCCAAAGGGGTCGCGCTCTCGCTGTTCGTAAACAGTGAGGGCCCGCTAACGCCTGTGAAGACCGCGGCGCCATCGTAGGCATAAACGTTGCTCAACGCGCCGACGAGAAGGTCATCCGCGCCGTCGACGTTGAGATCGAATGCATTCATGGACGTCGCGACATTGGGCATGCCACCCACGACGATACCGCCGGTCTCGACGAAGCCACGGCGGCCGTCGCCAGCGTAAGCGCGGATCACGCCCTCGTCGGGATAGCCGATGACGATATCGACGTGACCATCGGCATTGAAGTCACCGGCGGCGATCTGCCACGCGGTGCCGCCGCCGGTCGTAATGGTCTGCCTGCTTTCGAACGCTGTAGCGGTGCCGTAAAACAAATCGATGTCGGAGCCGCTCGCCACCGCGAGATCGCCAATGGCGTCGCCATCGAAGTCCGCTATGGCAATGCCGCGCGCCGCGCCGCTCGTCGCAATCGCGACACCCGCGGCAAAGGTGCCACCGGCGGCGCCCAGATAGTAGCGAATGCCTGGCGTACCGCCGGATTCGGTCACGACGAGATCGAGCCGACCATCGTGATTGACGTCATCAGTGACAATGGCTTCGGGTGACGTGCCGGCCGCCAAGGTCGTCGCAGTAAATGGCGTCGCCGTGGTCGACAAATAAATGCGTATTTGGTTGGCGCTGCGATCGATCACCGCCAGGTCGTCTTTGGCATCGCCGTCGAATTTGCCGACGGCCGCCGCCGTGCAAAAGGATGCGCCGGTGCGCGAGTAGCTAAAGGCAAATGTACCGTCACCCGCACCCGTAAAAAAATACACGCCAGTGTAGGTGATGGCCGCGATGTCGAGCGCCGCTGACCCCATGAAATCGCCCAAGACGACATCGGCGTCGAAGTTGCCGGCATTGAGATAGGCGTAGGTGTAATCGTACGCGGCGCCGATTTCGCCGACGTTCGTTACGGCGGACGAGGTCACGAGCCCGCTCGACGGATAACCGTCGGTCGCCGTGAGCCGCAGTTGCCGCGCCTGACTCATCGTCGCAAAGCCCGCCGGGTCGATGGCCAACGTGTGGCGCACACCACCGCCACCATCGTCCGTGCTCGGTGATGTCGATAGGCCCAAGAACCCTTCGCTCATCGGGACAGGATACTCGCGCACCTCACGCCATGTAGCGCCGTCGATCGACAGCTCCGCGCGCAGGTCGACGAGGTCGCTCTCCTCGTCCTTCAAAACGTACGTCACCATGAAGCGACCGGTGCCGGTCATGCCGCTCGGTCTCAGCACATTGATGTCGGTGATTTGAGGTGGTGTTTCATTGCGGACAGACCCGGCCGAGCGTATTTCAGAATACGGCCCAGGGTAGGTCGTCGTGCCTTCGGGGCTATCGACCGCACGCACCCGCAGCTCGACGTTGCTCGCCCAGTCGCGACCGATGCCTTGGGGCACCGTCGGATCGGCGTTTGGCGCGGCCGCCGTCCTCCACGCGACCAGATATGGATTGCCGTCGGGCGTGCTCGGCGCCGCCGCGATGAACGGCGCATCGACGGCAGCGCGGCGCCAGGTTTGGTTGTCGCGCGTGCGAAAATCGATCTCGAGCGCGACATTGTCCGCTGCGGCGTCCGTGAGGGTGAGCTCGATGGCGAGCAGACCGGCGTAGATTTGGCTCGAGAAGGGCGCCATGTCGGCAACGGGCAACGTGTTGCCGACAGCAAACGGATCGCTGGTGACGAACTTACTCGACAGCCCACTCGCGTCGGTGGCGCGGGCCCGTACTCGCACCGGCGTCATCAGCTCGACGAAGCCGGCGCCGTCCACGGTCAGCCCGCCGGTGCCTGCTTGCGCATCCGCTAAAGCATTCCAGCGAAACGTGCCCGAGGTGCTTCGCTGATCGATGCCGGTGATCTCCCCGTCGGCGGACGTCGCGGCAAACCAGGTGCTGGGCGCATCGCCGATACCGAACTCGAACGCGAGAGCGACCGTGTCGCCGTTGGGGATGTTACGGTCGTCGACCACGAACGGTACTTCGACGACATCGACGAAGCGTGGACCGCCAGCGGGTTTGACGACGTCGAGCACCAACGTCGGCTCGACCGGTTTGTTGGTGGCGCCTTCGACGCAGCGCTGCAGGTCAGAGTCACAGCTGAACCCAGTGGGGCATTCGCCCTTGGGGCCACAGGTAATGATGGCATCGCCGGCATCCAAATCGACCGAGCACGCGGAGCACAGGGCGAGGAGAGTCAGAGCACGACAATGGGCGATGCGCATACTTACGAGATGGCCTCATGATGACCGGCGCCGCAACTATCATCGCGCCCGACGAGGCGCTGGCGATCATCGGCTAGTGAGCAGTCGGCTTTTTCGCGACAATTCCGGGCGCACAAGTCCGCCGTATTGACACTCTGTGTCGATCGTATGCATGGTCCCGCACCTCTTGAGTGCTCCCAACGAGCCTCAAAAGGAGCGCGCCAGTGCAGGTGTATGAAGGCAAGGCGAAGCGGATGCGCCCGCTGTCCGAGCGCGAGGTCGAGGTCGTCTTCAAAGACGATGCGACGGCCTTCAACGGACAAAAACACGAGGTTTTTCCAGGGAAAGGCGCGCTGAACAGCACCATCAGCGAGATGCTCTTCGCCTTCTTGGAAGGCAAAGGCGTGCCGACCCAGGCGATCCGCCGGGTCGACGAGCGCACCCTCATCGTCAAGCGCGCCACGATGTTCCCCCTCGAGGTCGTCGTTCGCTTCCAGGTCGCCGGCTCCCTCCAGAAGCGCACCGGGCTTCCCGATGGGACGGTCTGCGAGCCGCCGGTCGTCGAGCTCTATTACAAGCGCGACGATCTCGGTGACCCGATCATCAACGACGACCACATCCGCCTGTTGAAGCTCGCGTCACCCGCCGAGACCACCGAGCTGCGCAACCTCGCGTTGACCATCGCCGCCGAGCTGCGCGGCTTGTTCGCCAAAGCGCGCATCGACCTGTTCGACATGAAATTCGAGTTCGGCAAGACGCCCGACGGCAAGGTCATCCTCGCCGACGAGATCAGCCCCGACACTTGCCGCTTCCGCGACATGGACGGCGCCGGCATGCTCGACAAGGACCGCTTCCGCCAGGGCAAGGGCGACTTGCTCGAAGGCTACCGCGAGGTTCACTCGCGGCTCACCCGCATTCTGAAGGCCTCGTAAGATGGCGACGTTCAAGGTCGAGCTCATCGTCAAACCGAAATCGGGCGTGCGTGACCCGCAGGGCGAAGCCGTCGACGGCGCGGTGCGCGGCCTCGAGGTGAAGAACGTGAAGGTCCACCAGGTGGGCCGCTTCCTGTCGATGGACGTCACCGCGACCTCGGAAGAGGACGCGAGGCGCGCGGTCGATGACCTGTGCAAGCGCCTCCTCGTCAATCCCAACCTCGAGACCTATTCGGCGCAGGTGACCAAGTCGTGAGCGGCCCGTCGTCTAGCGCGCCATCCGGGGCGCGACCCAAAGCGGCGGTGATTGTCTTCCCTGGGACCAACGGCGACCGCGACATGGCGGAGTCGTTCGAGCGCGCCGGCTTCACCCCCGTCTACGTCGACTCGCGTGAGACCGCTCCAGCGGACTGCAAAATCGCCGGTGTCCCTGGTGGCTTCTCGTACGGCGACTACTGGCGCGCCGGCATGCTCGCCCGCTACGCGCCGGCGATGCGCGCCCTCCCGGAGCTCGTCGCCAAGGGTGGCCTGGTCATCGGCATCTGCAACGGCTTCCAGATCCTGGTCGAGGCCGGGATGCTGCCGGGCGCGCTCACCTACAACAATCCGCCAGGCTTCAAGCACAAGTGGGTGACCGTCGAAGCGCGTGAGACCAAGGTCAAATCGCCGTGGCTCACGCGCGTGCAGCGCGGCGCCAAGCTCCGCTGGCCCATGGCGCACGGCGAAGGCAACTACTACCACCCCGGCGGCTGGGACGCGATCGCGGACAACGTGCCATTCGTCTACGACCGCAACATGAACGGCTCGATCGGCAACACCGCCGCCCTGCTCGACGCCACCGGCCGCGTCTTTGGCGTCATGCCGCACCCCGACCGCGCCAGCGACCCGCACATCGGCAGCACCGACGGCTCGGCGATCTTCGAGAGCGCGTACGACGCCGTCGCGCAAGGACGTGTATGAAGCCCGAGCTCCACAACGCCGGCATCGCGATGGGCTTGAAGCCGCACGAGCTCGATCACATCGAGACGCAGCTCGGCCGTGAGCCGCGCCTCCCCGAGCTCGCGGTCTTCGCGGGCATGTGGAGCGAGCACTGCTCCTACAAGAGCTCGCGCTCGCGCCTCGGCATGATGCCGCGCGAAGCCCCCTACTTGCTCGCAGGCCCCGGCTCGCACGCCGGCGCGGTCGACGTGGGAGAAGGCTGGGCGGTCGCCTTCAAGATCGAATCACACAACCACCCGAGCGCGGTGGAGCCTTATCAAGGCGCCGCGACCGGCGTCGGCGGCATCCTGCGCGACGTCATCGCCCAGGGCGCGCGGCCGTGCCTGGTCATGGACTCGCTGTGCTTCGGCCCACCGCACGACCCCAAGAGCCGTCACATCGCCCAAGGCGTGGTCGCCGGCATCGCGGGCTACGGCAACGCCATTGGCCTTCCGAACGTCGGCGGCAAGACGGTCTATGACCCACGCTACGAGGGCAATCCGCTGGTGAACGCTCTGGCGGCGGGTCTCGTCCGCCATGACGGAATGCGCACCGCCAAGGCCGCGGGCATCGGCAACGCGGTCATCTACGCGGGCGCCTCGACGGGCCGCGACGGCATCCTGGGCGCCGCCTTCGCCTCGGTCGAGCTCGGCGAGGACACCACCGAGAAGCGCAGCCACGTGCAGGTCGGTGACCCGTTCACCGGCAAGAAGCTCATGGAGGCGTGCCTCGCGTTCGGTCCCGAGCACGGCATGGTCGCCTGTCAGGACATGGGCGCATGCGGCCTCACCTGCGCCGCCTCGGAGATGGCCACACTGGGCGGCGTGGGCATCGACTTGAGCCTCGACGCCGTGCCGCTGCGTGAAGCCGGCATGGAGCCCTTCGAGGTGCTGGTCTCCGAGTCGCAAGAGCGCTTCCTCTTCGTGGTCGAGGCCAAGCGCGCCGCCGAGGCGGTGAAGCACTTCGAGCACTACGGCGTGCACGCCGCGGTCATCGGCACGGTCACCGAGGGCGGCCGCTTCCGCGCCTTGTGGAACGGCGAGGTCGTCGTCGATTTGCCAGCAGCGCTGGTCGCCAACGGCGCGCCCAAGCTCAACTGGCCGGAGGCGCCGACCCTGCCACCGGTCGCCGAGTACGCCGACTTCGCCGCGCCCAAGGATCTCTCGAAGCCGCTATTGCGGATGCTGTCGGAGCCGGGCATCGCCGATCTCACGCACCTCTACGACCACTATGATCACACGGTCGGCAACCGCACCGTGCGCGGGCCGGGTGAAGCCGAGGCGGCGGTCATGAAGCTGCCGAATTCGGCGCGCGGCTTCGCCATCACCATCACGGGACGTGGCGAGCTGTGCGCGGTCGACGCTTACAAGGGGTCGCTCGCGGCGCTGGGCGAAGCGACGCGTAACCTCGCCTGCGTCGGCGCGCGGATCATGGCCATCACCGACGGCATCAATCACGGCCCGCCGTCAGATCCGGTCGAGAACAAGAAGCTCACCGAGACCATCCGCGGCTTGGCCGATGGCTTGAAGGCCCTCGAGATCCCGGTCACCGGCGGCAACGTCTCGCTCTACAACGCTACAGCGGACGGCGCGATCCCGCCGACGCCGATGGTCGGCGCCATTGGCATCGTCGAGGACGTCTCGCGCGTCCCGCGTGCCGAGCTCACCACCGACCTCGCGTTGATCCTCTGCGGCACCCCGCAAGCGACCCCCATGACCTCGGCTTACGGCCGCATCGCCAGTGGTCAGCTCGCCGGCGGCAGCGTCAACGTCGACCTCGCGGCCGACAAGCGGCTGGCACAGCTCCTCGTCGACGCCATCCGCCGCGGCATGGTGAGCTTCGCCAAGGACGCCGGCGCGGGTGGCTTGCTGGTGGCGCTCGCCAAGGGCTGCGCGCGGGGCCGCGTGGGCGCGACCGTCGCTTACACCTTCGAGGGCCGGCTCGACTGGCACTTCTTCGGCGAGACCTCGGGGGTCGCCTGGGTCGGCGTCGAGCCGCGCTTCGCCGAGGCCTTCCTGGCGATGGCCAAGAGCAGCGGTGTCGCCGCGATGCGCCTCGGCAACACCGGCGGCAGCCGTCTCACCATCAAGACCGGTGAGTCGACGGTCCTGGACGTCAGCATCGATGCGCTGCGCAAGGCCTTCATGAGCAGCGCCGAGCGAGGTTCCGCGTGATCGACGCCGTCGACGTCCCGTTCCGCAAGACCGGTGAGGACTGCGGCGTCGTCGCGGTCTGGCGGCGCGGCGGCGCGGCGGCGGAGCTCGTGCACCGCGCCCTGTTCGCGCTGCAGCACCGTGGCCAGGAGGCAGCCGGCATCTGCACCTGGTCGCAGCAGATCATCGGCGCGCAACGGACCAGCGACGGCTCGGGCAAGACCAGCGGCAAGATGCACCACCTCAAGGGCCGCGGCCTCGTGGTCGACGCCCTCCCCGTGCACAAGACCAAGGAGCTGCCGGGCGACCGCGCCATCGGCCACGTGCGCTACTCGACGGTCACCATGGACCGCGCCGAGAACATCCAGCCGTTCACCGCGCACACGCCCTACGGCCAGTTCGCCGTAGCGCACAACGGTAACCTCAAGAACCAAGACGCGCTCGCCGCCGAGCTCGAGCAAGCGGGCTCGCTCTTGTCCACCTCGATGGACACCGAGCTGATGGTGCACCTCCTGGCGCGCTCCAAGGCCGGCAACTTCCCCGACGCGCTGCGCGCCGCCGCGGACAAGATGCTCGGCGCCTATTCGCTGACCATGCTGTGCGACGGCCGTCTCTACGCCCTGCGCGACATCTACGGCGTGCGCCCGCTCGTCCTGGGTGAGCACAAGGATGGCTGGGTGGTCGCGAGCGAGACCTGCGCGCTCGAAGCCGTCGACGCCAAGTACGTGCGCGAGATCGCGCCGGGCGAGCTCATCGAGATCGGCCCCGAGGGCGTTCAGTCGACCGCCCTGCTCACGCCCGCGAAGAAGCCCGCGCCCTGCGTCTTCGAGCTCGTGTACTTCGCGCGCCCGAACAGCGAAGTCTTCGGGCAGAACGCGCACCAAGCACGCCTGCGCATGGGCGAGCAGCTCGCCGAGGAAGATCTCGCTGCGGGCTTCCCGGTGAAGCCCGACATCGTCGTCCCCATCCCCGACTCGGGCTTCCCCGCCGCCATCGGCTACGCGCGCAAGAGCGGCGTTCCGCTCGAGCAAGCAATCATCCGCAGCCACTACGTCGGCCGCACCTTCATCTTGCCCGACCAGGACGCGCGCGCCCACAGCATCAAGCTCAAGCTGTCGGTCATCCGCGACGCCGTGCGCGGCAAGCGCGTCGTGCTCATCGACGACTCGATCGTCCGCGGCAACACCTCGCGCCTCATCGTGCAGATGGTCCGCGATGCCGGAGCCGCCGAGGTTTGGATGCGCATCGCCTCACCGCCGCTCTCGTGGCCTTGCTACCTGGGCATCGACACACCCAACCGCGAGGAGCTGGTCATCAACCGTCACTCGGACGTCGAGGGCGTGCGCAAAGCCGTCAGCGCCGACAATCTCCGCTACCTCTCGCTCGATGGCTTGAAGAGCGCCACCAAGCGCGCCGACTTTTGCTTTGGCTGCATGACCGGGGAGTACCCGGTATGACGCGGCCCGAGGGCATGTCGCCGGAGGCCTCCGGCATGCATCAAGTCGAAGGCGCGGAGGAGCCCCACGACCGCAGCCGCGCCCAGCAGATCGACAACGGCTCGGCCAGCCTCTCGTACAAACGCGCGGGGGTCGACATCGCCGCGGCGGACGCCTTCGTCGAGGGCATCGCGAAGCTCACCAAGTCCACGCACAACGCGGGCGTCGTGCCGCACACCACGGCGTACGCGGGGCTCTTCCGTCCCGACTTCGGCGGTATCGCAAAGCCCCTCATCTCCGCGGCCTGCGACGGCGTCGGCACCAAGCTCATCGTCGCGCGCGACATGAAGAGCTACGAGGGGCTGGGCCAGGACCTCGTGGGCATGAACGTCAACGATCTGTTGCCGTCGGGCTCACGGCCCATCTTCTTTCTCGATTACATCGCGACCGGCAAGCTCGACGCCTCGGAGCTCACGCCCATCGTGCGCGGCATCGCCAAGGCGTGCAGCGAAGTCGGCTGCGTGCTCTTGGGGGGCGAGACCGCCGAGATGCCCGGCCTCTATCCACCCGGTGACTTCGACCTCGCGGGCTTCGCTGTCGGTATCGCGGACGAAGCGCGCTTGCCAGACGCCAACTCCGTCAAGCCCGGCGACGTCATCTTCGGCCTCACCTCGAGCGGTATTCACGCGAACGGCTTGTCGCTCGCCCGCAAGGCGCTCATCGAGATGGGCGGCCTGCGCCTCACGGACCACGTCGGGTCGCTCACCCAGACCCTGGGCGCCGAGCTGCTGACGCCGACGCGCCTGTACGTGCGCCCGGTGCTCGAGATGATGCAGCGGGTGAAGGTGAAGGCGAGCGCCCACGTGACCGGCGGTGGCTTGCTCGGCCGCCTCGGCAAGCTCACCAAGAACGCGGTGCGCGTCACCCTCGACCCCGACCGCTATCACGTACCGGCCATCTTCGGCCTCGTCCAGAAGACCGGCAACGTCGACTGGAACGAGATGGCGAGCACCTTCAACATGGGCCTGGGCTACTGCATCGTGGTGGGCCCCGAAGACGCCGACACGATCCGCGAGACTCTGACGACGCCGACGACGCTCGCTGGCCACCAGGGCTGGCTCGAAGTTGGCTCCATCCAAGCGGGACAGCGCGGAGTCGAGCTCGGGTATGCCCGGACCTAGGTTCGCCATCCTCGCCTCTGGCCGCGGCTCGAACGCCGAGGCGCTCATGCGCGCCTTCAAGCGCGGCTTCATCGGCGGCGAAGTCGCCGCGGTGGTGAGCAACGTCGCGGGCGCCGGCGTGCTCGAGCGCGCCAAGGAGATGGGCATCGCGACGCACGTCGTGGTGAGCAAGGGTCTGACGCGCGAGGCCCACGAGGAGCAGCTCCTCGCGTTGCTTACGCAGCTCGGCGCCCAGCACCTCTTGCTCGCCGGCTACATGCGCATCTTGAGCTCGTGGTTCCTGAGCCGCTTCAGCGGACGTATCCTCAACATCCACCCGTCGCTCCTCCCCGAGTTCCCCGGCCTGCACGGCGCCGAGCGTCAGTTCGCGGCGGGCCGTAGCGTCGTGGGGGCGACCGTGCACTTCGTCGACGGCGGCGTCGACAGCGGGCCGGTCCTCTTGCAAGGCTCCATCGAAGTGCGCGGCGACGAGGGCGCCGAGGGGCTCGCGCAGCGCATCCTCGCCGAAGTCGAGCACGTCATTTATCCGCGCGCCGTCCGCCTGTTCGTCGAGCGCCTGACCAAACCCGTGGAGAGCTGAATGAGACCCGAAGCCACCGCCAACCTCGCGCCCGCGCCCGGCAAAGTGCGTCGCGCCCTGCTCTCGGTGTTCGACAAGACCGGTCTCGTCGAGCTCGCCAAGGGGCTCGCGGCGCACGAGGTCGAGATCTTGGCGTCCGGAGGTACCGCCAAGGCCATCGAGGCAGCCGGCGTGAAGGTCACGCCCATCGAGCAGTTCACGGGCGCCAAGGAGGTGCTCGACGGGCGCGTGAAGACGCTGCACCCGATGATCCACGCGGGCATCCTCGCCGACCGCCGGCTCCCCGAGCACGAGAAGGACTTGGCGGACAACGGCTATCCGCCGATCGACCTCGTGGTCTGCAACCTCTATCCCTTCGAGAAGGCGCTCGCCCGCGGCGCGCCGCGCCACGAGATGATCGAGAACATCGACATCGGTGGCCCGACGCTGGTGCGCGCCGCCGCCAAGAACGAAGCCGGCGGCATGACCGTGCTCGTGGACCCAGCCGACTACACTCGGGTCGCCGATCTCGTCTCGCGCGCCGGCATCGTCCCAGCCGAGGTGCGCCGGGAGCTCGCCGCCAAGGCGTTCACGGTGATCGCCAAGTACGATCTCGCTATCGCGGAGTGGTACGCGAAGGACATCGCCGACAGCAAGCTCGTCACCAGTGAGATGCGCGTCCCCGACTTCAACACGCC
>JBDHVB010000074.1:0-22975 GCA_039809465.1 Myxococcota bacterium
GCGCGTGAACCACCAGCAGATCCCCGTCAACCGCGCGCGCTGTCCGGTGCACAGCAACCACCGCGACGGCATCGGCCGCGTGGACGGCAACTACGGCGGCTTGCCGCACTACGAACCCAACAGCTTCGGCCAGTGGCAGGCGCAGCCGCAGTTCGAGGAGCCGCCGCTCAGGATCAACGGCGACGCCAAGTTCTGGTCCTACCACCAGGACGACGACAACTACTTCGAGCAGCCGCGCAAGCTGTTCCAGCTGATGACGCCGCAGCAGCAGGAAGCCCTGTTCGGCAACACCGGCCGCGCCATGGGCGACGCGCCGCAGTTCATCAAGTTCCGCCACATCCGCAACTGCCACGCGGCCGACCCGGCCTATGGCGCCGGCGTGGCGAAGGCGCTCGGGCTCGAGCTCGCGGCGGCGCTGGCCTCGAAGAAAGACGACCCGATGTACGGCAACCCGCTGGTGCCGCTGCCCGCCTGAGCGATCGGCATCGAAGGGCAGGCGTGCCGGTGTAGGAGGCAGCGGCAGCGACGTGACCTTCGTCGCTGCCATGGTCGTTCACGGCGGCACTAGAGTCTCCACCGTGTGCCTAAGGTGCATCAGCCGCTCACTGCGGTAGATTTCTGACGTGTATTGGATCGCCTGCGCCACGATGTTCCTAGGGGCTTACCTCACGAGCATCCTCACCATCACCGTCGGCTATCACCGCGGTCTCACCCATCGCGCGCTCACGCTCCACCCGCTCTTGAAGCGCATCGTCGTGAAGGCGGGCATCTGGCTCACCGGGCTCGACCCAAAAGCGTGGGTCGTCATGCATCGCATGCACCACGCACACTCCGACACCGAGCTCGATCCGCATGCGCCCACCAAGAGCGGTCTGCTCGGCATGGTCGTGCAGCAGTACTACTCGACGAGCCACACGATTCGCGGTTTGCGCTACAACGACCCGCGGTTCACGCGGCACGCGGACGATCTCGACTTCGAGCTACACCCACTGACGCTGCACTGGATGTGGTGGCTGCCCTACGCAGTGCACGCTATCGCGGGCGTCGCGCTCGGGCTCACCGTCGGCTGGATGTTCGGCGCCGCGTATTTCTGCGGCATCGCGAGTCACCCGTTCCAGGGCGCGTTGGTGAACTTCATGGGTCACTCGTCCGGCGGCCGCAACTTCGACACCCCCGATGACTCGCGCAACAACGTGATGGTCGCGTGGGTGACCATGGGCGAAGGCTTCCAGAACAATCATCACAACTACCCCGCGTCAGCGTCATTCGCGTTTCGGCGCAGTGAGATCGATCTCGGATACGTCGCCTGTCTCGGTCTGGAGGCGGTTGGCCTTTTGACGGTCAACCGCGCTCAGCTGATTCCGCGTTGACCGCGGCGCGCCACTTCGAGCTTCGCGACGTCGATCTTAGATCGAGGTGGCTCCCATCGTCCGCGATTGCGGAACGCGCAGTCCCTCGAGATCAACGGAGGCGGCCGGCGCGGAGCTGGTCGGCGACCAGTGGCTCGAAGGCGTACGCGAGCCCGAGTCCTTGCTCGGATTCAAGGACTCGAAGGTGTTCAGCTGCACGGCGCTCAGGCGAGCTCGCGCTGCTGCTCACGGACTGCCTCGCGGCAGCGGCGCGCGTAGGCCTCTGGCGTGAAACCGATCTGCGTGCGGAAGTCGCGGATCAGATGCGCCTGGTCGTGGTAGCCGAGGTCTTGTGCGGTGCGCGCCCAATCGAGTCGCTCGCCGCGGGCCACGCGCTCGGCTGCGTCCTGGACGCGGGTGCGCTGCACGACCCATTTCGGACCGACGCCGACCACGCGGCGGAACACGCGTTGCAGCTGCCGCACGCTCGATCCATCCTCACGCGCGAGATCCTCCACGCGAAGGATCTCGCGATCCTCGCGCACGCGCGCGACCAGCGCGTTGACGCGGCGGACCGTCGGATCGATCGTCACGCTGGCGAGCCGCGCGCGCAGGAACGCGCAGACCTTGGCGCTCGCGAGACGGAAGGCCTCTGGCGGCGGCAGCGTCTCGACCTCCGAGAGCTCGGGCGCCGCACCCATCACCTCTTCCACCGGGACCACGCGATCGAAGAGCGTGCTCAGAGGAACGCGCGCGAACGGCGCGAGGCCCGCGGGCGTGAGCTTGGTGCCGAGGACCATCCCGCGTCCCTCGAGCGCGGCGGCGAAGCGGCGCGTGCTGATGCCATGCGCACGAAGGCCGTGGGATCGCGCGGCGCGCACGTCGTGGGTCGAGCGCTCGAACGAGAGATTGACCGCCGGGTGCGGGAGGACCTCCTGCGTGAACGTCTCTCCAGGGGCGAGATCCCACCGCACCGTCCAGAAGCGCTCGACGACGTCCTCGAGATCCTCGGGCGGCGGCAGCCGATCGAGCCAGAAGCGCCCAAGCCCCGCCGCTGGGTTCAGGATGCCGAGCGTGCTCGAGGGATCCATGGTGCTCATCCAATCTCGAGCATGGCGCACTTTTACAATCCCGTGAAGTCGGCGTGACGTAGGTTCCTCGCATGAGCAACGAAGAGACGAAGAAGTACACGGGCTCCTGTCACTGCGGCGTGGTGCGCTTCGAGGCCGACATGAGCCTCGCCGACGCTGGCGCCTGCAACTGTTCCTTCTGCCGACGCGTCGGCTGGATCGTGAAGATGGTGCCGCAGTCGAGCTTCACCTTGCTCTCGAAGCAAGGCGCGGAGACCGACTACCAGTTCGGCAAGAAGACGGCGCACCACACGTTCTGCCCCACGTGCGGCATCCATACCCACAGCAGCTGGGGCGAAGGCGACGCTCGAAAGATCATCGTGAACTTGCGCTGCTTCGACGGCGTGGACGCTGACGCGCTCGAGGTGAAGCACTGGGACGGCGCGAGCTTGTGAGCGATGGCGATGGACGGCGCGCACGCCTTCGATGAGGTTCGTGGGCGCTTCTTGGAAGTCCGATGGATCACTCCTCCCGATCGATCGCGTGTCCGACGATGGCCTCGGCGCGCACGAACATCTCGTCGATACTGTGAGGGATCAGGTCGGGGTGGTTGCGCAGGAAGGTGCTGTTGTAAGCGATCAGATCTTCCCGTCTGTTGATGTCGAAGAACTCGTCGTCCTCATTCAGCATGTCCCGGAAGGCGTTCTCGCCGAAGTACTGGCTCGCGTAGAAGTCCTCGAGTCCGGCCGCCACGTCAGGAGACGCGAGCCGCTCACGTTGACGGGAGAAGTACGCCAGGTGCTCGCTCCCATCGCCTCGAGTCCCTCGGCCACGCTCGTGACAATCCGTTGCGCCCATCGGCTGTTGTAGACGAACTGAGAGAAACCGCCGTTTTTCATCTGGGCTAGGTAGTAGTCCGTGCAGTAGCTGCGGTAGGCGTCCGGGTGAATTTCGGCGAGATCTCCGCCCTCCTGCAGGATCAGATTCACATAGCTGATCACCGAGTAGATGACGGCGTACGGATCGTTTGACGCCAGGGATGGCGTTGAGATCACCAGAGGCTGAGACAAAGTCATACGCGGAGCGTCTCACAGCCCGGGCACGCAGCCAAACGACCTCATCGTCGAGAACATCCGTGCTGGAGGAACGTTGCGTCCGCCATAATGGACCCGAGCAAGCTGCGCCATCGTGGCGCGGTCGAGAACATCATGGAACGCGCGGTCTCGATAAACTTTCTCTCAGGAGGATTTCTCGATGCTTGTCACTACGCGCTCCAACACCATGACATCGAGCTTCGGTCACGGCGCCCAGCAAACTCCAGAGCTTCAGTCGGAGTACGCCTTCGCGGACACGACGCCTCAACGCGAGGTACGCGCCGAGGGCGAGTTTCTCGCGGGCCGCGCGTACACGGAGAGCTACCTGCGTAGCACCTTCATTCGGCTCGCAAGGGAGTTCAACGTCGACTTCCAGCTCCACGTGGCGGGGAAGAGGCTGTTCAGCGTACGCTATGTGCTCATCGTCGAAGTTCCCGAGGACGCCGTTCGGAGCTTCATCAAGGCAGCGCACGCGACCCTCCGCTGAGCTTGCTCGCGATCGTTGACGGGTCGGCCTCGAGCCATCCCGCGGTTCGGCAGCCAACGAGCAACGACCCGCCGTCACCATTAGCAACGACGCGATCGCGGACATGACCAAAGGCGTCGCTCGACCTTCGTAATGTCACTGCACCGTCAGGCCGCCGTCCACGGTGAGCGCCTCACCGAGGACGTAGCTCGCGGCGGGGCTACAGAGCCACAACACCGCCGCGGCGATCTCCTCGGGCCGGCCGGCGCGGCCGATGGGGGCGCCCTTCTCCAGCTCGGCGAAGGCTTGCTCGCTCCCGCCGACGACGTCGCGCGCGATCTGCGTGTCGATGGTGCCCGGATTCACCGCGTTCACGCGGATCCCCTTCTTGGCGTACTCGAGGCCGGCGGTCCGTGTCAGGCCGACCACGCCATGCTTGGAAGCAATGTAGGCGCCGATGCCGGGGTTGCCGGTCAACGCGCCGACCGAGGCGTTGTTGACGATGGCGCCGCTGCCCTGGCGCTGCATCTGCTGCAGCTCGTACTTCATGCAGCTCCACACGCCGCGCAGGTTGATGCCGATCACACGGTCGAATTCCTCGTTGGTGGCCTCGGCCGTCGGGGCGAGCTTCGCCATGACGCCGGCGTTGTTGAACGCCATGTCGAGCCGGCCGTACTCGGTGACCGTCCGCTCGATCAGAGCGGCGACCTGCGCCTCGTTACTCACGTCGCAGGCCACGCCGATGGCGACGCCGCCTTCCGCGACGATCTTGGCGGCCTCCTTGGCGACGCGGCCGCCGTCGCGGTCGGCCAGGACCACGGAAGCGCCGCTCCGCGCGAAAGCACGCGCCGTGGCGAGGCCCATCCCCGCGGCGGCGCCGGTCACCAGGGCGACCTGTCCTCTGAAGTCATATGTCGGGTTCATCGTTTCCATCCTGTTGTCCGTTGAAGTGATCTGTATGCCAAAGCGGTCAGTCAGCGCGCTCGATGCGCACCGCGAGCTCGCCGCGTTGCTGGGCGAGCATCTCGATTCCGGACGCGATGTGCCCCAGGCGCACGAGCCCCTTCGAGAAGCCAAAGTCGCGGTAAAAGATCGCGAGGTTTCCCCACGGCGCGTAGTAGGCGATGTCGCCGACATCGGGATCGACACCGGCCGGCGTCCCCTCCGTGGAGAGGCGTGCCGGCAGATCGCTGATCTTCTCGGTGGCGTTGTAGTCACGAAGCGTGAGCTCCAGGGGAAGGAGCGCGAGGAAGTCGCGCGTCGCGGCGTGGTCCTCCATCGTGGCTTCGAGCGTCTTTCCGCCGATGAGCAGCTTGATCTTCACACGCATGTCTTCTTCCTTGCTGGCTGCGCCGTCTTCACGCGGACGCTTTTGCTCCACGACAGCGCTCCTCTCGCCCTCATCGCCCGTCGGAGGCGGCGCGCTGGCTCGCCGTTCTCCCGCGCAAGCCATCACGACGAGCAGCCCGAGGATGGCGATGGGCACGTGAGCTCTGACGGTCATGGCGACACTATGCGTCGCCGATGGTTGCTCGAAAAGCGCTTGTTCATGAATGAGCTGTTAACTGGTAGTTGACAATCATCACGCCAGAAGGACGATGCTCCAGGCCATGGACACGATCCCCTTTCCCCAGCTCCAGTCGTTCCTCGCGGTCGCCCGCGCCAAGAGCTTCAGCGGCGGAGCCCGTGAGCTCGGTGTCTCACGCGCCGCCGTGAGCCAGGGAGTTAGGCAGCTCGAGGAGTCACTCGGCGTCGTCTTGTTGGCGCGCACCACGAGGAGCGTGTCGCTCACTGACGCGGGCCAGCGCCTGCTCGAGCTCGCGGGGCCGGCGTTCGCGCAGACGCGCGCCGCGCTCGACGAGGTCGCCGCGAAACCAGGCGAGGTCGTGGGGCGCGTCCGTCTTAGCGTACCGAGGTCAGCGTTTTCCTTCGTGATCGAGCCCGTGCTGCCGGCGTTCCGCGAGCGTCACCCGCGTATCCAGATCGAGCTCGTGTTCGAGGATCGGCGCGTCGACATCGTCAGCGAAGGCTTCGACGCGGGTGTGCGCTTGAGCGAGTTCGTCGAGCGCGACATGGTGAGCGTTCGGCTGACCGACGCCTTTCGCTTCGTCATCGTCGGTGCGCCGAGCTACCTCGAGAAGCACGGGACTCCGCAGCGTCCCGAAGATCTCCTCCACCACGAATGTCTCACGTTCCGCTCGGACACGACGGGCTCGCTCTATGCGTGGGAGCTCGAGCGCGGGCGCCGAACCTGGCGCATCCCGGTTCGCGGCTCGGTGGTCAGCAGCGACGGATTGTTCTGCTTCAAGTGGGCAGAGCAAGGACTCGGGCTCGCCTACGCCTTCGAGCCGTTGGTCGCCGACCAGCTCCGCGCCGGCCGCCTCCGCCGCGTCCTCGAGCCCTACGCTCCGTCCGTTCCCGGCTTCTTCCTGTACTACCCGAGCCGCGCGCAGCGCTCCGAGCCGCTCCGCCTGTTCATCGAGACGGTCCGCGAGCGCGCCGCACGCGCCATGGCTCGGACAGGCCTTACGATAGGTCTTTGCGAGGAACCCCGGGGCGACGCCTCCTCGCGCCGTGATACGGTAGCGGCAATGGTTGCATCAAAAGGACGTAAGCCCGCCACGCCGAGGAAACCTGCGGCCAAGAAGGCCACTCAGAAGAAGACCGTGCTCTCGAAGAGCACCGAAGCTCTCGACGCGAAGAAGCTAAAGAAGCTGGCGCGTGAGCAGGCGGCAAGCGCACCCGCGCGTCTGCTCGCGCAAATCGATCAGCTCGCCTCGATGGGTGCGTGGATCACGCTGCCGGCGGTGAGCACGAAGTCGAGCTGGCAACCGCCTGGTCGCTTCGTCGTCGTCAATGGTGGCATCACGGCGACGAAGGTGGAGGTGCGCGACGGCGTGAGTGACTTCGGCGTGGTGATCGTGCTGGGCGACATCATGTGCGCGAGTCTCGACGTGAAGAGCGGATGGACGCTCCTATGCACGGGCGCAGTGACCGCCAAGGGAACGATACAAGCGGCCGCGAGCGGCAGCGTGACATACGTCGGCGGAACGGTGACCGCCAAGCTCGTGAAGTCGGGTGCCAATGCATGGCTCACGCTGTTCGGTGGCGCAGCGTCGTTGAAGGCGCCGGTCTCGAGCTATGTGATGGTAGACGGCGCGGGTCCGCTTCAGCGATCTAAGTAGTCAAGCCTTAAGCCTCACCGCTTTGGCGCATTGTCCGCTATAACGAAAACAGTCACAGTATCAGCGAAAAGGCCCGGGACACTTCGGGACGGGCATCGCGCCGACCCAGCCGATCGGCTGCACGACCATCAGATGCCGCCCGCCCTGGTACTCAACGACCGCCTCGATCGGCCCGTCGTACCAGTCATTGATCCAGAGAATGCGCACGTCGCTGACGTCGAGCTCGGCGAGCAATGCGATGTCGGCGGGAAGCGCGTTGGACACTCCCAAATTGTACCCCAAGGCTCACTCGGGAGGCACACCACCGCGATGAAGCGCCGCAGCCGCTTCGCATGACGCGCTGATCGCCGAGTTGCACCGCACAGGCCCCGAAGGCATCCTGCGCGCCATGGCCTCCAAGAAGCCCGACCTCGGACGCATCACCTTCGCGAAGAACCCCTGGCCGAAAGGTCATCGCATCGCCGAGCTCGTGTGGCTGGGCCGAATCGAAGCAGACTCCGTGTGGTTCGACCTCCACTTGGTCTCGGCCCCATACGACGAAGGCGACCGTGTTAAGAGCGACGATGATGATGACCGAAGAGCCGATTGGTCTTCGAAGGGGTGCTGGAGCAACTACAACCGCTGCACCATCTCTTCGACGAAGTGGGAGGGCGTGACGACAGGCTTTCAGGTCGGAACTCCCCAAGACCCGCTCGATTTCACGACGCTCGGAGCGAAGACCTTCAACGTCGACACGAAACCGAAAGGCAAAGGCGAGAAGCCAGCCTTCCACATCTATCTGCTGGGCCACGACGCCGTCGCCGAGCATCGGATCACCTTCACGAAGACGTCGAAGCCGAAAGAGTACGCCCTCTCGTGGAAGGGCCGCATCCGCCTCGCATACATCGGTCGCAAGAAATACGAGCACCGATTCGAGGCGATCGCCCCGCGACTCGTCTTCGGAGGATTCAAGGCCGCGCGTGGTGTCAGCGCCGCGAAGGCAAAAGCGGTGCTCGCGGCGTGCGTCAAGAACGAGCCGGCCGCGCGCGCGAAGCCGAGGACCACCCGGTGACTCTGTCCTTGCCAACACGTTAGGCGCGCGCCAGATACGCCCGGGTGGCAGCACCGATCACGAGACACACGAGAGCGATCACATCGGCGACGACCACCCGCTGAAGCGGCGCGTTGACCCCGCCCGTTGCCCAAGCCAGGTAGAGAAACGCGAGCACGCTCACGAACCCCGCGACGAAGGCAAGGAGCTGGAGCTCTTCGCGAAAGGCAGCGTAGGCGAGGAACGCCCCGAGCAAGCCAAAGAGGACCGCGCGGTGGCGCATCACGATGGCGAGGTTCGGCTCATCCATGGAGACGCCGTAAAGCGCGCTCAAGTAGGTCCCGCCGAGCACGCCCACGAGCGGCATCAAGTGGATGAGAGCGACCACGAGCAGCATGGCGCAGACGACGTAGCGCATAGTGGGCTCCCAACGTTGGGCGAGTGGCAGTGTGTAGCAAGTCGAATGGGACACGCAATTGCGGAGCACGCGCTTCCTGTCTCGCGGTGTCCAAGCGCGTCAGCGCATCTCGCGCACCATCTCCGCGATCGGCTCACCAGCCGCGTCGAGCGCCGCCTCCTCCGCGACCTCGTCGAGCGTTTGCAGGTCACAAGGCGTGTCGACGTCGGCCGCGAGGTGGAAGCCATCCGGGTTGTCGAGCACTTTTGCGCGGCACGTGCACCGCCGCTGGTATCCGAGCCCAAAGGTCGTCTCGATGCATGGTGGTTCCTCTAGCACGCAACGCAGATGCGCTGACAAGTCGTTGCCAAGCGCTCCATGATTCTCTGGGTGTCATAATGAGGCATGTCTGAATCTCACCTTGAATCATCCTACCGCTGAACGTACGGAAGAGACACATGCTCGCAGCGCTCGATGGCTACGTTCTCGTGGGATGCGCCGTGCGTTCGCGCAAGATGCTCGGCATCTGGGGCCAGCGCCCCGAAGAGGATGATCCACTCGAGCCTCAGCCGACCACGCTCTTTTTCTTTTATCCAGACGAGGAGCGCTGGGCCCATCGTGGGCCACTCGCTGCGCAGGCGGTGCACCTGTGTCCCGCTTTCACGCCCAAAGAACAGTGGATCGCCGTCTTCTCGGACGGTGATGTATGGGCGATCGGCGGCGGAGAAGATGGCCCCGAGCGCGCCATCGAAGACGGCAGCTCCGTGTACATCCGCGCGCTGCGCTCGATCCGCGGAGCCCCCCACGCCGTCGGTCAACGGGCGATCTGGCGCCGTGAGGCATCGAACCAGTGGACCCGCCTCGATGACGGGCTGAGCAGCAACGCCGACCTACGAGACGTCGACGGCTTCGACAAGGATGGCGTGCTGTACGCGTGCGGTGGGAGTGGGCTCTGGCGCCATGACGGACGTCGTTGGTCACAACAAATGGAAGCTCCCGCCGACATGATCCACTTCGAGCGTATCGCCTGTGGCACCGAAGGACGCATTTGTCTCGTCCATGGAACGGAGCTGCTCGTCGGAGCGCCGGAGAGCGGATGGATTCGCGCCAGCATGCCGGACGCACAGCGCGCCGTGGCGACCGCTTGGTATGCAGGACGCCTGCTCCTCGCGAGCAAACATGGACTGTACGAGATGCAGGACGCGCGCATCGTCGCGTCCTCCCTCCCGCCACCACCGCTCGACGCATGCACGAGCCTGGACTCTCGCGACGGCGTCCTTCTCGCCATCGGCTCCTGCCAGGCTGCCTTTTACGACGGTGCGCGCTGGAAACGATTCGTGTGATGAGCAGCAGAGGAGAACGACTCGCATGAAGGGACCATTCAAGAACCTGATCATCCGCACCGCCGCGGTCATCGATCGTCATTACGGATTCATCTACGCTTGCGACCCGAAGAAGGAGCGGCGCGGAGAGCCGCACACGCTCGTCTTCTCGTGGGACGACGGAAAGATCGACCAAGGCGAATGCAACTACGACGCGCACAGCGTCTGCCTGATCGAGCATCCGGAGCGTGGGAGCGTAGACATCTCCGAGGCCGGCTACTACACGGCCGACACCGACAGCGATCGCGTCACGCAAGACCTGTTCGCCAACAGCTCGCCGCCGGCTACCCCGCGGCGGACGCGAGGCCTGCGCTCGGTACGCGACATCGCCGGCCAAGCGCATGCCATTGGCATCGGCGGCATGGTCTACCGCTTGGGCGCCGTCGATCGCTGGACACGGATCGACAAAGGACTTCCCTCGAGCTTCGACGGGCAGGCGCTCCACGGCCTCGGGTTGTCGGACCTCCTCGCTGTAGGATTTAGCGGACAGATCTGGCGCTTCAACGGCAAGCAGTGGCGGCAGGAGGACTGCCCGACCAAGCAGAACCTCAACGCCGTGGCGTGCGCGCCCGACGGCACGGTCTACGCGGGAGGCCACGGTGGCGCATTGCTGCGCTGCAAATCGGGCAAGTGGGAGCTGCTCCCGCAAGCCAAGTTCAAAGAGAACATCTGGGATCTCGAGTGGTTCGCGGAACGCCTCTTCGTGTCGACGCTCGACGGCCTGTTCGTGCTCGGCGGCGATCGGCTCGAGCCGGTCAGCTATGGCAAACACACCCCACCCCGCTCGACCTACCAGCTCAGCTCCAACCAGGGCGTGATGTGGTCGAGCGGAGAGACCGACATCATGGAGTTCGACGGCAAATCCTGGACGCGGATTCTCTGAAATCGGAAGCGCCGCGCCACCGAAGAAAACGCTACGGAGACGCTGGCGGCGTGGGTGGCGCGACGAACATCGTGCGCTCATCGAAGGTCATTTTGTGCCTGTCGTTAGGATCCACGGCGACCGTCAGCCACGAGCCGGGCTGTACACGTGACATCCACTCGAGCGCGATGCCTTGCGTGAGGCTCGCGGTGTACGGCTCGGCCGACTCCGGATGCAGCTCGAGGGTCAGCTCGAGGCAACGCGCTTTCCCGATGACCACGAGGCACGACCCTGGCGCCATCCGCGTGACCCGCGCCGTCGTGGGCACACCATCCTGCGCGGCCTGCCCGACGGCATGTTGGTCCCTCACGGCGAAGAGCAGGAGCCCCACGGGGACCACGACGAGGACGAGGACCAGCAGCCCCCAAGCCTTGCTCCTGCCCTTCTGCGCGACCATGAACTCGAGGTTCGACTCGGCGAGCCTGCGCGCATCGTCGCTGTCCGCCATTGCATACCGCTCGATCTGTCGCCCCACGATCTCCGCGATCGCGGGCTGGCGCCGCAGGAGTCGGTCGACCTTCGTGCGCAATGGCTCGGGCAAAGATGAAGTGTCCACGCAGCCGACGAGCTATCACTTGTGAAGGCGTCGAGAAACACCGCACGCCCTCAAACGCGATGAAGCGCGCTACCTTTGTGAACAGCGACGTGATCGGTCTTGTCGCTCTTGATCTCGTACTGCGGGACTTCTTCGGAGGCATGATGCGTATAGCCTTTGTAGAGAAAGTCCTTCGTATGAATGGCGATGATCTTCCCGGAGACGTACCCTGCTTCCGAGCTCCAACGGACATGGTCGCCAACTTTGAACGTCATGCTGCCCTCCCATAGCGCGCCAAGCTCCTGGCGAGGCGTCCGACTCTACACCATCGGTCACTCCACCCGGACGATCGATGAGCTGATCACGCTCCTGCGGACTTTCGGGGTCTCGATTCTGGCGGACGTCCGGACGATCCCGAAGTCTCGCCACAATCCGCAGTTCGAGCGTGAAGCACTGCGCACAGCCCTGCGCCAGCACGGTATCCGCTACGTGCACCTGCCGGCGCTCGGAGGCTTACGGCACGCGCGCAAGGACTCCCCCAACGCTGGATGGCGCAACGCGAGCTTCCGCGGCTACGCCGACTACATGCAGACCGACGCCTTCGAGGAGGGGCTCGCCGAGCTGCGCGAGCTCACGACCAGCGGCACGGTCGCGCTGATGTGCGCCGAGGCCGTGCCATGGCGATGCCATCGCTCGCTCATCGCCGACGTGCTCACGGTTCGGGGAGCGAAGGTCGAGCACATCACCAGCGCCACGCGCGCCAACCTGCACACCCTGACGAAGTTCGCCCGCGTGCGCGGCGACCACGTGACCTATCCGAGCTACGAGCCGGCAGGAGAGCAAGCGCCAGCCAGCAAGCAGCCCGCCACCAAGCTTGCGACCCAAGGACCGTTTCATCTCGAAGCCACCGTGCGCGTGCTTCAGCGACGTCCGACGAACCTCGTGGATGTCTGGCAAGATGATCGCTATCTCCGCGTGCTCGTCACACCGCGCGGCCACGTCCTCGCCGAGGTCGCGAACCGCGGCTCGGTCGACGCGCCGGACGTGCGATTTCGGATCATCCATGGCGACGACACACGCGCGACGCGCGTCGCCGTGGGGCGGACCTTGCGGACCATCCTCGGCCTCGACGTCGATCCCGCCCCGCTCCAGCTCCGCATGAACGCCGAGCGCAAGCTCGCGCCGGTCGCCCTGGCGCTGAAGGGGATGCGTCCGCCGCGCTTCTCCGACCTCTTCGAGACGTTCGCGAACGTGATCCCATTCCAGCAAGTGAGCTTGGACGCCGGCGTGGCGGTCGTCCGCCGTCTGGTCGAGCGCTTCGGCGAGCCGATGACGCACGGCAAGCACGTGTATCATGCATTCCCCACGGCACGGCGGCTCGCGAAGGCCCGACTCGACACCATCCGCTCTTGCGGACTGAGCAGCAAGAAGGCGCAAGCGCTTCGCGAGGTCGCCGCCGTCTTGGAGGCGGGAGAGCTCACGGAGCGCGAGCTCCAAAAGCTGGATCGCGAAGAGGCCATCGAGCGTTTGACGGAGCTCTCCGGAATCGGCCCGTGGAGCGCCGCTCTGGTGCTGCTACGTGGTCTGCGGCGGCTCGACGTATTCCCGGCGAACGACGTCGGCGTCGCCCGCGGGCTCAGCCGGCTGCTGCGCCTCCAGACCCCATCGTCGCTCGAGCGCGTGGTCCAACGTTTCGGTGATCTCCGCGGCTATCTCTATTTTTGCTCGCTCGGCGCCGCGCTCCTGGAAAAAGGGCTCATCCACTCCGACGAAGCTCAGCCGGCCAAGGACTCCAAGAAGCGGCGCGTCGGCACGAAGAACGTCGTGCCCGTCATCGCGGTCGAGACGTCGAGGATGCGGTCGTAGCTCCCAGGCGGATCGCCGATGAACATCCGCTCCAGCATCCGCTCGATCACCCAGAGCGCGCGTGTGTAACCGATGAAGTAGGTGCCGAACTCACCCTGCCCCGCCCGCCCGAACGGCATGTTGTCGCGCAGGATGTCGTGCTCGACGCCAGCCTCGTCGACGATCGTGGTGAGCGTCTTGTGAGCCTTCTGTCCGTGCTCGACGTCGTCGAGCTCGACGTTGTCGATCTTCGTGCGCCCGATGACGCCCTCCTGAGCGGCCGTGGACAGCGCGTTCCACTTTTGCAGATCGTGGAGATACTTCTGGACGACCACGTAGCTGCCGCCGCAGTGCTCTGGGTCTTCGTCGCCGACGCTCGTGCTGGATTGCAGGTCGCCTCCCGTCGGGTTCGCCGTGCCGTCGACGAAGCCGAGCAAGTCGCGTGAGTCGAAGTAGCGAAACCCCACCACCTCATCCACCACCGCGACGGCCTTACCGAGCGCATCGAGGAGCAGGCGCTCGAATTCGAAGCAGAAGTCGCTCCGCTCGGCGCGAATGTGAAAGAGCAAATCACCCGGCGTGGAGACGGCCGTGTGCACCGGGCCGCGGACCTCGCGGAAGGGATGGAGCTCCCGCGGCGGCGACGTCGTGGTCACGCGCTTCCAGAGCGCGGCGCCGATGCCGACGTTGCACGAGAGATGAGCGTTCAGATCGCGAAAGCCGACCGTCTTGACCAGGTCGGCGATGCCCGAAACGACGTCCTTCACCGTGGCGAGCGCCTCGGCCGTGTCGGCCACGGTGACCACGAGAAAGATCGCCGAGAGTGATAGCGGCGCGTCCACGCTCTGCGGCTCGATGGGGATGCGCTGCCAGGGATGCTCTTGGACCGTCTTCGTCATGCTGATCGTCGCTCTGATTTGGGGGGAAGGAATCGCATCGATTCAAAGCCCGGCACGATCGAGGATCTGATCCGGGAGAGCAAGTGCCGCGCGCCTTCGGGGGCGGCCCATCTTGTTGTATGACGCGGTGGTGGCTCCCCAGGCCGATACCCCACGCACGTTCGTTCAAGTCCCACACGTCGACGCGCTCCTTGGGCCTCCCGCGCGGCGCATCGTCGTGCATCGGAGCTTTGCTTACTGGCAGGCCGAGCATCGCTGCTTCGGGTCCATCATCTGGGGGCGCCCCACCGAGGACGACGTCACCGAGATGTGCGCCGCGCACGAGGTCGGCGCCAGCGATCGGTTCGCGGGTCACGCGTCGATCATCGATCTGCGGGCTCTCGAGAGCGTCGACTTTCTCGCCTTCGACAAGCTGCTCACCTACCTCAAGCAACGACGCGACGCCTGGTCGCCCAACGTGTCACGCCAGGTCGTGCTGCACCGCGGCGGCTTCGCGCATTCCACCGTCGTCGGCATGTTCCAGTTCCTGAGCCCGCGGCACAAAGTCATCTTCACCGACGAGACCGAGAAGGCCTTCGACATGGCCGGCGTCGGCGACGTCTACCGCGAAGTCGAAGCCCTACGCGCCGATCTCCTCGGCCTCACGGAGATCATCTTGCAGGTTCGCAACGCCTTGGAGCAGCTCCCGCCGCGCGCCGACTCCGCCGAGGTCGCGCGTCACATGGGCATGAGCGAGCGCTCGCTGCAGCGGCGGCTGGGGCACGCGGGCACCTCGATCCGCGACGAGCGGCAGCAGCACATCATGCGCGTCGCCGACCGCCTGCTCCTCGAGACCAAGCTCGACCTCGACGCCATCGCCGCCCACGTCGGCGTGAGCTCGGCGTCGCAGCTCGTGCGTCTCTATCGCAAGCAGCGCGGCGAGACCCCGGGAGCGATCCGCGCACGCCAGCGCCACGGCGCCTGACGGTGGGTGTCAGCTCTCTTCGGTCTTGCCTTGCCGGAACTCGGTGGCGTTGATCTCGTAGCGGCGCAGCAAATCGTGCAGGTCCGTGCGGTTGCGGCCCGAGAGCTTTGCCGCGGCGCTGACGTTGCCACCACAAATGCGCAGCGCCTCTTGCAAATACGCGCGGTCGAAGGCTTCGCGTGCTTCACGCAAAGGCGGCAGCGTTGGCTTGTCGCCGATGACGGCGCGCACATCGGTCGGCTGCAGCGGTATCGCGATAGCGGACGATTCCGGCGGGCGCGGCAGAACCGCCAGCAGGTGATGCGGCCGGAGCACTCCATCGGTGGCGAGCAGCGCGGCCCCCTGCACCGCGTTCGCGAGCTCGCGAACATTGCCGGGCCACTCGTGGTGCATGAGGATGTGCAGCGCCTCCGAGGTGAGGTGCGACGCGGTGTAGCCGGCCTTGGCGCTGGCGCGGCTCAGGAAGAGCTCGGCGAGCAGCGGGATGTCCTCGCGACGCTCGCGCAGCGCCGGCATGGTGATGGGCACCACGTGCAAGCGGTAGAACAGGTCCTCGCGGAAGCGGCCAGACGTGATGTCGGCGCGCAAATCGCGGTTGGTGGCGGCGATGACGCGGGCGTTGGTGCTCACCGCGTCGGTCGCGCCCACCGGCATGTACGTGCGCTCTTGCAGCACGCGCAGCAGCTTCACCTGGACCGCGGGTGGCGCGTCACCGATCTCGTCCAAGAAGAGCGTGCCGTCCTCCGCCGCGGCGAACAACCCTTGCTTGTCGCGGTTCGCGCCAGTGAACGCGCCGCGCCGGAAGCCGAAGAGCTCGCTCTCGAGCAGGTCGGGCGGCAGCGCGCCGCAGTTGATGGCGATGAACGGCGCCGCGCGACGTGGCGACTGCGCGTGAATGGAGCGGGCCGCGACCTCCTTGCCGGTACCGGATTCGCCGAGAATGAGCGTCGTCACTTCGGCGGGCGCGATGCGGGTGATCATGTCGCGCACGCCGACGATGGCGGCGCTGGTGCCCAGCAAGCGGTCCGTGCCGGACGGATCACCGACGATGCGGCGCAGGCCGGCGACCTCACGGCGCAGACGCACGCGCTCGACGCCATGCTGCAGCTTCTGCACGAGCTCGCGGTCGTCGAACGGCTTGGTGAGAAAGCCGTAGGCGCCGCGCTTGATGGCCTCCACCGCGGCGTCGATGCTGCCGTGCGCGGTGAGGATGATGACCGGCAAGTCGAGCGAGCGCTTCTGCACCTCGTCGAGCAGATCGAAGCCGTCCTCTCCATGCAGGCGCAAGTCGAGGAGCATGGCGTCGACGATCTCGCGCTCCAGCACCTCGATGCAGCCGCGGCTGGTCTGCTCGGTGCTGACGCGGAAGCCGTGATGCTCGAGACGCAACGCCAAGAGCTCGCAGAGCTCGGCGTCGTCATCGACCACGAGCACGTGCGGCCGGTGAGAGTCGTAGCTCGCGTTGGGGGACACCATCACTGCTCCTGAACGGGGACTGCCACACGGGGAGGCGAGATCGGGTCGCGCGAGGCCATGGGCTCGACCGGCACCCAAAGGTGAAACGTCGCACCTTTCCGGCCGTCTTGCACCAAGCTCACGTCACCGCCATGCGCGCGGGCGACTTCACGCGCGAGCGCGAGCCCGAGCCCCGTGCCAAGGGCGCGGCTCGAGCCGGTGACTAGGCGGCTCACGAAGGGCTCGAAGATCTGCTCGCGGATCTCGGCCGCGACACCTGGTCCGTCATCGCTGACAGTGATGAGGACGCGCTGACCCTTGGCGTCGGAGATCTGCTGGCGCTGCACGACGACGCGCTGACCGGTCTTCGACACGGAGATGGCGTTGCGGATGAGGTTCGCGATGGCACGCTCGAGCAGCACTGGGTCGTGCCGCGACATGGCCCCCTCGCCCGCCATGACGAGCTGCAGGTCGACCCCGCGCGCCGCGGCCTCGTCGCGCTCGCTGTCGGTCGCCGATTGCACGACGGTGTCGATGGAGCCGCCGTCGGCCATGCGCAAGGGGCTGCCGCCGCGCAGGCGCGACAGGTCGAGCAGCGTCGTCACCAAGCGGATCTCCTGCTCGCACGCCGCGCGGGCGATCTGAAGGACGCGCGCTTGCCGCGGATCGAAGCTCCCCGCGGCCCCGTCTTGCAAGAGAGAGAGCGCCTCGCGGATCTTCGATAGCGGAGTACGCAGCTCGTGCGAGACGGACGCCAAGAAGCCGTGCTTCAAGTTGTCGAGCTGCTGGAGCTGCGCACGCATGCGCTCGACCTCTTGAGCGAGCGTCAGGATCTCGACGGGACCGTCGACCGTCGGTGACGGCGTGAAGTCACCGCGCCCCACCTGCTGGGCCATGCGGCCGATGGTGACGAGCGGCGTGTTGACGACCCGGGCCATGCGGCGGCCCAACCACATGGCGAGGATGAACGACACGATGGCGAGCGGCAGACCAATGGTGATGGTGTTCACCGCGATGCGCCGCGCCTGCTCGTCCTTCTCGCTGACCGAAGCGTGCAGCTCGTTCAGCCGGTTCACCCAGACGTTGGTCATCTGCTCATCGAGCTGCGCTCGGCGTGCCTGCGTCGACGCGCTCGCGAGCGCCGCGCAGACGTCACCAGCCATGATCTCGCTCGCGACCCCGAGGTAGCCCTGCGCCATGGTGCGGATGGGACTGTCTGCGGCGCGCTCGACCAACGGCCGAAGCGCCTCGAGGCGCGGCCCAATGAGCGTCGACGCGATGTTCGGATCGCTATCGCTGCAGCTGTTGGTGGCGTGACGCATGGCCACGTCGACCGCCCAGGCCGCCGCGTGGAGCGCGCCTTCGCTTCGCAGGGTCGCGATAGCGGTGTCGTTCAAGCTCGTCAGGATGACGCTGATCCGCACCAACCCCGCGAGCGTGAGGCCCATGGCGACGGTGACGACCATCACCGGCACGACGTGCGAGATCGAGAGGTGTGTCGACAACCTCATGCGATGCCGGGTGTGCGCCTCACCTACCATGCCCCAGAGATAGCCCGATGCCGCGCGATTGTTCAACGCGTCAGGGAGGCCTCGGGGAGCACCAGACACTGTCGGAAAATCCAGTCAGGCGATGGCAGACACCGACAGACGGGTGTCTGCGAACACCGACAGACTACTTGGTGAGACTTGCGACCTTGTCGGGACCGTCGATGTTCTCGACCACCCGCTCGATGAGGCCCGAGCCGATGTTGTAAATCCAGCCGTGCAGCACCGGGCGGCGGCCGCGATCCCACGCTTTGAGCACGATGGGCGTACCGGCGAGCGTGAGCACCTGATGCATCACGTTCAAGCGCGCCAGATCGTGGAGGCGGGCGTTGGCGCCATCCTGTTTGTCGAGCGATTCCTTGTTGTTACGCACGGTGTCACGAATGCCCGAGAGCCAGCTGTCGAGCACCTCGTTGCCCGTATGACCCGAGCTTGCCGCCTTGAGAGCACCACAATTCGAGTGACCACAGACGATGACGTTGGTGACGCCGAGGACATCGACCGCGTAGTGCACGACGGCCTGCACGTTCATATCGTTCGCCCACACCTGATTACCGATGTTGCGGTGCACGAACATCTCACCCGGCATCGCCTGGGTCATGAGCTCGAGCGGCACGCGGCTATCCGAGCAGCCGATGATGAGATGGTTCGGCGCTTGGCTCTGCTCACGCTTGGCGAAGAACTCGGCGTCCTGGGCCAGCATGCTCTTGGCCCACTCCGCATTTCGCTCGATCAGCTTGTTGTAGTGATTCATACCGGCAGCGGTTGCAACGCCGATGCCAGATCTGACTTCCCCTACGGCGCTGGGTCCAGGATCTGGAAGTCGACACGGCGGTTCGCCGCGCGGCCCTCCTCGCTGGCGTTGTCTGCGACCGGCTTGGTCTGACCATAGCCGTGCGACTCGAGGCGCTCGGCCGCGACCCCATGCGCGATGAGCCAATTCATCGCGGCACGGGCACGGCGCTCCGAGAGATCCTGGTTCTTCTCTGGCTTACCCCGATCGTCGGTGTGGCCTTCGACCGCGACGCGCTTGATGTCGGGCTGCAACATCATCGCGTTCACGACCGCCTGCAGGACCGGGAAGCTCTTGGGCAAGATCTTGTCCTTGCCGGTCTGGAAGAAGATCGGTTGGACGATGACGATCTGGTTGTTCTTGATCTGCACGAGACCCGGGCAACCATTCTTCTTGGGATCTGGATCCGGCGCCCCCGGCTGATCGGGGCAGGCGTCGGCAGCGTCGACGATCTGATCGCCATCGCGGTCCGGCAGCGGACAGCCCTCGCGCGTGGGATCCGGCTGGCGCCCCTTGGGCTCGGTCGGGCAGACATCCTGCGCATCGAACACCAGGTCACCGTCGGTGTCGGTGTCAGGACAGCCGATCTTGGTGGTGTGCGGATGCTGCCCTTGCGGCACGTCGACGCATTGGTCGTCACGGTCGAAGAAGCCATCGCCGTCGGTGTCGCGCTCTGGGCATCCGACCTTGTCGGGATCCGGGCGCGGACCCTTGTGCTCGTCGGGACACGCGTCGCTCGCGTCGATGATGCCGTCCTGATCGCGGTCTGACGGCGGCTCGGCCTTCTTGGGCTCCGGGAACGGCGCGTAGGCGAGACGCAGCAAGGCGCGGAAGTCAGGCGTGCCCGGCTCGCGCGCAAAGCCAGCGCCGACGGCGGCGCCGACGTTCACCAGACGCGCGATGTTGTAGTGGCCGCCCAGCAAGGCCTCGACGCTGGTGTAGCGCTTGTCGAAAAAATGTCCGCCATTGAGGACCGAGGCAGCCAGCACTTCGGGGCCGACCGCGAAGCGCTTGTCGAGATCCGCGTAGTAGATGGCGCCGCCGAGCTGGAGCTCCGAGCCGACGGTGTTGCCTGGGTAAGGCGCGCTGTCACCAATGACCGCCTCGGGACGGTACTGGAAGGCGCCGGTCACCGACCACCAGATGTGATGCTTGAAGCCCGCGGCGACGAGCTTGGGCATGACGCGTAGGCCCTTGTCGCCGACGTTCTTGCCCTGGTCGAGCGGGATCCACACCAGCGCGCCGGCCGACAGCGAGAACGCGTCGCGGTCCGGGTGTCCGTAAAGGCGGACCATCGCGCCGAGGCGCGGGTCACCCAAGGCAGCGCCGCTCAGCGGACCAGTGCCGTCGGCTCCGTCGCCGTCCTCCATGAGCACGGCCGGCAAGCTGGCGCTCACCGTGACACGGTCGAGAAACGACACGGCGACATCGGCGTGGACGATGAGCTGGTGCTCGATGACGTGCCGGAACGTATCGACGTCGCTGCCACTCGGATTGGCGAGGCCATAGACCAGCGGATCGTGCGCGTAGTTGAGCGTCAGCCCCGCCGCGAGCAAGCGCGTCGATGAATACCATGGGTGGTCCACCATGAAGGACCACTCACCGGCCGCCGTGGGCTCGTAGCGGTTGATGGCGAAGCCGCGCTTCTGCGCCGAGGCGAGCGCCGGTAGAAGAATCACCAGCGCCGCGAGCATCACCGCCTTGCGCTTGCGGCCGAGCCACGCGCCAACGAGCAGCGCCATGATGAGGAGCGTGCCGCCGCTCGGAGCGCCCGTGCCCGCGCAACCACCACCCTCGAGGCCATAGCGGCTGTCATCGCTCGGATCGAGCGGGTCGGTGCCTTGCGCTACTTCGGTGCCGTCATCGACGCCACCACCATCGGTGTCGGGGTTGCGTGGATCGGTCTCGCCCGGGTCGACGACGCCGTTGTGGTTGTGGTCCTCGACGCCGTCCGGCAAACCGTCGCCGTCGGTGTCCGGATTGTGCGGATCGGTGCCGGTCTGCTCCTCGATACGATCGGGAATGCCGTCACCGTCGCTATCGCGGAGGTCATCGTCCGCCGGATTACGCGGATCGGTCTCGCCGGGATCGACGACGCCGTTGTGGTTCTTGTCTTCTTCCCCGTCGGGCACGCCGCCGCCGTCGCTGTCGGGATTGCGTGGATCGGTCTCACCCGGGTCGACGACGCCGTTGTGATTGGTGTCCTCGATACCGTCCGGGATGCCGTCGCCGTCGGTGTCCGGGCTCAACGGATTGGTGCCGGTGTGGACCTCGATGCCGTCGGGGATGCCATCGCCGTCGCTATCCGGGTTGCTCGGGTCGGTGCCCGCGGCGGCCTCCTCGTCGTTGGTGAGACCGTCGCCGTCGTCGTCGAGCTCGCCCTGAGCGAGGACTCGCACCGCGACGTTGCCGGTCGCATAGCCACCCTGGCCGTCGCTCACGACGTAGGTGAAGGCGTCCTGACCAGCGTAGCCAGCAGCCGGCGTGTAGACGACGCGGCCACCGACGATCTCCGTCGTGCCATGGAGTGGCTGCGTGACCGAGACGAGGATGAGCACGTCACCCGCGTCGGCGTCGGCCCTGTCGTTGGCGAGCACGTCGATGGTGGCAGGCACGTCATGCGGCGTCGACACGTTGTCCGCTACAGCGACAGGCGGGTCGTTGACCGGCAGCACCGTGATGTCGATGACGTCGGTGTCGGTCTGCTCGCCGCCGGTGCCGGTGTTACCGAGGTCGCTGGTGACGACCGTCATGGTGGCGGGGCCGTTGTAGTTCGCCGCCGGCGTGTAGACGACGCTCGCGAGCGTCGCCACGACGTCGGGGAACGCGCCCTCGATGATGATGGTCGCGCTGCCGTTGTCGAGCACCGTCACCGTGCTCACGCCGGTCGCGCGCACCGTGCCGTTGGTGACGGTGATGGTCACGCGCACGTCGCCCGTGCCGGCGTCGGGGTCCTCGATGGTGATGCTGTTCAGGCCGTTCGGACCAAAAGCGAGCGGCGTGTCCTCGAGGACGCTCTGAGCCGCGGGCACGCGATTCACCGGAGCGGCGTTGACGCCGCTCGCGACGACATCGACCGTGACGGTCGCGGTGTCGGTGCCGCCGTTACCGTCGCTCACCGTATAGGTGAAGGTATCGGCGCCGGTGAAGCCAGGCGCTGGCGTATAGGAGAGCTGCGAGCCGACGATGGTGACCGTGCCGTTCGCGGCCGCGCTGACCGCGATGATGGTCAACGCTTCTCCAGCGTCGGGCGCGGTGGTGTCGTTCGCGAGCACCGCGAGCAGCGCGGCGCCGCCGTCCTGCTTCGCCACGGCGGCGTCGTCATTCGCGGTCGGAGCGTCGTTCACCGGCTGGACGTCGATGACCAACCTCTTCGCGTCGTACTTGGCGCCGCCGGTGCCGCTGTGGCCCAGGTCGCTCGCGAGCACGTCGATGCTCAGCTGCCCGTTATGGTCCGGGGCCGGCGTGACCGTCGCGCCGGCCAGCGCCGCGTCGAGCGCGGTGAGAGTGCCGCGCACCACCACGAAGGTGTCAGCCGTGCCGTCACCTTGCGTGAAGCTGAGCCCCGCGGTCGAGGCCAAGGAGAGCGTGCCATGCTCGAGCGTGATGCGCAGCTCGAGCTCCTCGGTCCCCGCATCGGGGTCACTCACCTGGATGCTCGACGCGAGCACGACGGGCGTGTCCTCGATAGCGGCGGGTGACGGCGGCAGCGTGATGACCGGCGGCTGGTTACTGCCGGAGGCGACGGACGTGACCTGCACCGTCGCGGTCGCGGTGCCACCGTTGCCGTCGGAGACCGTGTAGGTGAACGGATCTGGCCCGATGTAGCCAGGCGCCGGCGTGTAGATCAGTTCATCGCCAACCTGCTGCACGCTACCGTGCGCCGGCTGCGTGAAGCTGGTGACGGTGAGCGTCTCCGGAGCATCGGGCCGCGACGAGTCGTTGGCGAGCACGTCGATGGTGGTCGGGCCCGCCTCGTTCGAGATGGTCACGACGTCGTCCATGAGCGTCGGCGCGTCGTTCACCGGGTTCACGGTGACGG
>JBDHVB010000075.1:0-22971 GCA_039809465.1 Myxococcota bacterium
GCGCCGTGACGATGGGGGCGAGTGGGTTGCGCAGCTCGTGACTCAACGTCGCGAGGAACTCGTCCTTGACGCGGTTGATGTGCTCGGCGGCGATGAGCTGCTCGCGCTCTTCGTCGGCGCGGCGGCGCTCGGTGAGGTCGCGCGTGACCTTCGCGAAGCCGACCAAGCGTTGTCCGCTATCACGGATAGCACTGATGACGACGTTGGCCCAGAAGCGAGAGCCGTCCTTGCGCACACGCCAGCCCTCTTCCTCGAAGCGCCCCGTCTCGGTGGCGATCTCGAGCTCGCGCTCGCACTTGCCGTTGAGGACGTCCTCCGGCGGATAGAACGCCGAGAAGTGACGGCCGATGATCTCCTTGGCCTGATAACCTTTGAAGCGCTGCGCCCCGGGGTTCCAGGTGGCGACGCGGCCCTTGGGGTCGAGCATGAACACGGCATAGTCGTGAATGCTCTCGACCATGAGGCGAAAGCTCGGCTCATGACCTAGCTCTTGCTCACCGACCTGAGACTCGACTACGTCGCGCTTCGCCAAGATTTCCTCTGATACCAAGCAACGAATATACTCACAGGCTGGGGCAAACGCACCCCCCGGCGCCAAATGCAACGAATCTCGGAGATCGATGACCCTCGCGTGGTCGGCTATCGCAACTTGCCTGGCCGCGCCGAGCTCACCGGCGAGCGCATCGTCGTCGAGAGCGACCTCGCGGTGCGCCGGCTGCTCGAAAGTGACGTCGAAGTAGAATCCGTCTTGGCGGTCGACAAGCGCGCCGCCACGTTACCGCGGCGCGACGGCGTGCCGCTCTACACGGCAACCCAGAAGCTGCTGGACGGCATCGTCGGCTTCCCCATGCATCGCGGCGCCATTGCCCTCGCCAAGCGCCCGCGCGCCAGCGTCGACGCGCTCGCCCAGATGCTCACGAAGCCCGGCTTGATGCTCTGCGCCGCCGGGGTGAGCGACCCGGCAAACCTTGGCTCCATCGCCCGCAACGGCCGCGCCTTGGGAGCCGCGGGTCTCCTCGTCGACGCCAAGGGAGGCGACATCTACGCGCGCAAGGCGATCCGCACCTCGATGGGCAACGTCTTCGCGCAGACCGTCGTGGTGGCGGAGCTCGTCACCGCCATCGCGGACTTGAAGCGCGCCTGCCCCGATCTGGTCGTCGCCGCCGCGACGCTCTCCGAGCGCTCCATCGACGTCGCGACCTACCCCACGCCGGAGCGCTTGCTGCTCATCGTCGGCAACGAAGGTAGCGGCGTACCGGCCGATGTCCTGGCGATCGCCGACGTCGAGCTCACCGTGCCCATGCAGCGCGGCGCCGATTCGTTGAACGTGGCCGCCGCCAGCGCGGTGTTCCTTTACGCCCTCTCCTGCCGGCGCCGCATGTAACCGCGCTTGAATGCGACGAAACCTCTGGGTCGCGTCGCCGATAACGGCCAAATCCCAAGGACAATCCAATGACCATCAAGCGAACTTCGCAGTTTGCGGGCACCTCTCCGTCCGTCCAAACCCCGGCGAAAGCCCCGGCTCCCGTAAAGCTGGCCACCAAGGGCCCCGTCACCGCCAAAGCCGCCAACAGCGACGCTACGCCGTTCGGCCTCACGTTCCGCCAGAGCATCGAGACGGTGGCGATGGAGCGCGCCCGCGAAGCCGTCGCCCGTGGTGACGCGACCCCCGCGCAGACCGGCATGGTCGCGGCGCTCGGCAAGGCGAGCTTCGCCGGCCCCGGCGTCAGCCGCCTCCGCGAAGCCCAGCCGCAGCAAGGCACCATCGAGCGAAACCCGAGCATCACGGTCTGGACCAAGGAAAACCGCGTCCGCAGCGGCGACCAGACGATGCAAGCCGTGCTCGACCGCGACGTCGCCGTCACGCCCGAGGGTGTGAAGGTCATGCTCATTCACGTGAGCGGCGAGCAGCCAATCACCACCGTGCAAGGCCACGCGCCGTTCGCGTTGCGCGCCAATGTGCCGAGCGACGCCTTCGTGCAGTCGCAGACCGTGCACACGCTCGCGAGCTTCCTGGGCAAGCTCGAGGGCATGAAGCTCGACCTCGCCTCGGTCTACAAGGATCGCAGCGACTTCAACGGCGTCATCCGCGTGTTCGTCAACGCGGTCGACATGCTCAACGCCGCCTACGTGCCCGGCAAGAACATCTACTTCTTCGGCAATCACAAGGGCAGCTTCCCGCTCGCCGCGGACAAGGACACCGTCATCCACGAAGCCAGCCACGGCTTGCTCGAGCACATCGCGCCGGGCCTCGTCCGCGGCGCAGGAGAAGGCGGCAAGTGGCACGAGGCGTTCGGCGACCTGATGGCCTGCCTCTACCACCGCAACCCAGGCCTCGGAGAAGACCTCGGCACCTTCTTGGTGCAGTCGGGTCAGGCCGGCGAGGAGATGCGTGGCGGTATCCGGCGCGTCGACAACCACGACGTGCTCGATCCGTCCGTCGAGGAAGTGCACGACGGGAGCTTGTCGTACTCGGGCCTCATGTGGAGCACCGCCGGGAAGCTCGCCCAGATCTTGGGCGACGAGGAGAAGGCCGCCGACATCATGCTCGGCGCCATCGTCAAGGGTTGCTTCTTCCTCACGGCGCAGAGCCCAACCAGCGCCGACATCGTCATGGCGATGGCCGAGGGTCTGCGCTCGCACCTGAAGGAGCACGCGCCGCAGGCCGCTGAAGCGGTCATCAAGGCGATGCTCGAGGAAGCCAACACGCGTCACATGCTCGGCTCCGGTGTGACCAAGGCCGTGAAGGGCCAAGCCAAGGCGTCGAACGCCGCCGACGTCGTGAAGCTCTTGAAGGACGTGCCGCAGATCGGCGCGCGCAAGGATGTCGACTTCGAGGTCCTCTCGGAGCGCGTCTTCGGCAACGTCAGCAAGGTCACGGTGCGCCCGGTGCTCACCAACGCGAACGGCTCGCTGCGCCTGCCGGTCGACGACGCGACCGTTACAGCGGTCATCGAGGACGGTCAGATCCACTCGATGGACATCTCGACCTTATCGATCCCACCGCACTTCAACCTCGAGCAGGGCTTGCCCGACCTCGCGAAGGGCGTCGAGGTCGCCAAGGCGATCATCAAGCGTCAGCTCGAGATGGCCGCGGCTCAGGGGGCCGAAGGCGCGACCCGCATCCTCGAAGCCTTCGACACGCTCTTCGGCGAAGCCAATCTCCAGGCGGAGTGGGTCATCGCGCGTGGTCGGATCTGCGTGGTCCTCTCGACCCTCGCCGGCGACTTCGTGGTCGACGTGAAGAACGGCGACGTCTTCCCACGTGGCACGCTGCAGTTCGAAAACGAGCGCGGCCACCACTGAGAGGAAGTCATCACAACGCTTTCGCGGACGCGCTCGAGCGCCGCGAGCGGCGGGCGATGCTGGCGCGAGACATCGATGCATCAGGACATCCGACACGCGCTCACGATCCTGGCGACCAGCCATTTTCGCGAGATGGTGGACTTCTACAAGGCTGCTTTTGGCTGGGAGTTGGCGGTCGAGACTCCCGTCTACGTCGAGTTTCTCCTTCCCGGAGCGCAGCGGATTGGCATCTACGAGCGGGAGGCCTTCGGCCGGAACACTGGCCGAGCTCCGGCAACGACCACGCACGGTGAGCTCGCGCCAACGGAGCTCTATTTCTATGCCGACGATCCGGAGGCCGCGATGACGCGGCTCCGCGCGGCGGGAGCACGGCAGCTGAGCGCTTACGCCATGCGCCCTTGGGGCGACGGCGCGGGTTACTTCGCCGACCTCGAGGGCAACGTCCTCGTCGTTGCACACCGCGCCGAGACCGCGATGAATGCGTAGATGACCCGCCGCCGAAACCGATCGGCGCGCTAGCCATCCACCCCCGGCAGAATCGCCTCGGTGATCTCCACGAGATCACCGTTGGCGCCGATGCACACCACGTCGACGTCGGCGCGCACCGCGAGCTCGCTGCCGCGCTTGGCGATCTGCACGAAGGTGACGCGGAACTGGGACGAGCGCTTCATGGTGGTGCTGATGGCGAGCACGTCGCCGAGCTTCGCCGGCCGCGAGAACTTGATCTTCATCTCGTGCACCACGAAGCGAAAGCCGAGCTCCTGGGCGCGGGCGAGACCTACGCCGCTCTTGTCGAGCACGTCGGTGCGGGCCCGCTCGAAGAACTTCAGGTAGTTCGCGTGGTAGACGATGCCCTGGGCATCGGTGTCTTCGAGATAGATTTTGACGCTCGATTCGTAGCTCAATGGACCCCCAAATAGGCTTTGCGGACGGCGTCGCTCTCCGCGAGCACGCTCGCCCGATCCGCCATGGCGATTGCGCCGACTTCGAGCACGTAGGCGTAGTGCGCGACCTTCAGCGCCATGTGCGCGTTCTGTTCGACCAGGAGAATCGTGGTGCCCGTGGCGTTGATGTCACGGATGATGCCGAAGATCACCTGGACGATCTGCGGCGCGAGCCCCAGCGACGGCTCGTCGAGCAACAGCAGGCGTGGCCGCGCAAGCAGTGCCCGCGCCATGGCCAACATCTGCTGCTCGCCACCCGACAAGGTGCCGGCCGCTTGCCCCAAGCGCTCGCGCAAGCGCGGAAACAGCGTGAGCGCCTTCTCGCGGTCGTCCGCGATGGCGGCACGGTCGCGGCGGATATAGCTCCCCAGCGCCAGGTTCTCGTCGACGGTGAGGTTCGCGAAGATGCCGCGCCCCTCGGGCGAGTGCGCGATGCCCAAGCGCACGATGTCGTGCGCGGCTCTACCGGCGATGGGCTTACCCTCGAAGCTGATGCCACCACCGCTCGGCCGCACCAGCCCCGAGATGGCGCGCAGAGCCGTCGACTTGCCCGCGCCGTTGGCGCCGATGAGCGTGACGATCTGCCCGGCCTCGACCGTCAACGAGACACCGCGCAGCGCATGCACCGCGCCGTAGTGCACGTCGAGCCCGTCGACCTTCAGCATCAGGCCACCCCCAGGTAGGCTTCGACGACCTTGGGATCGTTCTGGACTTCGCTGGGCGTGCCGTGGGCGATGACCACGCCGTGATCGAGGACGGTGATGCGGCGGCAGATCTGCATGACCAGGCCCATGTCATGCTCGATGAGCAGCACGGTGAGCGCGAGCTCGCGGCGGATGAAGTCGATGAGGTCGCGCAGCGCGATCTTCTCTTGCGGATTCATGCCGGCGGCCGGCTCGTCGAGGAGCAGGACCTTCGGGCGCGTGGCGATGGCGCGGGCGATCTCCAGGCGGCGTTGATCACCGTACGGGAGGCTCGCGGCCTGGTCACCCGCGCGCCCGGCGAGGCCGAAGATCTCGAGCAAGCGCATGGCCTGGGCGCGCATTTCGCGCTCGGCCGCGTAGTGCGACGGCAAGCGCAGAATCGCCGCGGCCATCCCATGCGCGGCGCGCAGGTGACAGGCGACCAGCACGTTGTCGATGACCGAGAGGTTCCCGAACAAGCGAATGTTCTGGAAGGTGCGCGACATGCCGGCCGCCGCGATCTGATACGGCTTCCTGCCGATGAGCTCTTGTCCGCTCAGGCGGATGCTGCCGCCGTCGGGCGCGTAGACGCCGGTGAGCAAGTTGAAGCAAGTGGTCTTCCCTGCCCCGTTCGGCCCGATGAGCGCCTGCAGGTCGCCCTCCTCGAGCTGCAAGCGCAAGTCGCTCACCGCGGCGAGACCACCGAAGGTCTTCGACACGCCCTGAACGTCGAGCACGACGCTCATGCCGCGGCCCCCTTGCGTCTGTCCCAGAGCTCGCGCACCCCGAGCAAGCCCTGCGGCCGCGACAGCATCACCCCGATCAAGAGCAGCGCATAGATGATGAGTCGGTACTCGGCGAAGGAGCGCAGCGCTTCCGGCAGGATGGTCAAGACGATGGCCGCGATGATGGACCCCGAGATCGAGCCCATGCCGCCCAAGACCACCATGATGACGATGTCGAACGACTTCTGGAAGCCGAGCTCGCGCGGCGTCAGGGTCACGCCGACCTCGTGGGCGTACAACGCGCCGGCGATGCCCGCGAAGAAGGCGGCGAGCACGAAGGCGCGCACCTTGAAGCGCGTGGTGGGGATACCCATCGCCTCGGCGGCGAGCTCGTTTTCGCGGATGGACAAGAAGGCGCGGCCGTAGGTCGACGCCTTGAGCCGGTACGCCACGAGGACGGTGATGCCGCAGAACACGTACACGGTGAGCGGCGTCGTGTAGTACGGCACGCCGGTGAAGCCGAGCGCGCCCCCCACCTTGGTGAGCACGCCGAACGGCAGCGCCGCCTGCACGAGCTTGTCGCTGGTGATGACGTCGTCGGTCTGCTGCAGCAGGACGCGCAGGATCTCGCCGAAGCCGAGCGTGACGATGGCCAGGTAGTCGCCCCGCAGGCGCAGCGACGGGAGGCCGACGATGTAGCCGAAGACGCCAGCGATGAGCCCGCCCGCGAGGCAGCCGCCGAGGAAGAGCATCTCGCCCGCGAGATCCACACGCAACGCGGGCGAGTGCCACAACGCGAACGAGCCGTAGTACGTGATGACGGCGCCGACGTAACCGCCGATGGCCATGAAGCCCGCGTGCCCAATCGAGAACTGCCCGGTGAAGCCGTTCACGATGTTGAGCGACACGGCGAGCATGGCGTTGATGCCGATGTCGACGATCACCTTGCCGTAGAACGGGCCGATGAGCGGCACCAGCACCACGTGCACGATGACCGCGATGACGAGCACCGCCGCGATGGGCGCGACGCTCTTCATACCTTCTCCACCGTGGAGCGGCCGAGGATGCCGGTGGGCTTTACGAGGAGGACCCCGATGAGCAACACGAACACGTAGAGGTCACGCAGGTGCGGCGAGAGGTAGGCCGCGCCGAAGAGCTCGACGAAGCCGATGAGCAAGCCACCGGCGACCGCCCCGCGCACGTTACCGATGCCGCCGACGACCGCGGCGACGAAGGCCTTGAGCCCCAGCAGGACCCAGGTCGCGTGCGCCGGTTGGTTCAAGCCGGGGTACTTCGTGGCATAGAGCAAGCCGGCGGCAGCCGCCAAAGCGGACCCGGTCACGAAGGTTACCGACACGATGCGGTCGACGTTGATCCCCATCAAGGCGGCCGAGCGCATGTCGTACGACACCGCGCGCATGGCACGGCCGAGCTTGGTACCGAACACCAGGAACTGGAGCGCCAGCATCAACACGACCGCCAGCAAGATGACCAGCACGTCGACGAAGCGCACGTGCACGCCAGCCACGGTCATGAGCGTGAAATCGTCGATGAGCGCCGGCATGCGCTTGGGATTCGCCCCGAACACCGCCGGCAGCTGACCGACGTTCTGGATGAGCAGCGACACACCAATGGCGGTGATGAGCACGTTCAAGCGTGGTGCGCGCCGTAGCGGACGGTAGGCGAAGCGCTCCATGACGAAGCCCATGAGGCCGCAGACCAGCATCGCCGCCACCAGCACCACGACGACGTTGGCCGAGCCGCCCATGCCCGTCGCGAGCGTCAGCGAGATCCAGGCGCCGGTCATGAAGATGTCGCTGTGCGCGAAGTTGATGAAGGTCAGGATGCCGTAGACCATCGTGTAGCCTAGGGCGATGAGGGCGTAGAGGCTCCCGACCGCGAGCGCGTCGAGCAGCGTTTGCAGGAAGCGCGACATGCCCGCGCCCGAGGCGGTGCTCTCCCCGCCCTGCGCGACCTCGGCCTTGCGGAAAGGATGCGCGGGATCCGGCGGCTGCACCGTCGCGGCGTAGACGATCTCGCCCTTCTCGAGCCGGACGATGACCGCCTGCTTCACCGGGTTACGGTGCTCGTCCATGGTGATGTGGCCGGTGACGCCCGGCAGATCCTTGGTGGTCGCGATCGCCCGGGCCAAGGCCTTGGGCTCGAGCGACGGTGTCCGCTCCAGCGCATCGATGAGCACCAGCGCGGCGTCGTAGCCCAGCGCCGACAGGCCGTCGGGCGTCTCGCCGTACTTCTCGCGGAAGGCCTTGGCGTACGCCTGCACCTCGGGCCGCTCGTCTTCGTTGGCGTACTGGCTGGTGAAGTAGCTGCCGTTCACCGCGTCGCCGCCGATGCGCGCGAGCTCCGGGCTGTCCCAACCGTCGCCGCCGATGAGCGGCTGGGTGACGCCGAGCTTGCGCGCCTGCAGGTGAATGTTGCCGACGTCGGTGTAGTAGCCCGGCACGTAGATGATCTCGGGGTTCGCCGCCCTGATGCTGGTGAGCTGCGCCGAGTAGTCCGAGTCGCCGCCGCTGTACGCTTGAGCGGTCACGACGACGCCGCCCATCTTCTCGAAGTCCTCCGCGAAGACGGCGTAGAGCTCCTTCGAGTACGGCGTCGCCTGGTCGTAGAGCACGGCCGCGCGTGACAGCCCGAGGTTGTCCGCCGCGAAGCGCGCCGCGGCGTAACCCTGGAAAGCGTCGACGAAGCAAGCACGCGACACCATGTCGCCCACCTCGGTGACGCCGCTCGCGGTCGACGACGGCGAGATCATCGGCACGCCGTACTGTTGCGCCACGCGCGCGCCCGCGATCGACAGCGACGACGACACCTCGCCCAGCACCGCCACCACCTTGTCGCTGGTGATGAGGCGCGTGACCGCGGTGCCGACCTCTTGCGACTTGCCCTGATCGTCGTAGACCCGCACCTCGAGCCGGCGGCCGTGCACGCCTCCGGCGGCGTTCTTCTGATCGATGGCGAGCATGATGCCGCGGTGAGTCGTCTGCCCGAAGTGCGCCTCGGAGCCGGTCATCGAGCCGTACTCGCCGATCAAAATTGGCGGCGGTTCGGCTTGAGCATCGGCCGAAAGGAGCGCAAGCAAGGCAATGAGGGACACCACGCGCACGAGCGTTGCCATACTGTGAAAACGACTCCCCGTCACTGGCAGGTTTTGCTGGCGGTCTGCGCCACCGCCGTCCTCGGTTGGATCCTGCTGCGCTGGATCGATGTGGCTGCGACCCTCGCTTTCTTGAAGCCCGAGAATCTCCCGGGCATCGCCGCCGCGAGCGTCTTCTTCGCGCTGGTGAACGTGGTGCGTGGCGTGCGCATCGCGCAGCTCACCAGCCGCTACGTCGGCATCCCCGTCGACGCGCGCTCGGGCGTGGGCTTGGCCACGGTCACGAACCTCGCGAACCACGTGCTGCCACTGCGGCTCGGCGAAGTCGTCTACGTCACCTTGTCGCGCTCGGTGTTCGAGGTGCCGCTCGCCCAGGGCGCGGGGGTGCTGCTCACCATGCGCATCTACGATCTCGTGGGCCTCACGCTGCTCGCGCTCCTCGGCCTCACCCAGGCGCCGATGCTCGAATCGGCGGTCAGCGTCCCAGCCTTCACCGCCTTGGCCCTGGCGCTCTTGGTGATCGCCATCCGACTCGACATGGTGTTCGCGATAGCGGCGCGCTTCGTTCCCGGAAAGCTCGCCGCCAAGCTCCGCGAAGCCCTGCCGTTCACCAAGGAGCCGCGCTTCGTCGCCGGAAGCCTGCTCTATTCGCTCGCCATCTGGTGCATTCAAGCCGTGGCCTTCGCGCTCCTGCTCGATGCCTTCGCCATCGACGTGGGCCTGGGCCCCATGGTCGTCGCCACCAGCGTCGCGAACCTGGCGGCCGTCCTGCCGCTCTCGGCGCTCGGCACCTTCGGAGCGCAGGAAGCTGGCTGGACCGCCGGCTTCGTCGCCATGGGTGTGTCCGCTACAGCGGCCGCGAACAGTGGCCTCGCGGCGCACCTGGTGATGGTCGCGCTCAACGCGCTGATGTCGCTCTTCTTCCTGCCGGCGCTGCTGCGGCGCGCAAAGTGACGAGGGTCACAGGATTTCCCCGGCAAACTGCGTTAAAATGCCTCACAATGGACACAAACGCCCGTAATCATTCACTTTTGCTTGGCGACAGGCTGGTGGATCTCTGCACCGGCGTGGTCACCGGGCCGGGCCTCGCGCGTCTCGTGCTCAACGAGCGCGAGGTTGCGATCTTGCGTGTCCTCATCAACAGCGGTGGCGCCATGGTCGAGCGCGGCACCCTCTTGGCCGCGGTCTGGGGCTACGCTCCGACCTCGGTGAGCCGCGCCGTCGACGTCACCATCGGCCGCCTCCGCAAGAAGCTCGAGCCCGATCCGCGCCATCCGCGCTTCCTGCTCACCTGCTACGCCGATGGCTACCGTCTCTTGCTGCAGGCCTCGAACGAGAACCTCCCGCGTCTCCCCGAGGACTATGCCCGGAGCCTTGCCCGTCACGTCGGCGAGGTCTTGCAGCGCGAGGACTGCGTGGTCTACGGCCGCCACGGCGACGCGCTGGTGCAGATCGCCGCCTTTGGCCCGATCGCCGATGCCAACAACCGCGTCCGCGATCCGCTCACCATCCCCATCGGCCAGGGCATCGTCGGCAGCGCCGCCGCGCGCGGTACGCTCGAGCGGATCGCCGACATCCGCCGCGACCCGCGCTACATCCGTGACAGCTACGGCGGCCTCTCCGAGCTCGCGGTACCGATCCTGACGCCCGCGGGTCACGTCATCGGCGTCCTCGACAGCGAAGCGCAGAAGGCAAACGCCTACAGCGACCGCGTGGTCGATGCCATGCTCTCGCTGGGGCAGATGGCCGGTCTGGCGGCGCGTTAGCTTGCCAACGCGGAAGGCCGCCGAGTAGAAGGCCGCCACTCCATGACTGTTCTGGTTACAGGCGCCGCGGGCTTCATCGGCTCGACTCTCGTGGAGCGGCTGCTCGCCACGACGGACCACCACGTCGTGGGGGTCGACAACTTCGACCCGTTCTATCCGCGCGCCGTCAAAGAGCGGAACTTGAAGGGCGTCGCGGGCAACCGCCGCTTCACCTTCGTGGAGCTCGACTTGCGCGACGCGCAGCGGACCGCGGCGCTCTACGCGCGGCACGCGCCCGAAGCCGTCTTCCACTGGGCCGCGCGCGCTGGTGTCCGCCCCTCCATCGAGGACCCGGCGGGCTACGTTGACTTCAACGTCGTCGTCACCACCACGCTCCTGCAGCTCGCCGCGCTGCACGGCACCAAGCGCTTCGTGTTCGCCTCGTCATCGTCGGTGTACGGCAACAACGCCAAGGTGCCGTTCGCCGAGCGCGACGCCACCGACGAGCCCATCTCGCCCTACGCCGCCACCAAGAAGGCGTGCGAGCTGCTCTGCCATACGTTCCACGCGCTGGGTGGCTTCTCGACCGCTTGCCTGCGCCTGTTCACGGTCTACGGTCCGCGACAGCGGCCAGACCTCGCCATCCACAAGTTCGCGCGCGCCATCCTCGACGGCCGCCCCATCACTCTCTACGGTGACGGCAGCACCTCGCGCGATTACACGTTCATCGACGACATCGTCGACGGCATCCTCGCCGCCGACGCCCATCTCGCCAAGGCAGCCCACCCGACCCACGGCGTGTGGAACCTCGGCAACTCGAGCCCGGTGAAGCTCTCCGAGCTCGTGTCGCTCCTCGAGGACGCCCTCGGTAAGAAGGCGCGCATCGACCACGCCCCGATGCAGCCCGGCGACGTCCTCCGGACCTACGCGGACATTACCCATGCTAGAGACACCCTCGGCTACGCCCCCAAGACAGACCTCGGAACCGGCATCGGCCGCTTCGTCGGTTGGCTCCGTGAGCGCTGAGCGCGTCGACTTGTCGGTGGTCATCCCCGTCTACAACGAGGAGGGGAACCTCCAGCCGTTGTGGGACGAGCTCAAGCTCACCCTCGACAACATGACGCGGCCCAAGGAAGACTGGAGACCCCAGACCGGCCCCATCGACGTCGACGCCACCGAGGTTGTCCGCGATGGCAGACTCCCACCCGAGATGCTGCGGCCGCTGCGCTACGAGGTCATCTTCGTGGACGACGGCTCGAAGGACCGCTCGCGCGGACTGCTGCGCAGCATCGCCGCCGGCGAGCCCAACGTCCGCGTGATTTTCTTTCGCCGTAACTTCGGTCAGACCGCCGCCATGGCCGCGGGCCTCGACGAAGCGCGCGGCGAGGTCGTCATGTTCATGGACTCGGACCGCCAGAACGACCCCGCCGACATGCCGCGCCTCATGGCGACCATCGACGCCGGCTTCGACGTGGTGTGCGGCTGGCGCAAGGACCGCAAGGACAAAGCGGTGACCCGCAAGATCCCGTCGCGCATCGCTAACTGGCTCATCCAGCGCGTCGGCGGCGTGAAGATCCACGACCTCGGCTGCACCTTGAAGGCGTTTCGCCGCGAGGTCATCAAAGAGGTGAAGCTCTACGGCGAGATGCACCGCTTCATCCCCGTGTACGCTAACGCGGTCGGCGCCTCGATCACCGAGATCCCCGTCAACCACCGCCCGCGCGTCGCCGGCGTCACCAAGTACGGCCTGCGCCGCACCTTCAAGGTCATCCTCGACCTCGTGACCGTGAAGTACCTGCTCACTTACTTCGGCCGCCCCATGCACTTCTTCGGCGCCGTCGCCTTCTTCCTCATGCTGGGCGCGTCCATCTCGGGCGTCTTCATGCTCGGCAACAAGGTGTTCAACGGCGTCTCGATGATCCGCAGCCCGCTGCTCCTGCTCTCGGCGATGCTCTTCATGCTCGCCGTGAACTTCGTGCTCATGGGCCTGCTCGCCGAGGTGCAGACCCGCACCTACTTCGAGAGCCAGGGCGCCACGAACTACAAGGTGAAAGAGCGCTTTGGCGGTGACAGTAAGAGCTGACTTTATCAACGCAAACGTCTGTTGGCCTGGTAGTCACGTTGACAGCCGTATCTGTCTAGATTAATTGTCTAGATATGTCGAATTGGAAGCTTCACGATGCGAAGAATCGCTTCTCGGAGCTCGTGGATGCGGCCCTCATCAAGGGCCCGCAACGTGTGAGTCGGCGTGGGCGCGCGGCCGTTGTCGTCGTCGCCGCAGACGAGTTCGACGCGATGCAAAGCGCTGCCACCAAACCGCGACGTGACTTCGTGAGCTTTCTTCTCGATGGCCCTCAGGTCGACGGTCTGCAAGAGGCGATCGAGGAACATCGCAAGCCATTCCGCCAGCATGATCCTCTCCAAGAATGATTCTGCTCGACACCGTCACGATTTCTGAGCCCTCGAAGCGCAATCCCAACCCAAGAGTGCTCGAGTGGTTTCGAGCGCAAAACCCGGCATCGCTGTTCATCAGCGTTCTCAGCCTTGGGGAGATCGAGCGTGGAATCGCCATCATCGAAAAGCGAGACGAGGTCGCGGCACGTCGCCTGAACGCGTGGCGCTTCGAGCTCGAATCCGTTTATGCGGATCGCATCGTCGACTTCGACTTGCCGTGCGCGACGCTCTGGGGGCGCTTCGTAGCGAAGTCGGGACGAAACGATATCGACGTGCTCATCGGAGCTACTGCCGCACGCCACGGCTGGAAGATCGCGACACGCAACATCGACGACTTTGCGATGATGAAGCTCGAAGTGATCGACCCTTGGTCAATACGCTAAAGCAGCCACGCCCGTTGGCGAAATAGCGCGCCCAAATCCATTTGCGCGACTAAGCTTCGCCTCGTCTGACCTTAGACCTTGGCGCGCAGATTGAACCCGCGGTTCGACGGCGCCGCCAGCATGGCGTCCTTGCGCGGATCGCTCATGATTTGGCGCGGGTTCGCTGGGAAGAGCGTGCGGGCGAGCTTCTCGCGGGGGCGGGTCATGGCCGTGGCGGTTCCGCCCGCGCCCAAGGCGATGGCGGCACCGAGGGGCGCGGCGCCGCTGGCGCTGACCGCGGTGCGCATCGCCTGCCACTGCTGCTCGACGTTCAAAGCATCAACGGAATCACGCTGATAGCGGTGATTGCTGACGGCCTCGATGCGAAAGTCGGTGAGCGTGATGGACACACGAATCCCCAGTTGGCCGGTATTATCGGCGGGGAAGCGTGAGCCGATGCGTGATCAGGCGGCTCTGCGGCGGCGGTTCGAGATGACCTTGGCCCGGCGGCGGGCGTTCGAGACGGCCCCAAGGCGGCGCATGAGGCCCGGCAGGAGCGATTCGTACTCGAGCAGCATCTCGCCGGCGTTGTGATAGCGCATGGCGTGATTGGGGTTGGTGGCGATGCGCACCATGTCGGCGAAGGCGTGGTTGGTCTTCTGGCGCAGCACCGAAACGCCGTCGAAGGGCCACAGGAACGGCCAGCGCGGCAGCACCCCGGTGATCATCTGATGCATGATGAGCCCGAGCGAGAAGATGTCGGAGGCGAAGCAGGGGTAGCCGTGCGCTTGCTCGGGCGCGCAGTAGAGCAAGGTGCCCGACCCCGTGGCCGAGATCATGGTGTGCTTGGCGACCTTGGCGAGACCGAAGTCGGCGATCTTGATGCGGCCGTCGTCGAAGATCATCAGGTTCGACGGCTTCAGGTCGCGGTGGATGATGCGGTGCTCGTGCGCGAAGGCGAGCCCACGCAGGATCTGATGGATGTAGCTGACCGCGACGCGCGTGCCCAAGCGGCGCGTCAGGCGGTCGTCCAATGACTCGCGCGCCAGCTCGATCGCTATAACGTACCGGTCGCCGATGCGGTCGGCGTTGCGCGGGCGCAAGATGGCGTCGTGCTCGAGCGCGGCGGACAAGCGGATCTCACGCAGCAGCTCGTGCTCGTCTTCGCTGCCGGGCCTCACCTTCGCCGGGAGCTTCAACGCCACCCAGGTGTCCTCGATGAGATCCTTGGCGCGCCAGACCTCGCTGAACCCACCGGTGCCGAGCTTGCTGGCAAGGCGATACTTGCCGAAGGTCGTGCCGCGGGTGAGGCGCGTGGGGGAAGGCTTGGCGGTGGCCATGGAGCCGGAAACATAGCCGCGCCGCACGTGGTTGTCATTGGCCGATCGCATGGGTCTTGATACAAGCGACTGCCAATGCAACGCCTGTACCGCACCGGTGGGTTAGCCGCGGGGACGACCTTGGGTGGTCTCGCCGTGGGGCTCGCCGAAGGAGCCTATCGAGGGGTCGACCTGGCCTATTCTGGGCTCTTCTATGCCGCCCTCTGGGCCTTCGCCGGCGTCGCCCTCGCCATCGTCGTCTCCCGGCTGTTCTCCAAGACGCCGCCCGGCCTCATCACCTTGGGGCTCGGGCTTGCGACCGTCAGCTCGACCATCGTCCTGGTTCGCTTCATTTTGCTACGCGATATCTACCTGGAGGCGCCCGGGAAGGGCCTCGCCGCGCTCGCCTGGGCCCTGGCCGCGGGGGTCGGCGTCCTCTTCCCCGTGCTGATGCTCTCCTCCTGGGTGAGCCGCCGCATCTTCTCGCGCTTCGCCCGTGGCGGCGCCTGGTGGGCCCTCCCCGTGGTGGCGATGGCGGCGTTCGGCATCCGCGCGGCGGGCGCATCCGATGACGGAGTCGCAAGCCCCGTCCCCGCGCGCGCACTGCGGGGCGACGGCACCATCCTCATCGTCGTCGACGCCCTGCGCGCCGACATGCTCGGCGCCTATGGTGCCCAGCCGCACCGCGATGCCCCACCCTCGCCCGCCTTCGACGCCTGGCTCGGTGAAGGCCGCCGCTTCGATGACATGACCGCCAACGCCTCGTGGACCAAGGCGGCGGTCGCGAGCATCCTCACGTCGCGCCACGTGAGCGGCCACGACACCATGAGCAAGGTGGCGGTGCTGCCGCAGACCTTGCCGACGCTCGCCAAGACCTTGGCCGACGGCGGCGTGACGACCGCGGCCGTGGTCACCAACTACAACCTCGAGGAGGGCTACGGCTTCGACAACGGGTTCGCCGAATATCGCTACCTGCCGCCTGCCCGCTATCTCGGAGCGCCAGCGCGCGCCAACCGTCTCGCGGCGTACAACGTCTACCGCGTGCTGCGCGAGAAGCTCATCACCGCTGGACGCACGCCCAAGGACTTCTTCCGCGATGGCGGAACCGTGAACGCCCACGCCTTCGCGCTGCTGGACCGCATCGGCGACGGCAAGTTCTTCCTCTACCTGCACTACATGGAGCCGCACGATCCCTACTTCGCGGTGGACGGCACCTCGTACGCGCGCGTCAGCACGCCTCACCCGCCGCTCGAGTCGGCGGGCGCGATGCGCGACGCCTACCGTGACGGCGTGAAGCGCTGGGACAACTACTTCGCCGAGCTCCTGCAAGGCCTCGCCCAGCGTGGGCTGCAAGACCGCGTGCGCATCGTCGTCACCTCCGACCATGGCGAGGAGTTTGGCGAGCACGGTGGCTTCTGGCACGGCACGACGCTCTACGAAGAGCAGCTGGCGGTGCCGCTCGCCATGCGTGGCCCCGGCATCCCGAGCGGGGCCGACCCGCGCCTCGCCCGGCAGATCGACATCGCCCCCACCATCCTCGGCTTCCACAACGTCGCCGCGCCGCCCACCTGGGAGGGCCGCGACCTGCGCTCCGAGCTGCCGGTCCCCGCTTCGGCGCTCGCCGAGGAGAACCACGAGGGCAACGTGCTCTCCTCCATCCGTCAGGGCGGCAAGAAGCTGATCCTCGCCAACGACGGCAACCCGCGCGGTCTCGCGCCGGTCGAGCTTTACGACCTGAACGCCGATGCCGCGGAGAAAAAACCCATCCGCGACGACGCCACCACGAACGCCATGACCACCGCCATGGAGCGCCTGAAAGCCGAAGCCAAACGCGGGGGTGCGCAGAGCACCGTGCGCCCGGTGGACGCCGCGGTCGAGTCAGAGCTGAGGGCCCTCGGCTACGTGAAGTGACACCAATCTCGCGTGCCGGTGTTCCAGGTCCTGAGACGAGCTGATGGCAATCGACATCGAGGACGCTTACCGGCGTTTCGGGCCCATGGTGGTCCGACGTTGCCGTGCCCTGCTCACCGATCAGGAACAGGCGGTGGATGCCATGCACGACGTTTTCGTGCGCCTCATGCAAAGCGGCGATCGACTCGATGACCGGGCCATGTCGAGCCTCCTCTATCGCATCGCCACCAACGTCAGCTTGAACAAGCTGCGCACGCGGCGGCGCAAGCCCGAGCACGCCGACGACGACTTGCTGGGCGCCCTGGCGCACGCGACGAGCCTCGAGGAAGAGGCAGGCACGCGACGCCTCTTGGGCCGGCTCCTCGGTGGCGTCACCGAGAGCACGACCACCATGGCCGTCATGCACTGGGTCGACGGCATGAGCCTCGAGGAGGTCGCGGCCGAGACCGGTATGTCGATCTCCGGAGTGCGCAAGCGCCTGCGCACCTTGAAGGAACGCATTGGCGCGCGCCACACGGAGGTCGCCGATGACTGAGCGGATCTCGGAGCTGATGCTCGAGCGTTACGTGGCGGGCTCCGCGACAGCGGACGAGCGCGCCCGCATCGAAGCGGCGCCGGACGCCATGGCCCGGGTGGCCGAGCTGCGTCGCGACGACGAGGCGCTCTTGGAGCGTCACCCCGCGGCGAGCGTCGCGGCGGTCGTGCGCGCCCGGTCCGCGGAAGCGGCCAAGAAGACGGCGCCGAAGCCCTTCCTTTGGCTCGTGCCGGTCGTGGCGATGGCCGCGGCCGTGCTCTTCGTGGCCGTGCCGCGTGAGCAGGCCGATGACGAGATTCGCTTGAAGGGCGTGCAGCCGCGCCTGTCGCTCTACCGTCAGGTGGGCGCGGCCAGCGAGAAGCTCGCGAACGGCGCGGGCGCCCGCGCCGGCGACACCGTGCAGGTCGCGTACCTCGCGGGGGAAGCCACCTACGGCGCCATCGTCTCGGTGGATGGCCGTGGCAGCGTCACGGTGCACGCGCCGACCCACGGCGACGGCAAGCTGTCGCAGCGCAACGAAGTGCTGCTGCCGCGCGCCTACACCCTGGATGACGCGCCGCGCTTCGAGCGCTTCGTGTTCGTCGCCGGCAAGCGGCCAATCGACGTCGAGAAGCTCCGAAAGCTCCTGCGCGACGCGCCTGACATCGAAGCGGAAAAGCTCCGCCAAGCGTTCGCGACCACGGTCGACGTCTTTACCCTCCAGAAGGAGCCCTGAGCATGCGTGGCACCCTCCTCCTCGCGTTCTTGCTCGCGATCCCCGTGGTAGCCTCGGCGCAAGATGCGCCCGTACGCCGTTTCGCGCTCGTCGTCGGCGTGAGCTCCGGAGGTCCGTCACGGACACCGCTGCGCTATGCCACGAGTGACGCGCGCTCCTTCGCGCAGCTCCTGTCGGCCCTGGGCGGCGTCGCCGACGAAGATCGCGTCATCCTCGTCGACCCCAACCGCACGCGCTTCGACGTCGCGGTGGCGGACTTGCAGACGCGCATGCGCGAGCGCGGCAACGCCCAGCGCGTCGAGCTCATCGTCTACTTCAGCGGACACTCCGACGAGCAAGGCCTGATGCTCGGCAACGACCAGCTCTCGTACCAGTCGTTCCGCGCGGCCTTGGAGACCCTGCCCGCCGACGTGCGCATCGCCATCGTCGACTCGTGCCAGTCGGGCGCGCTCACCCGCAAGAAAGGCGGCACCATGCGGCCGCCGTTCCTCCTCGACACCTCGAGCAAGGTCACGGGTCAGGCCATCCTCACCTCGAGCTCCGAGACCGAGGCGGCGCAAGAGTCGGACCGCATCCGCGGATCGTTCTTCACGCACTATCTCATCTCGGGTCTGCGCGGCGCCGCCGACGTCACCCGCGACCGCCGCGTCACCTTGAACGAAGCCTATCAGTTCGCTTTCGCGGAGACCTTGGCGCGCACCGAAGGCACGCAGTACGGCGCACAACACCCCGCGTACGAGATCCAGCTGTCGGGCACGGGCGACGTGGTGATGACCGACCTGCGCGCCACGCCGACCTCGCTCACCATCGACGAGGGCCTCGCGGGCCGCGTCTTCCTGCGTGACAAGAACGGCGTGCTCGTCGCCGAGCTCTTCAAGGTCGAGGGCCGCGCCGTCGAGATCGGCCTCGAGCCCGGCACCTACGCGGTGCGCGTCGAGAAGAAGAACGAGATCCTCGAGGGCACCGTCGAGGTCGGGGCGAGCTCCGGCACGGTCCTGCGCCGCGCGGGTCTCAGCGAAGGTCGTGCCGAGGTGGTGGCGCGCCGTGGCGGTGGCGAGACCGCCGAAGCTGTCGCTGTCGCGGACAGCCGCCGCCAGGTCAAATACCCACTGTCGCTCTCCATCATCCCGGAGATCGAGCTGCCGGTCATTCCCGAGGACGCCGTCGTCACCAAGAGCTTCTCGCTGGAGCTCGTCTACGGCCTCACCGATCACCTCCATGGTGTCGCCCTCTCCTCCGGCGTCACCCGCGCCAAGCAATCGATGACTGGCCTACAGCTCGCCAGCATCGGCGCCATCAGCAACGGTCACACCGAAGGCGCGCAGCTCTCGTCGCTCTTCAACTACGCCGAGGAGCTGCACGGCCTCCAGGCGTCGAGCCTGGTGAACATCGCGGGTGATGCACGCGGCATGCAAGCCTCGATCGTCAACGTCGCCGAGACGTTCCACGGCTTCCAGTTCTCGACCGTGAACGTCACGGCCGGCGACACGCGCGGCTTCCAGCTGGCGCTGGTCAATGTCGGTGGCGACGTCACCGGCGCGCAGCTCGGTCTGGTCAACGTCGGCCAGAAGGTCACCGGCACGCAGATCGGCCTCATCAACGTGTCGAAGGAGATGTACGGCGTGCCCTTCGGTCTGGTCAGCTACGTGCGTAGCGCGGGCCTGGGCGCCGACGTCGGCGCGTCGACCAGTGAGCCGCTACAGCTCGCGCTGCGCTTCAACACCAACGGGCGCTTCTTCGGCTATCTCGGCGGTGGCATCTTCGCCTTCGATCACCTGAGCAAGGGCGATGCGTACCTGGGAGCGGGCTTTGGCGCGCGGCTCATGAGCCTGGGGCCGGTCTTCCTCGAGGCCGACATCCTGGTGGCGCATGCCTCGCTCGACTTCGGCGGCGGCCGTGACGACCTGATGGTGCGCGAGCGCCTGAGCGCCGTGTTGCCGATGGGCCCGCTGTCTGCTTTCGCGGGCATCTCGTGGCACGAATACATGGGCTGGAACGACACCGACAACGAGGGCGCGCAGACCTCGTTCCTCGCGAGCACGCACCAGTCGGGTGACTTCACCTTCCGCACCTGGCCGTCGATTCACGGCGGCGTGCGTTTCTGAGTAACAGTTGATTCCAGCGGCGGTGTTCCAGAGAGCGAAAGGGACACCGCACAATGGAAATCGTTCAGTCCTCCCAGAACATCCTCCTGAAGCTCGGCGCCGGTTGGGTCTTGTGGCTCCTCGTCGGCTTGAGCGTCATCTCGATCGCCGTCGTCATCGAGCGCCTCATGGCCCTGCGCGTCCTGCGCACCTCGGGCGCCCTGCTCCGCGACAAGCTCCGTGAGGCCCTCCGCGTCGGCGGACTCGGCGGCGCGGTGACCAGCCTCGCGCACTACAAGCACCCGGCGGCGCGCGTCGCCGTGCGCGGCATGCAAGCTGGCACCAAGGTGGTCGCCGAAGCCCGCACCGTGATGGACGCCGAGATGATCGCGCAGCGCCGCATCCTCGAGCGGCGCTTTGCCTTCCTCGCGACCTTGGGCGCCAACGCGCCGTTCGTGGGGCTCTTGGGCACGGTCATCGGCATCCTCCAGGCGTTCAACGCGCTGGGCGTCGCCGCGGGCAGCAACGCCAAAGCGGCCCTCGACCCGAGCCACGTCATGACCGGCGTCGGTGAGGCGCTGGTCGCCACCGCGGTCGGTCTCGCGGTCGCCATCCCCGCCATCGTCGCCTTCAACGTCTTGCAGCGCGTCGTGAAGAGCGCCTTGGACGACGCGCAGACGCTCGCCCTCGAGGTCGTCGCGTACCTCGAAGGGAAGGTGTGACATGGCGGCGACCGTCAACACCGACAGCGACTTGATGAGCGGCATCAACGTCACGCCGCTCGTCGACATCACCCTGGTGCTCCTCGTGGTCTTCTTGGTGACCGCGAAGATCTTGGCGGCGAGCGCGCTCGCGGTCGACCTGCCACGAGCCGCGACCGCCACCAGCGAGCAGACGATCCTGCATGTCGCCATCGCGAGCGACGGCACCATCGGCATCGACGATGCGGCTGGCTTGAGCGACGCCGGCATCCTCGAGCGTGCCAAGGCCGCGCTGGGCAACGACCCCGAGGTGCGCGCGGTGATCGACGCCGACGGCGCGGTGCCGCATGCCCGCGTCGTGCACGCCATGGATCTCATGCGCCGCGCTGGCCTCGTGAAGGTGGCGTTCGGCGTCGAGCCGGAAGCGGTGCCGCAATGATGCGCTGGATCGTCGGCGTGGGTGCCTCGATGTTCGTGCACGTGATGTGCGCGCGCGCGGCGCTGCGCTTGGAGGCGCCGCCCCCGCCACCACCGCCTCCCATGGAGGTGACGCTCGCGCCCAAGGCTCCACCGAAGCCCGCCGAGCCCGAGGTGAATCCCGAGCCGCCACCGCAGAAGCGGACAGCAGTGCGTCAGCAGAGCGCCGCGCGGGCGGGTCGTGTGCTCGCCGCCGAGCCGAGCGCGGCCGACGACTCCCCCGCGGACTTCAGCATCGTGCAAGGCGCCGCGGACAAGTACGTGGGCGGCACCACGTCATCGAGCGGCACGAGCGACGTTCCCGTCCGAGGCGCCGTCACCCCGAACGCCACCGTGACGAGCCGGGGCGTCGCGGTCGCGGCCTCGCCGGGCGGCTCCGAGTGGGACTGCTCGGCGCTCTACCCTGGCGATCCCAACGCGCCCGACGCGGCCGCGGTCATGGTCCAGGTCCGCACCGACGTACGCGGCAAGCCTCTGAGCGTGCAGATCCTGCGCGACCCAGGACACGGCTTCGGCGCCGCGGCCCGCGCCTGCGCGCTCCGCCAAACCTATCAGCCGGCGCGCGACGCGGACGGTCACGACGTCCCGGGCCAAACTCGCCCGTTCCTGGTGCGCTTCCACCGCTAAAGCGGTCATCCAATCAACGAGGTCTCTCCCATGTTCATCGACGTGCTTGCGCTCGTGTGTCTTCTCGCGGCTCCAGTGGTCACGCCACCGGAGCTCGCGGAGGCCGTGGAAGCCGACTATCCCGAAGAAGCGCGCGCCGAGCGCCTCACTGGCCGCGTGGTCTTGCGGCTCGACATCGACGCCCAGGGCGCCGTCACCCACGCGGAGGTCGTCGAGCCGGCGGGTCACGGCTTCGACGAAGCAGCCACGGCCGCGACGCTCCGCTTCGAGTTCCAGCCGGCGACGCGTGACGGCATCCCCATCGCCTCGCGCATCCTCTATACCTATCTCTTCGCGCTCGCGCCGGAGCCCGAGGCACCGCCGCCACCCCCGGAGCCCGAGCCCGAAGTTGCGCCGCCCATCCCAGCCGAGCCGGACGTCGTGGAAGAAGTCGAGGTCCGCGGCAACCGCGCCGACCGTGAGGTCACCAAGCGCACCGTGAGCCGCGAAGAGCTGCGCACCTCGGCGGGCTCGAACGGCGACGCGCTGCGCGCCGTGCAGAACATGCCGAGCATCGCGCGCGCCCCGGGTCTCACGGGTCAGCTCGTCGTCCGCGGTAGCGCACCGGAAGACACCGAAGCTTACGTGGACGGCTCGTTCGTGCCCTTCGTCTATCACTTCGGCGGGCTCGCCTCGATCATGCCCACCGAGATGCTCGAGAGCATCGACTTCTACCCGGGTAACTTCGGCGCCAAGTACGGTCGCGTCGCCGGCGGTATCGTCGACGTGCATACGCGCCCCGCCGAGACCGATGGCGAGTGGCACGGCATGGCGCAGCTCGACTTCATCGACGCGCGCGGGCTGGTGCGCGGCCCCATCGGCAAGGGCTGGTCGGTCATCGCCGGTGTCCGCCGCAGCCACCTCGACGCCTGGCTCGGGCCGCTCCTCCCGAACGGCAGCCGCGCGCCCTTCTACTTCGATGCGCAGCTCTTCCTCGAGAACCGCCTCACCGAGCGCTCGCGCCTGCGCATCGGCTTCTACGGCGCCTACGACGCGCTCAAGGTCTTCGACGAGGGCTCGAGCGACGTGCCCGTCGGCACCGTCGACGTCTCGCAAGGCTTCTATCGCGTCCAGGCGAACTACGACAATCAGCTCACCGACGGCCTCACCCTCAAGCTCATGGCGAGCTGGGGTCGTGACACACCCAACTTCAGCGTCGGCCCGCAAAAGATCGCGAGCAGCATCTACAGCACCGCGCTGCGCGGTGAGCTGCAAGCGAGGGCCGCCGA
>JBDHVB010000076.1:0-22856 GCA_039809465.1 Myxococcota bacterium
GCGGCCAGCTCGTCGCCTTCTACGCGCTCTTCACGTTCATCAGCGCCTGGCAGGCATCGGGCCTCGTCACGACGCCTCCATGGATGCGCGCCGCGGGGGCCGGAGCCGGTGGGCTCGTCGTCGCGACGATCGCCGGCCTGACGCTGCTCGCCCGCATCGGTGTGCTCGGCACGGCCGACACCATCGTGGTCAACATCTACCCCGCGCTCGACTGCGCCCTGCTCTGGCCACTCGCGGTCCTGCTCGCCATGTCGCGCGGCATGGGCGGCGGCCAGCTCGCCCTCGTCTGGCACCGCATGCTCGTCGGCGTGCTGGTCTGCGGCGTCGGCGACTTCGCCTACGCCTTCCTCGCCCAGCTCGACATCGCCCTCCTCGACCCCGTCGTGGACTTCGCCTTCTGCGCCAGCTACGCCACCATGGCCGCCGCCGCGGTGCAGCAAGACGCCGTCACCAGGGCGTAGCTAGACCAAGAAACCACCCGGTGCATTCGGGGCGGGCCGGTCCAAGAAACCACCCGGTGCTTTCGGCGCGAACCCGGTCCAAGAAACCACCCGGTGCTTTCGGCGCGGACCCGGTCCAAGAAACCACCCGGCGATTTCGTCGCTGAAGCGGGAGGGGGCGCCGTAGTGCCAGGAAAGGTCACGATTTTCGGGCCTCTGGAGAACCTTGAATCATGCATTCCATGAAAAACATCCTCGCGGCGGGCGTGGCGCTCGCGCTCGTCGCTTGTGGCGGCGGCAATGATGATCGCCAGGTCACGCTGTCGGTGGCGGTCCCCAGCTCGAACGCGAGCGCGCTCAGCGCCGCGGTCACGACCACGCCGGGGGCGGACGGGCTAACGCTGGCGGACGGCACCAACACGCTGATCATCACGCGAGCCGAAGTGGTCTTGCGGGAGATCGAGCTCGAGCGCACGGATAGCCGGCACGACTTCGAGACTGGCCCGCGCATCGTCGACCTGCCGCTCGACGGCAGCGTCTCCGAGCAAGCCGTGACCGCCGTCCCCGAAGGGACCTACAACGAGCTCGAGTTCGAGATTCACAAGCTCTCGGACGACAACGGCAGCGAGCTGTTACGCGAGCGCCCCGACCTCCGGGACGTGAGCGTGCACGTCGTCGGCACCTTCAACGGCGCGGCGTTCGACTTCGTCACCGACGAGTCGTTCGAGCAGGAGATCCGGCTGGATCCGCCAATCGTGGTCGCCGCCGGTGGCGCCGATCTCAACGTCACGTTGTCGATCGACCTCGGCAAGTGGTTCACCAATGCCTCGGGCCTGCTCCTCGACCCGAGCACCAACCGCTCGCAGATCGAAGACAACCTCGACGATGGTTACAGCTGCTTCGACGATGACGACCGTGACGGCCGCCACGATGATGACGATCATGATGATGATCACGGCGGTGATCGCGACCGCAACCGCGGCGGCGACGATGACCGCTCGGGACGCGATCACCCGGAAGACGACTAACGAGTGATTACCTAAACAACGCCGATGTCCTGTCTCTTGACCAGCGATCGAGCATTGCTCGACGGCTTTCGTAGAGGTGAGCGCGACGCGCTGGCCAAGGTGTTCACGCACTATGCGCCACACGTCGCCTCCCTCTTGAAGAGCGGCTTCGGCTTCAACTCCGGCAATCAACGTATCCGCTTCGGCGGATACAGCCGTGTCTTCGAGCTGGAGGACGCCTTGCAAGAGACCTTCAAGCGCGCTTTCAGCGAACGGGCCCGCGTCTCCTATGACGGACTACGCCCCTACGCCGGCTACATCGCGGTCATCGCGCGCAACCTCGTCATCGACCAGTACACCTCCCGCCGCCGCGAGCTCCTGCACTTCAGCTTCGAGGAGCACGACGTCCCCGAGACCGACGGCACGAGCACCGGCAGCGCGCGCCCCGAGCACGAGGCCATGACGCGTGAGCTGCGCGCCCTGCTCGCGAGCTTTCGCGCCGAGCTCACGGAGCGCGAGCAGCAGGTCTTCGCGTTGCGCTTCGACGAAGGGCTCTCGCACGCGGCGATCACCGATCAGACCGGCCTCACCGCCTCGCAAGTGAAGACCACCGAGGCAAAGCTGCGCGTGGCGCTCCTCAAGCATCTCAAACGCAATGGCTATCTCGACGGCCGGGAGGCGCGCATCGCCCCGCTCGGCATCACCCCCGAAGGAGACAACCAATGATGAGCCACGAACGCGCGATGCGCGACGCTCACGCCTTGGTCGCGAAGGGCCTCTCGCCCAAGAAGCACGAGCAGCTGCGCGAGCATCTGCGCGGCTGCGATGACTGCATGCGCCACTACGAGCGCCTGCGAGCCGTCGAGGACGCGCTCTCACCCGGCGAGGTCATGGCCCCCGCGGCGCTCGCGCGGATGAGCGAGCTGGTGCTGGCCGAGGTCGCGCCGCCCCCCAGGAGAGCCGGCCTGCCGTGGATCTACGGCTTGTCGGCGGCGGCCGCGATGGCGGTGGTCATGCTAATTGTCGTCCCGCGTAAGGACGGCGAGCTCACCCCCAGAGGCGTGACCACCCAGCAGAGCGCGCATGGCCTGTCGGTGTTCCTCATCGACGCCGCCACCAAGAGCGCCGCGCGCGCCGAGGTGAACGGCGGGCATGTGACCGTTCCAGCGGACCGCTTGCTGCAGCTCGCCTATCGCACCACCAATGACCGCCACCTCGTCGTGGTGGGCATCGACGCCGGTGGAGATGCACAGGTCTACTACGCGACCGGCGATGCCATGACGCTCACCGCCAACGCCGTCGACGAGCCACTGCCAGGTGCCTGGGACCTCGGCGACGTCACGCCACCGCTGCGCCTCTTTGCCTTCTTCTCCAAGACGGCCATCGCCCCCGAGACGGCGCTCGCCACGGCGCAACGCGGTGGCACCGAGCCGACACTCCTCATCGACGTGACGAAGCGCTAGAGTGCCGCGCGCATGTCGTATCCTCGCTCCACCGCATCACGGACCGTCCTCGCGGCGCTGCTCGTCTGCGCCGCGTGCGGGCTCGATCTCGAGCGGCGTGACGGCGAGCTCACCGTGGTCCTCCTCGCCAACGACCCGTACCGCGATGACGACGTGCTCATCCGCATCGAGCATGACGGCGTGAGCTCGGAGCTGCGTCATCCGGTCGTCGACGAGATCTTGCTGGAGTCCGTGCCGCTCGGGGCCTGCCGCGTGAGCGCGTCCATTGGCGGCGTCACCGTCTCGAACCGCGTCGAAGTGGCGGTGCGCGAGTCCGACCGCGCGGCCGTCGGGCTCGCGTTCTTTCCCGCAGCGGCCGCGAACGGCGACGATGATGGTGACGGCATCGCCAACCGCGACGACAACTGCATCGCTATCGCGAACACCGACCAGGCCGACGGCGACAACGACGGCGTCGGTGACGCGTGCGACAACTGCCCCGCGTATCCCTACCCCTCGCAGGCCAACATCGACGGCGACGTCTTCGGTGATCTCTGCGACGCGGACATCGACGGTGACGGCGCGCTCAACGTCCAGGACGCCTGCCCGCGCGATCCGAACGGCAGCGTCGACTCCGACAACGACCGCTTCTGTGACGGGTCGGACAACTGCCCCGCGCTCTCGAACCCCACCCAGGCCGACTGCGACGGCGATGGCCTAGGCGACGCATGTGACGACGATGCGGATGGCGACGGCGTCCTCAATGACGTCCCCGACAACTGTCCCTTCGCTTACAATCCAACGCAGGATCCGAGTGTCTGCTCGAGCGACACCAACGCCTGCATTCCGGAGGGCGCATGAAGCGCGGCTGGTTGCTCTTGGCCATGTGCGTGGCGGCCTGTGGTGATCCACGCGAGGACGATCCGCCTCCAGGCGACCGCCTCATCCGCGCGAGCCTCGGCGCGGCCGAGAGCGATGGCATCCACCTCTACGCCTTCGCGGTGCGTGTCTCTTCCGTGCGCGTCAAGATGAGCTCGGGACGCGACATCACGAGCGGCCCGACCAACGTCGACGTGCTGCGGGGTGGCTTGCTCTTCGAGGTGCGCGGCAACGCGACACCCACCGAGATCGAGCTGCGCTTCGAGGAGCCGCCGCAAGGCAGCGGCGTGGTCCCCGGCGCGCGCGTGGCCGCTTACCTGAGCTGCAGCATCGGTGGCGAGCGCTTCGACTACTACGGCGAAGAGCTCGACGACGTCCGCCTCGCGATCTCCGGGGAAGACATCGCGCTGCGCTTCGACCTCGCTGGCTTGCTCGACGGCGTAAGCGACTTCGAAGACCCGGCTCCGCACCGCATCGACGAAGACCACAACGACGACATCGCCGAGCTCCTCGAAGAGCGCCTCGCCGCGTCGTTGCGCGTGTGTGACGCATGCGACTGAGCAGGCCGCGACGGACTGCCCCGGCCGGTCCGAGTCACTCCGCCATGCGCGCGGCGCTGCTCGCGTTGCTGCTCTCACCAGCTGGCGCGCGCGCCGCCGGAGACACACGCGTGTTCGTGACCATCGTCGCGAACAACGGCAGCTACGACGGCTCGCGCCCCGCGCTGCGCTTCGCCGATGACGACGGTGTACGCTATCGCGAGCTCTTCGGCCTCTACTCGCGCGACGTCGAGCTCTACACGGTGATGGACGCGGAGACGCAGCAGACCTTCGCCGACCAGGTGGGGAGCGCACGCCTACCGAAGCGCGAGGAGCTCTTCGCGGGCTTGAGCCGCACCTTCGAGGCCATCCGCGCCGCCAAGGCAGCGGGCAGCCGCACCGTCTTCTACTTCATCTACTCGGGTCACGGCGACGTCCGCGATGGCGTTGGCTTCGTGCATCTTCTCGATGGCCGCCTCACCCGCCAGGATCTCTACGCCAAGGTCATCGAGGCGTCGCCCGCCGACGTGAACCACGTGGTCGTCGACGCCTGCAACGCCTACTTCATGGTGGCGAGCCGCGGCCGCGGCGCCAAGCAAGCAGGTGACTACACGGGCCTGGTGAAGAACCTGGTGAGCCGCGAGAGCCTGGACGCGCATCCCAACACCGGCGTCGTCCTGGCGACGACCACCGCGGCGGAAGTGCACGAGTGGAGCCGCGTCGAAGCAGGAGTCTTCTCGCACGAGCTGCGCACCGCGATGAGCGGCGCGGCGGACGCGAACGGCGACGGCAGCGTGAGCTACGACGAGGTCGCGGCTTTTCTCGCCGCGGCGAACGGCGGCGTCCCCGATCCGAAGGCGCGCGTGCAGGCCCTCACCCGCCCGCCGCGGCAAAACCTCGCCGAGCCCTTCGTGCGCGTGACCAAGAGCGGATCGGCCGCGGTCTTCCCCAAGGACTGGCACGGGCGCTTCTACATCGAGGACGATCGCCGCGTACGCTACGCCGATCTCAACAAGCCAGTGGGGCAAGAGCTGACCCTCCAGCTCGTCCCGCGCCCCACCTACTACGTGCGCGCGAGCGATCGTGAGTATCGCTTGCGCGAGGCGAGCGACGGCAGCAGCCACGACCTCGGCGTGACCCCCGCCGAGCCCATCTCGGTCGCGGCGCGCGGCTCCGCCGAGGACCAGCTCGACGCCAACCTCTTCGCCATTCCCTACGACGACAAGTATGCGCACGGCTTCGCGCAGGCACGGGCCTTGGCCGACGATCCGCTAGCGGTCACCATGACAGCGCCCGAGCCGCCGCCGCCCGATCGGCTCAAGCCCTGGAAGATCGGCGCCTTCGCCGTCGCCGGAAGCACCGCGATAGCGGCGACCGTCTTCGAGCTCATGGCGCGGCACAACGCCGGGCTCTACCGCGACACTGCCGGCAGCCGCGAAGACGTACGCGCCTTGCGCGAGCGCGCCGACACGCAACACGACGCGGCGGTGGTCTTGGGAGCGGTCGCGGGCGGCGCCTTGCTCGGCGCCGGCGGCATGTACCTCTACGAGTGGCTCACCGAAGACTGAGTCGGGCTAGCGTCCGCCAACGCGTACACCAGCCGCGGGCGGCGCATCGAGACCGAAGGTGTGGCGGACGTGCTCGTTGAAGCTGCGGCCGGTGGCCCAGCGGATCGCGCTCTTACCGGTCGCCATTTCGAGGGCGCCATCGAGGGTGAGCGCGACTCCGACCGGGAGGAGCACGCGCGCGGCGATCTGCGCACCGACCGGGGCGAGGCTCCCAGCGTACGGCGCGAACCCCCAAGCATTTTCGAGGAGTGTGGCGCCTGCGACCGTACCGATACCGGTGACTGTCGTGGAGAATGGTCCGCTGACGTCTGACATAGTAGCTCCCGAGTTTCGCGTTCTGAGTTGAGTATCGGTGGCGAAGGCTGACGTGTTGTCAGTATTTCGGGTGTCGACCTACCGATCGGTAGGCCCTCCATTGCGCAACGCGGCGAATTGCTCTAATGGCCTCGCCGAGGTTCGAAACATGGCGCAAAAACTTCATGACGATGCCGCGTCGGCTCTCAAAGGGCTGCTCTTCGACGGCATGACCATCGCGGCCGGCGGCTTCGGTCTGTGCGGCATCCCCGAGACCCTGATTCTTGCGATCCGCGATAGCGGCGTGAAGAACCTCACGGTCATCTCGAACAACGCGGGCGTCGACGACTGGGGCTTGGGGCTCTTGCTGCGGACGCGCCAGATCAAGAAGATGATCTCGTCGTACGTCGGCGAGAACAAGGAGTTCGAGCGCCAGTTCCTCGCCAAGGAGCTCGAGCTCGAGTTCAACCCGCAAGGCACGCTCGCCGAGCGCCTGCGCGCCGGCGGCGCTGGCATCGCGGGCTTCTACACCCGCACCGGCGTCGGCACCGTGGTCGCCGAGGGCAAGGACGCCAAGGTCTTTGGCGGCGAGACGTACATCCTCGAGACTGGCCTCGTCGCCGACCTCTCCATCGTCAAGGCCTGGAAGGGCGACAAGTACGGCAACCTCTTGTTCCGCAAGACGGCGCGTAACTTCAACCCGATGGTCGCGACCTGCAGCCGCAACACCGTCGCCGAGGTCGAGGAGCTCGTCCCCAGCATCGACGCCAACATCGTGCACACGCCGAGCATCTACGTGCGCCGTATGATCGTCGCCAAATCGAACGAGAAGCGCATCGAGAAGCGCATCACCCGCAAGGAGGCCTGACGTGGCTTGGGATCGCAACCAGATGGCCGCGCGCGCCGCGCGTGAGCTCAAAGACGGCTTCTACGTCAACCTCGGCATCGGCATCCCGACGCTGGTCGCCGGCAACATCCCGCAAGGCATGGACGTCACGCTGCAGTCCGAGAACGGCATCTTGGGGCTCGGGCCTTACCCGACCGAGCAGGAGATCGACGCCGATCTCATCAACGCCGGCAAGGAGACCATCACCGAGATCGCCGGCTCGTCGTACTTCTCGTCGGCGGACAGCTTCGCGATGATCCGGGGCGGCCACATCGATCTGTCGGTGCTCGGCGCCATGGAGGTCGCCGAGAACGGTGACATCGCCAACTGGATGGTGCCCGGCAAGATGGTGAAGGGCATGGGCGGCGCGATGGACCTGGTCGCCGGCGTGCGCCGCATCGTCGTGCTCATGGAGCACACCAGCAAGGACGGCACCTCGAAGTTCCGCAAGAAGTGCACGCTGCCGCTGACCGGCGCCAACGTCGTCGACATGGTGATCACCGATCTCGCGGTCTTCGCGCGCGACGGCCGCAAGGGTCCGTTCAAGCTGCTCGAGGTCGCGCCGGGCGTGACCGCCGAGCAGGTGAAGGCGGCAACCGAAGCGCACTACGTCTAGCGCCACAACCGCAATGAGCTACGCGCGATGACCGACGACGAGCCCCGCCGCCAGCGCGGGGCATTCTTGTTCGCAATAGCGATCACACTCGGGTTGGTCGTGGGCCTCGGTGTGTTCACGTTCGGCTATGGCGAGGGCGCGGCGTATCTGACCAGCGATCCCGCCGCCTGCATGAACTGCCACATCATGCGCGGCCACTTCGATTCGTGGTCCAAGTCGAGCCACCACGCCGTCGCCGTCTGCAACGATTGCCATCTCTCCCATCACCCGATCGGCAAATGGATCACCAAGGCCGACAACGGCTTCTTCCACTCGCTCGCCTTCACGACGGGAAATTTCCCGGACCCAATCCGCATCAAGCCGCGCAACCGCCGCGTCACCCAAGCGGCTTGCCTACACTGCCATTCGCCGTTTCTACACGCCCAGCTCAGCACCGAGAGCGGTGATCCGCCGCTGTGCATTCGTTGCCACGCCGACGTCGGGCACAACCAACGCTAATCGAAGGAGAATCTAGTGAAACGACTCACGCTGACGACGCCCATGGTGCTCGGCGCACTGGTACTGACCGCTATAGCGACGTTCGTCGTCGCTTACGTCCTCGTCCACATGTTCGAGAACAAGCAGGCGGCGCGCGTGCCCTTCGTGCGTGTCGTCGAGGTCAACGAGGTGAGCACCGATCCCGAGCCGTGGGCGCTCAACTGGCCGAGTCACTACGACACCTGGAAAGCCACGGCCGGCGACAGCTTCTATGGCGGATCGAGCGCCATGCCCGCGAGCAAGCTCGACGAGCATCCCTGGCTCAAGCGCCTCTATGCCGGTTACGCGTTCAGCATCGACTACCGCGAGGCGCGCGGCCACGCGTACATGCTCTATGATCAAGGCGTCACCGAGCGCGTTCACCAGGCCAAGCAGCCGGGCGCCTGCCTGCATTGCCACGCGGCGAACACGGTCCTCTACCGCAAGGTCGGTCTCGAGGCGCAGGGCAAGCCAGCGACACCGGAGATCCTCGCCGCGAGCTTCGACATGCCCGCGGTCATTCGCGGCTTCGAAGAGCTCAGCAAGAAGCCCTACGAAGAAGTCTACGCGCAGCTGCGCGCCATGCCCGACGGCACGCCCGACGAAGACAAGCCGGTCTTTCCCGAGGCTCCGGAAGGTGGCTTCAAAAGCGGACAGAGTGAGCGTCAGGCGCACGATGGCGAGGCGCACCCCGTCAGCTGCATCGACTGCCATGATCCGTCGACCATGCGCATCCGCGTCACCCGCCCCGGCTTCATGAAGGGCATCGCGGCGCTCGCCGCCAGCAAGGACGACGTTCCGCACCTCCCGAGCATCGAGCGTTGGCGCCGAGGCGACCGGTCGCTGCCCTACGATCCGAATCGCGATGCGACACGCCAGGAGATGCGCTCGTTCGTCTGCGGCCAGTGCCACGTCGAGTACTACTGCGGCGCCAAGGAGACGCTCACCTTCCCGTGGGACAACGGCCTCGAGGTCGAGCAGATCGAGACCACCTGGAACAGCAAGAAGTTCGCGGACGGCACGCCCTTCTATGACTACACGCACGGCGAAACCGGCGCGCACGTGCTCAAGGCGCAACACCCCGAGTTCGAGATGTGGAGCCAAGGCGTGCACGCCCGCAGCGGCGTCGCCTGCGCCGACTGCCACATGCCCTACCAGCGCGTCGGCGCCATGAAGATGTCCAATCACACGGTGCGCTCGCCGCTCGAGACCATCTCGACGTCGTGCCAGCAGTGTCACCCCCGCGACGAGGGCGAGCTGCGTGACAAGGTCCACACCATCCAGGCCCGCACCATCGAGATGCGCGAGCGCGCCGCGACCGCGATGACGGACATGCTCGACGCCATCCTCGAGGCCAAGGCGGCGCGCGCCGACGAGAAGCAGCTCGAGGAGATCTACGCGCTGCAGCGCGCCGCGATGTGGCGCCTCGACTTCGTGAGCAGCGAGAACTCGCGCGGCTTCCACGCCGACCAGGAGGCGGTGCGCGTGCTCGGTGAGTCCATCGACTACAGCCGCCGCGCCCAAGCCGCGGCGCTCCGCCTGCGCGCGCCGGCCGCGCCCAGCACCGAAGCCTTGCCGAAGGAGGCGGTGAAAGGCGTCACCGATCGCCAAGCACCGTCGGACGCGCCCAAGCGTTAGAGCACGGCGCAACGCGTGCCCTAGCGCGGCACCGTTGTTGCTTTTACGGAGGGCATGACCTCCCTCCAGGCCTTGCTCTCCCTCATCGTCATCGCGCAGGGCGCAAATTCTGCGCCCGCCACGCCGCCGCCCGCAGAGCTTGCGCCAGCGGCAGAAATTGCGGCGAGCGAGGACGCTCCCGTGCACTCCGCCAACGGCGGCGTGGCGCCTCAGGTGCGCGAAGCATCCGCGACACCCGTCCCAGCTCCACCCGCAGCCGTCGTCACCACACCGGCGCCTCCCGGCTGGCCACTCGACGTGGGCGCGAGCTTCTTCACGCGCTACGAGATGCGGCAGGGCTATGACCGTCTTGGCGTCTCGGCCGGCCGGTTTCTCGAAGGCGACTGGGTGGTCTATCGCGCGCGGCTCAACCTCGCGACTGCGCCGATCCCGCTTGGCCCGAACCTCGCGGCCCGCGTCTACGTTTCACCGCAAGCCGACGGCTGGTGGGGGAGCCGTCCGAGCACGGTCTCGGCGCCCAACCTCGGCTTGTACGAAGGCTACGCGCGCCTGCAACATGCGGCCTGGCACCTCGACGTCGGCCACTTCCGCATGAACTATGGCGACGCGCTGATCATCGGCGACATGGACTGGAACCAGACTGGGCGCTCCTTCGATGGCGCCCGCCTCCACGTCGCGCCTCCTGGCGCGGGCTACTGGGTCGATGCCTTCCTCACGCAGCTCGCCGAGGGCAGCCGCTTGCCCGACGGCACGCGCGGGTACGACAAGGATTCGACCGCCGGCGACGCCTACTTTGGCGGCATCTACGGCAGCGTTGGCGAGCTCGTCTCTCCGGAGACGACCATCGAGCCTTACTTGTTCGGGCAGCTCTGGGGCGACACGCACTTCGACGACGGCACGCGCGCCGGGAGCGCCCTGCAATCGACCGCCGGCGTGCGCGCCCTCCAGAAGCTCGGCATCTTCGACGTGCGCCTCGAGCCCGGTGTGCAGTTCGGCCACCGCCGCGTCCAGCACGGCCGTCAGTCCGTTTTGGCGTACCAGGCCGACCTCGAGCTCGGCGTCATGCCCATCCAGCGGCTACGCTTGGCGCTCGAAGCCGCCTACGCCACCGGCAACGCCCCCCACACCGCCCGCAACGAGGCTTGGGACGAGCTCTACCCCACGACGCACAAGTGGCTGGGTCTCATGGACATCATCGGTGTCCGCTCGAACATCGCCTCTCTCGTGGCGCACGGCCAGCTGGTGCTCGGCGACTTCAAGCTGATGCTCGACGGGCACGTCTTCTGGCGCGACCAACCCGCCGCGGGTCAACACTCCTACGCCGGTACCGAAGTGGACGCGAACGTCATCTATACGATTGGCCGTGGCATGACGGTGCGGCTCTTGGGCGCGACCTTCCTACCCGGTGGCCAGCATTACCCGGCCGCAAGCCCAGGCCGAGCCAACGACGCGTACTACGTGGAGACGCAATACACCTTCACGCTTTGACAGCGGGGGCGCGCGTCTCCTTCGGGCCTTCTTCGTCGAGATAACGGAGGAACTCCGTCACGAGCTTCGCGCCCGAGACTTTGGGTGAGCTCTGGAAGCCGATCTCATCGTCGGCCTTTCGGGAGATGAACGGCGCGGAGCCAGGCACCGCATGGCCGTTGTCCGCGATGCGAATGACGCCGACCAAGTGGCCATCCTTCGTGCGCTTGCCCTTCACTTCGACGCCAGGCTGCGCGAAGGCGGCAAGGACACCGGGCAGATGCTTGTTCGACATGCGGCTGGTGACGCCGTTGCTCTCGAGGAAGACACGCGCCGCCTCGTTGACCGGCAAGAAGGAAGGGTGAGTGATCGCGTGCGGACCGTTCGGCGGGATGACCGGGTCGAGCTCTCCAGCGACGAAGATGACGTTGGTCTTCCCCGCGATCCCGTTGGGCTTGGCGATGCTCGTTGGCGTCGGGCCAGAGAACGAAATGGCATGGGACACCACGCCTTTCGCGGCGAGCGCCGTGGACAGCGCGCCGCCGTTGGAAAAACCAACGGCCACCGTGCGCTTCATGTCGAGCGGGACGTGCGGCAAACGCTGAGCGCGGGCGTACTGCGCCACGGTCTTCTCGACATGCCGCAGCAGGAATTTGACGAGCGCGGCCCCATCCGCGTCCTTGAAGCGACTACCATCGGGTGCTTCCATGCCGTCGTGCGAGCGGGTCAGCGGCAACGGCAGGATGTGCTCACCGCGGCTGCCACCGAGCGCGACCGAGATGGAGCCGCTCTGGGTGATCGCCTCCGAGATGCCCGAGCGGGCCGTGTGCCGGCGCGGAGAATCGGTGAAGCCGTGCGAGTCGAGGACGACGCGCATGCTCTCGGCGCGCCAAGCCGCATGGTCACGGGCAGGCAGATGCACGAGCGCGTTGTAGGCCTGGCCCCCGTGACTGATTTGCAGCTCGAAGCCGAGCTCGCTCGAGGTGAGATCCTGGGCGCGTGCCCTCCGCACCGTGACGTCATCGTTGACGGGCACGCCGAGGTGCCGCGCCGCGGCATGCGCCCACGTGCGGCCCGAGATGAGGTCATAGTTGTCGCCAGCACGTAGCCCGTCGGGCGCGAAGTAATCGACGATGTCGGCGATGGCTGTCGTAAAGGGGCGATAACTCGCGATGGACATCTTCAACACTCCGCGCTCGCGACAAAACTCGAACCATGTCGCGGTGTTCGGATTCAGCATCGGCGCCAATGGCCGAGAGTTACCTCGCATGGTCATGTCACGATGGCATTTGCGGTGAGCCGTCCGAGCGGCAAGCAACCGAGCAGCGTGGCCCGAGAGCCCATCTACAGCTGCCAGCGCTCGTCCGTGCATGCCTCGGCGAGCTTCTCGTCGTGGGTCATGAGGACGAGCGCGCCCGGATAGTCAGCCAATGCGGCCTCGAGCTTCTCGGTGGTCGCAAGGTCCATGTGGTTCGTGGGCTCATCGAGGACCACGAGCCACGGCTTGCGCCCAAGGCCGCAGGCCAGCACCAGCTTGCGCGCCTCGCCCGGTGACGGCGCGTGGGTCGCGAGCAACGCGTCCGGGTCACAGCCCAGCGCCGCCACGAGCGCGAGCACTTCCCCGCGCCCGACGGGCGGTAAGTCGCGCAGGCGCTCCATCGCCCGCGCGATCTCTCCGGGCGAGAGCTCCTGCGGCAAGTAGAGCAGACGCTCCTCCGGCAGATCCGCCGCGGCGATGAGGGCGCGCGCCAAGGTCGTCTTCCCCGCGCCGTTGCGGCCAGCGATGTGCACGTGGGTGTCACGCTCGACGACCCGGCCATCATGCGCGGCGACGATGCGCTTGGGCGCGGGCTCATGGGCGATCGCGATGAGGGCGCCGATGGTCGGGTCCTTGCTGCCGGCCGTGAGCTCTCGCTTTGTCCGCTCGAGCGCACGCTTCTTCGCGGCGAGCTGCCGCGAGGCCTTCTTCTCGGCCCACTCGGCGAGCGTCTGCGCGCCCAAGGTGCGGGCATCGCTGTCGTGCGCGTTGCGGGCCCGGTGAGCCACGCTGCGCGCCGCGCTGGTGGCGCGCGTGAGGTCGGCGTGATGGGCGACGATGCGCTCCTGATGCGCGATGCGCCTGCGGACGTCGTCGCGCTCACGCCTGACGCCCTCCTCGGCGGCCGTCCACTGCGCGCGCGCCGCCGCGTAAGCTCCTTCGTACAAGGTCACCTCGCCGCGATGCACGCGCAGGGTGCGCGTCGTCAGGCGCTCGAGCAGCTCACGGTCGTGCGACACCACGAGGCCTGTTCCGCGATAGCGTTCAAGCAGCCGCGCCACGTCCTCGCGCGCCTTGGCGTCGAGATGATTCGAAGGCTCGTCGACCAGCAAAATGTCCGGCCGCGCGTTGATGGCGGCCACGAGCTGCCGCAGGCGCGCCTCGCCGGGTGACATGGGCAGCTCTTCGTCGGGGAGCTGCGCGCACACGCCGACACGGCCGCCGACGTGCAGCACACCGCTACGCACCAGCGGCGCGCCGGCGATGGCGGCGAGCAAGGTCGATTTGCCGTGACCGTTGGCGCCGACCACGCCGGTCCAGCCACCGTCACAACGGAAGGTCACATGCGAAAGGAGCGCCGGCCCGGCGGCATAGCCGAGCTCGACGTCGCGTACGTCGATAGCAGTCATTGAGCACACTCACGCCTTGGAGGTCAGCGATTCGGAAACCAGCGATGACTTCAGGCGCGTGTGTTCATGGTCGCGTCACCGGTGTGACGCACCAGAAAGATGCCACTCGGTGTCCGCATCGGCAAGTCAGTCGTGCTCACGCACGCCGTAGAGGCCGAGCTTACGCTTGAGGACGTTGCGGGTGATGCCCAAGGCGCGCGCGGTGGCGCTGATGTTGTGGTGATTCTCGCGGTAGACCTCGAGGACGTGACGCTGCACCACGTCCGAGAGCAGCGCGCCGCCCTCGGTGAGCGCCGATGCCGATCCCGCAAGCCCCAGATGCGCCACCTCGATGTCACCACCCCGCGCGTTCACGAGGCTGCGCTCGATGACGTTGCGCAGCTCGCGCACGTTCCCGGGCCACTGGTGCGACTCGAGCACCTTGATGGCCTCGTCTCCCAGGTGCGCATGGCGAATGCCCATCTCGTGCGAGAACTGGCGCACGAAGTGCTCCGCTAAAACACGCACGTCCTCAGGACGGTCGCGCAGCGGCGGCAGCTCGATGGTGTAGACGCGCACGCGGTGGAAGAGGTCGGCGCGGAAGCGGCCGTCACGCACCGCGGCTTCGAGCGAGCGGTTGGTGGCCGACACCAGACGGACGTCGGTCTTGATCTCCTTCTCGCCACCGAGCCGGCGGAAGGTCTGGCCCTCGAGCACGCGCAAGAGGCGCGCCTGCAGGCCAAGCGGCAGCTCACCAATCTCGTCGAGGAAGAGCGTGCCTCCATCGGCGAGCTCGAAGACGCCTTTGCGGGCGGTGCGCGCGTCGGTGAAGGCGCCGGCCTCGTGCCCGAAGAGCTCGCTCTCGATGAGCTGCTCGCTAAAGCAGGCGGCGTTCACCGCGACGAAGGGCTTGTCGGCGCGGGGGCTCGCGCGGTGGAGCAAGCGCGCCACCACTTCCTTGCCGGTGCCCGACTCGCCCTGGATGAACACGGGCGTGCGTGAGGCTTGCGCGGCGCGGGTCGCGGCCTCGAGCACGGCGCGAAAGATCCGTGAGGTGCCAATGGCGTCGGCTTGATCACCGTTATCGCGGCGCAGGGCCTCGAGCTGCTTGCGCAGACCCTCGCGCTCGAGCACGCGGGTGAGCGCGATCTCGAGCGCCTCCTCCGAGAACGGCTTCACCAGGTAGTCGACCGCGCCGGCACGCAGCGCCGCGACCGCGGCACGCGCTTCGTCACGCCCCGAGAGCACGACGAACGGCAAGGCTTGCGGCAGCTCGCCGAGCCACGGGACCGCGTCGCCATCGGGGAGCGACAGATCGACCAGCGCCAGGTCGAAGTTGTGCACGAGCAGCGCCCGCGCATCGGCGATGGAGATCGCACGGCGGGTCTCGTGCCCCATGCGCGCCAACAAGCGGCTCAGGGCGAAAGCAACATCGTCATCGTCTTCGACCAACAACACGTCTGCCATGCAATGAGAATCCGTGTATAACCGCCCAGCTCACAATTCGAGCATAGAAACGTAATCAATACCAGAATCCCTCGCGTGAGCTATTCGTGCCTATTCGCATCGTGAACGAAATCGCCGCAGGCTTTCCCATCGGCGTGAGCTTCGTGGACGTCACAGCGCCGGCGCAGCCGCTGGTCTACGTGAACCCCGCCTTCTGCGAGCTCACCGGCTACGACCAAGCCGAGGTCGTCGGCCGCAACTGCCGCTTCCTCCAGGGCGAGCGCACCCATCCTGGTCATCGCCTCATGCTCTCGGCGGCGATCCGCGCCGGCCTGTCGGTGCGCTTGTCGATCGACAACTACCGCAAGGACGGGACGCCTTTCGTGAACGACGTGAGCATCGAGCCCATCGTCGACGGTCTCGGCGCGCCCATGCTGTATCTCGGCACGCACCGCTTGGCCGACGAGAGCAGCATGAGCGAGGAGCAGTACTTTACCCTCCACGACATGCTGCGCCACGCCATCGAGGTGAAGCGTGACGCCATCCTCAGCGCACGCCAGCTCCACGGCAGCCTCACGCAGGCGGTGCTCCACGCCGTGCCCTCGCGCATCCTCGCGATCAGCGGCGATGGCACCGTCGGCTTTGCCAACCGCGCCGCCCTGCTCTTGCTCGAGCGCACGCTCTACCAAGTGGTCGGCCGTCCCATCACCGAAATCCTCGACCGCTCGGACATCGGCGCCTGGTGCGGCGCCGACATTCCGCCCGGTGAGCACCGCTTCGAGCTCACCTGGCTCTCGCCGTCGAACGTGCGCCGCGAGCTCGGCATCTCCATGGTGCGGCTGCCCACCAGTCCGAGCGGCGGCATCGGTGACGTGACCCACGTCTTCGTGTTCCGCGACATGGGTGAGTGGCGTCAGCACGAGCTCGAGCTGCGCCGCTTGAAGGGCATGAACGCCTTGGGTCAGATGGCCGCGGGCTTCGCGCACGAGGTTCGCAATCCACTCGCGGCGATGCGCTCGCTCGCCGAAGCGCTGCGCGGCGAGCTCGACGTGAACGACCCGCGCGCCGAGTATCCCGCGCGCATGCTGCAGCTGGTGTCGCGCATCGACGGCCTGGTGAAGAGCGCCCTCCGCTTTGGCAGACCCAAGCCGCCGAGCTTCCGCAACTGCTCCGCGCAACAAGTGGTCCACGAAGCGCTGGAAGCGTTCCTGCCGCGCTTGGGCCGCGGCAAGCGCCCCGCCCTGGAGATGGACGTCGGCCTCCCCGAGCTGCGCATCGACGACCAGCAAGCGGTCGAGGTGCTGGTGAACCTCGTCGAGAACGCCCTCGACGCGGTGGACGATGCATCGCGGGTGCGCATCCGCGTCTACGTCGATCAGGACGCGAGCATCCTAGGGCAATTCGTCCGCATCGACGTCAGCGACGACGGTCCGGGCATCCCCAACGACGAGCTATCGCGGGTGTTCGATCCGTTCTTCACGACCAAGCCGAAGGGCACGGGCCTGGGTCTCGCCATCGCGCAGCGCCTCGCCCGCGAAAACGGAGGCCACTTGCTCGCCTCCTCGGTGCCGGGCGTCGAGACCACCTTCTCACTCCTGCTCCCACTCGCGCCGGTGAGCGATGCTCCGCCCGTGATGTGACCATCCCTGGTCCAAGATCGTCACGCGTGATCCGGCCTGGACCAGTGGGTGGAAGTGACAGCCGCGAAATCACGTGAGCCCCATCGCGAGCACGCAACTTGCTCATGCTCGCGACATCCATGAACGAGCGCGCGCAGTCCGGCACGAATCCATATGTCGCAGTCGTCGATGACGAAGACGATCTCGTCTGGACCACCGTCCGACGCCTACAACAGCTCCGCCCCCAGCTCGAGGTTCAGGGCTTCGTCGACGCGCAGCTCGCCATGAAGAGCTTCGCCACCCGTCCGCCCGACCTGCTGGTCACCGACGTGCGCATGCCCCACGTCGGCGGCATCGAGCTCATGCTCTCGGTGCGCCGCGCGCATCCCACGACTCCGGTCATCATCGTCACCGCCTTCGGCGACGAGAGCGTGCAGCGGCACGTGCTCGAATCGAGCGGCATCCGCTATCACGAAAAGCCCTGCGACATCGAAGCGGTGCTCGCGAGCATCGACACCCTGCTCGCGGCGGGCGCCGGCTTCATGGGCTCCATCGAGATCCCACAGCTCCCCGACCTCATTCAGATCCAGCACCTCGCCAAGGCCTCGTGCATCCTCATGGTCGAGCGCGGCCGCAACAAAGGCACGCTCTGGTTCGAGAACGGCGAGATCGTCCACGCCGAGCTGGGCAAGGCCATCGGTACCGTCGTGGTCTACGAGCTCCTCGGCTGGCCAGGCGGCCGCTTCAAGATGCAGCCCTTCGTCAAACCGCCGAAGCGGACAGTGCAGGAGTCCACCATGGAGCTCCTCATGGAAGGCCTGCGCGTGATCGACGAGTCGCGCCGCAATCGTGCGGCGTCAACCAATCCGGAGCCAAGCGAGCGGGTCTCGTCAGGCACGGATTCTCTTTTGGAGGATAGTGTGAACAACGTGAAGCAGTGCCTCGACGAGGCCATCAACATCGACGGCGGCATGGCGGCCGCTTTAGTGGACTGGAAGAGTGGTATGGCGCTCGGCACCGCCGGTCAGGGCTTGAACCTCGAGATCGCGGCGGCGGGCAACACCGAAGTCGTGCGCTCGAAGCAAAAGGTCATGAGCGCGCTCGGCCTGAAGGATGGCATCGAAGACATCCTCATCACCCTGGGCCAGCAGTATCACCTCATCCGGCTGCTCCAGTCGAAGCCCGGTCTGTTCATTTACCTGGTGCTGAACCGCGAGAAGTCGAACCTCGCCTTGGCGCGCCACAAGCTCGCCGAGATCGAGAGCCGCGTCTCCCTCTGAGCAGCACCCGCTCGCTGCGCGGCTCCCATCCGTGGGAGCCGCGTTCGGCGTGAGTCTGGCGCTCCGCCAGGCGGACGTTGTAGTTCTTCGAGGCATGAGCAAGAAGCGCCAGGACGCCTCCGCCACGCCCATGGCGGGTCCTTTCAACAGCGCCTTCGCGGGTCTTGCGGCGCGCCGTGATGCGCTGCCCGCGGGTGAGTCGCCGCCAAGCGCCGCCGCGGCAAGCCCCAAGCCCGCTCCGACCGAGAAGGCGCCAGGCGTAAAGCCCGCGGCAGAGAAGGCGAGCGCCAAGCCCGTCGTGGTGCGCTACGAGCGCAAAGGTCACGGTGGCAAGGAGATGACACGGCTCGAGCGCCTCGAGCTCGGCTCGGGCGAGCTCGCCAAGTGGCTCAAGGAAGCCAAGCAAGCGCTCGGCTGCGGGGGCGTCGTCGATGGCGACACCATCCTGCTGCAAGGCGATCAACGCGAGCGCGCCGCGGCGTGGCTCGCCAAGCGCAACGTCCGCACGACCGTCTCGTAGGGCTCGCCATGCATCCCCTCGTCCAGGCAGCTCACGACTTGTGCAAGGCCGTCGGCGGCGTCGATTGGTCCGCGAGCGACGTGCGCGACTGCCACGAGCGCTTGTCGGCGGCTCGCGACGCGACACCCGAGGAGCTCGCCCAGGCGGCGGCGATCCTCGTCGAGCGCTTGAAGCACTCGGCCGTCGACGATGGAGATGGCGCGCCTCAAGTCGCGATCGCCGCCGGCGCCCTGGTCGAGCGCGGCGCGCCCGCCGAGCCTCTCGCCCGCGTGCTCCGCGCCCTCCTGACGAGCGTGCTGCTCTCGGCGCGCCGCTTCGCCGACCGCTGCGTCGAGGCACTGCCGCCCGCCTCCGAGGACGGCGACGACCCCGATGACGCCACCATCATCCAGGTCGATGAGCGCTGCGTGCCACGCGCCCTCTTCCGCGAGCTCTTGCCGCTCGACCACGCGGGTGGTTGCGCGCTCGTCTATCTGGAGCAATGGGTATTGCCCGCGATCGCGGCGCTCAGCCGCTGCCGCCCCGAGCTGCTGCGCGCTCAAGCGGACAAGGTGCTGCGCGACGCGGCGACGTCGATGTCATCCTCGGCCGCGCACTTCTTGCCGGTGCTGCTCGATGCCGAGATGGCGCAGACCTGGACGGTGCACGTCCCCCTCGAGAATCGTGTCTTCGAGGTGACGCTCGATGGTGTCGTCTCGAACTTCGAGCTGCACACCCTGCTCGCCGCGGCGCTCGTCCCGGCGGGCATCACGGGCGAAGCACCGAGCCCGGCGCTGCTCGCGTACCTCGAGGGCCATGGACCACCGCCGCCCGACGGCTACGTCGCTGGCGTGTGGAACATCTACGACCACCGCGCGCTCGGCCAAGACGTGAGCGCCGCCAACAAGGTGTCTCCCGACTGCTGGGTCTGGGGTGAAGGCCGGCCCGCGCACGTCGTGAGCGACAGCGGCCAGCGCGTCTTGGTGCTGGGGCCACCGGCGTATCAGCGCACTTGGGGCGTGGGCCGCACCTTCGCGGCGATGCCGCAGTCGGTCACGCTGCTGCGTGAGCTTTCAAGTAGCGGATGATGTCGTCGGACTCGTACATCCACTCGGTGCGTCCGTTCGGGTGATCGATACGCAGGCACGGCACCTGTGACATCCCGCCGCCAGCGATGAGCGCCTCGCGGTGATGCGACTCGACGATATCGCGGATGGGGAGCTCGAGCCCGAGGTCCTTCATGGCGCGGCGGACCTTGCTGCAATACCAGCACCAGTCACGGACGTAGAGCGCGTAGCGTTCAGCCATGGTCCGAATGTAGTGAGGATCGGCGATTTTGCCTAGCCGTGAGGGACGCGCGGTCTCCCCAGCGCAGCGCTCCTGAGGGCTCCACTCCCGGACGAAATGCCCAGAGACGGCGATGTAGGGGCGTCGAGGTGTTGGTACGCCCCCTGCTTGAGCAGGCAAGCATGACCCGTCGCTCTCTCCCGTTCCTCCTTCTCCTCCTCGTGGCCTGTAACGACAGCGCCGTCGGCAACGTCGGCGGCCGCACCTCACCGTTCGGCGGCCCCGCGAACGTGACTGGTGTCTGCACCGACGACCATCCGTTGGTGCACGACGGCGCTCACTGCATCGACACCGCCACGCGGCCGGCGACGTCCGGCACGGAGCTCGTCCTGCGCCCCTGCAGCGGCGCCTCGAGCCAGCAGTGGACCGTCCTCGCCGAGAACATCGTTCACCATAGCGGACTATGCCTCAGCGCCGACGCTGACGCGGACTGGGCGAAGACGCGCCTCGCCGAGTGTGACGGCGGCCCAGCGCAGCAATGGACGAGCCGCGGTGACACGCTGGTATCGGCGGGCGGCAAGTGTCTCGATCTGTACGCCAACGACTCGGCGAGCGGCACCGCGGTGCAGCTCTATACGTGCAACGGAACCACGGCGCAGCTCTGGGCGCGCGACGTGGGCGGGAGTGGCGCGAATACGGGTGGAGGCGACCCGAACGGCGGAGGCGATGCTGGTCTGACGATCGACGCCATCATCAGCGACATGGTGACGCCGTCGGCGCCGCCGGGGATCTCGCGGCCGCCGCTCATGGGCATGGGCGACGGCTGGCACGCCTATCTCACGCAGTGTCTCCCCAACTCGAACGCCATGGCGGACTGGATCGCGCGGCCACCAGCGGGCACGCAGTGGCGCCGGCACTACCCGTGGCTCGTGGTGCTCCTGGGCGAGGGCCATCAGGGCGGCGAGTGGAACATCGAGATCGCCGACATGGACATGCAGGTGTTCTCACGGGCCGCGGACCGCTGGCTGCGCGACGGCAGCTACCCCGCCAATCCGAGCGACTTGAAGATCTTCTACACCCTGGTCGACTGGGCCGAGCCGCCCAAGCACGCGGGCAGTCTCGGCGGCAGCACGGTGTATCGCGTGCCGCAGCACGGCGAGCGTGCCTGGAACCCGGTCCTGCACAACGGCATCGGCGGCGGCTACGACGATCCCGGTGACGGCAGCGACGTCTACAGCGTCTTCGTGAGCGCCCGCGCCCGACTGGTCCCGGCCGAGGGCACGAGCTTCGAGCCGAGCCGCGCCCGCATTTACCTCGAGGCTGGGAGCGACGTGTACGGCACGTCTGGCGGCGTCAATGGCAATGGCGCGCCGAGCAAGCTCGTGACCGCCGATTGGCAGACGTTTACCTTCACGGTCTTCCGCGACGACGCGGGCTCCATCGACGTCCACGCCCCAGTCGTTCCAGGCGCGTGCGACGGCATGCCCAGCGAGAGCTGGCTGCGCGCCCATCCGCCGATGGGCGTGGCCGGCCGGTAGGGCAACGTAGGTGTGAGGTCGGTCCATGAGGGGTATACTCGCGGACGTGAGCCTCACGCCGCAGTCCCTGGCGCCGCAGAGCCGATACCGTCTGCTCGAGCGGATCGCAGTTGGTGGAAACGCGGAGATCTTCCTGGCGCACGACAGCGCCCTCGATCGCAGAGTGGTCATCAAATACCTGCTGGAAGTCGGGCAGGCCGAGACCGACCGGCTGTCCATGTTCCTCGAAGAGGCCCGAGCCGTGGCGCGCTGTGAGCACCCCAACATCGTGAAGATCTTCGACATCGGGGTGGACCGTGAGCGCTACTTCATGGCCCTCGAGCACCTCGAAGGCTGGGAGCTCTCGCAGGTGTGGAAGCGCGCCAACGCTCTCGGAGCGCCGGTCCCCGTGCCCATCGCGGTGCGCCTGATGATGGACGCGGCGCAAGGCCTGCATGCGGCCCACGAGGCACGCTCCGCGGACGGCCGCCCTCTCGCCCTGGTGCACCGCGACGTCTCTCCACGCAACCTGTTCGTTGTCCGCGATGGCGTCTTGAAGCTCCTCGACTTCGGCATCGCCAAGACCACGGCCGGCCGCAACGCCACGCAGGTCGGCACCGTGAAGGGCACGCTCGCGTACATGTCGCCCGAGCAGTGCCGCTCGGAGCCGCTCGACCGCCGCAGTGACGTCTTCTCGCTCGGCGTCATCCTCCACGAGCTGCTCTCGGGTCAGCGTCTGTTCAAGCGCGGCACGCCCTTCGCGACCATGGCCGCCATCGCCAACGAGCCGGTGGTGCCTCCTATCCGCGAAGGCGGACTCCCCGAGCGGCTCGTGGCGGTCACCTCACGGGCCCTCTCCCGCAGCGCCGACATGCGCTTTCCGACCGCCGCGGCGTTCTCCGAGGCTCTGGCCGCCGCCACGCGTGGTGACGACGCGCCCGCCAATCGCGACGACGTCGAGCGCTATCTACGCACCACCCTGCTCGACGCCACCGACATCGAGCTGGTGCCGCCGGTCGCCCCCAAGCCGGCGACCCGTGAGACCGCTTGGGCGGACGAGGCCATCGTCACCAGCGCATCGCAGAGCGCGACGTCGCCGACGGTGGATCTCGGCATGGCTCCCGAGGTCCCGGCGCGCGCGCCGGCGTTGGCGGCCGAGCGGCGCCGCGTGCCCATTGCCGCCGTCGTGGCGTTGGTCGCCGTGGTCGCAGCGCTGGGGATCATGGTCGCGCGGTCGCGCCAGGAGCGGAGCCAGGTCGATGTGGCCGCG
>JBDHVB010000077.1:0-22636 GCA_039809465.1 Myxococcota bacterium
AGCTCGATGCGGTCGCGCAGGCGCGTCGCATCGAAGCCGTGGTTGCCTAGACGGTTGGCCTCGACCAGATGGCCGCTCCAGGTGCCGAGCCGTTGCGGCGTGACCGTCGCGTCGATGCTCGGTGAGAACGGCTCCGCGGGCCCAGCCTTCACGGGAGCCGCCGGGGTCTCGGACGCGACGCGGCGTAGGAGAGACGTGGCCCGTGTGACGATCGCGCCGAGGGCGGTGGCCGCGATGCTGTTGCGGGACGGATAGTGCGAGCTCAGCAACGCCGCCGACGCTTCGACGGAGAGTGCCGGATACCCCGAGCCTTGCGAGGTGTGCTGGATCACGGAGTCGACGACGCGCACGAACGACAGCGGTGCGCCCAAGGCCGCGCTCTGCGGTTTGTGGCGCATCTCTTCGGCGGCGCGCGCGATGGCGCGCAAGTTGTCCACGGCCGTGGGGGTCAGCTCCTGCTTTGCATCGATGAGCCCGCCGTCCGCCATCGCGGTCACCATATACAGCGCCGACGCGATGTACTCGCAGCTCATACGATCCGGGCGCACCTTGCGCGACGGGCAGAACGCGAGATTCAGGAGGATCGCCGGATCGTGCGCGATGCCAAATGTCGCCGAAGAGACGGCGTCGAGCATCGAGCTCGCGACCACGCTGTATTCGTACGCGGCGTTGGCGAAGCTCGGGATGAAGCCGCGCATGAACGGCAACGGAACATCCGTGGGACCAACGCTCATGAAGCTCTGGTTGATCCTGCTGCGGTCCGCCAGCCGTCCGTGATGGATGGCGAACGAGAGTGCGCGGTCGAAGTCGGCGTTCGGAATATGGGGGACCGGCCGAGGTGCGCTCACGCGCGGCGCCATCGCATCCGCTGCCGGCGCCGCCCCTCGCTGCATCTTTCGGCCGCGGGCCGGCGTCTCGGCTGGCGCCGCGCTCGACCTGCTCACCGCTCTCTGCCCCGCACCCATCGCCTTGTCGATCTTCATGGTTTGGATATCGCGCGCCGCACGCGCGCCGTTACGACGGGTCGGCCCGACGCCATGTCAGGCCATGTAGGCCCACGAAATCGCGTGAACCAACGCACAGCGCAGTCGTGTAGGGCTCGAGCAGTGAGGGAGATGCATGGGCAGCATCACTGCGATCGATGGTGGCTCGGGAGCGGGCAGAGTTGGTGGATCGGGGTCGTTGTTCGATGCACTCGCGGAAGCGCAGCGTGTGCTGGCCCTCGCCGAAGCGGAGCTCGCCAAAGCGGAGGCGGAGCTCGGTGCCTGGCGGCCCAAGTACGACAAGGACGGCCGCATCATCAATCAGGCCGCGCGGCAGCGGCTCCAGGGCGCGGTGGCGGCGGCGCGGGGCAAGGTCGCGGCGGCCAAGCGGCGCGTCGAGAGCGCCGAGCAGGCCATCAAGCAGCAGGAGCAGCGCGATCAAGAAGCAGCGCGGCGCGCCCAGTACCAGCAAGCGGCACAGCTCCAGGGCAACTACCGCCCTGGCCAGGCCAACAGCATGATGTTGCCCACCGCGGGCGAAGGCGCCTCGGAGAGCCCCTACTTCGTGCAGACGCTCCCTGGCGATGTGCTCGAGCAGCCGGACTTCGTGAGCGACGAGCTCTGGCAGCAGCTCGAGAGGCTCCCGTCCGACCGCCGCATCGAGATCGTGCGTAATCTCGCGAACCTCGCGGCCGCGCGCTCGGCGACCAACGCGGCGCAAGCTCAGCCGGCGGTCCAAGACACCCCCTACGCCCCGCAGAGCCTCACGCTGCAGGTCTTCGCGAGCACGCCCGCGGAGGCGGCGCTGACGCGCATGGTCGGAACGTTCTTGCAGACGAGCAATGGCCAGGTGAGCTTCGCCGACCTGTACGCCGACCCCAACGTGGGCGTGGGCGAAGCGCTCTTGCGGTACTTCGGTTACAGCTTCTTAGGCCAGGCCGACGCGACCTTCACTCCGGAGTTCATCGCTATCGCGGACACGCTCGCGCATGATCCGGAGTTTGCCGGCCTCGACAGCCCCTTCGACCTCGCGCTCATGCTGGGCCGCGCGGCGCGGGCCGGGACGACGACCGGTGATGCCGCGGTGGACGAAGCGAACGCTCATGCCGCCGAGCTCGTGGCGTCGCGGCCCGAGCTTGCCGGCCTCACGGACGATCGGATCTTCAGCGCGACGTTCATCGCCGTGTCGACCGAGACGGTGAATGTCGCGCCGGGTGTGACCTGGTCGTTCGCCGATCCCATGCAGACCGCGATGTTCCTCGCCCAGTACGAGCCGCCGGCGTATCTGCGCGACCTATCGCCCGCAATCGCGGACTTGGTCATGCATCAGCTCTTCGTATCGAGCCCCGACCTGCCGCAAGGCTACGTCTACAATCCGCTCTTTGCCGGCGCCCATGACGCGCGCATCGACGCCATCCTCGCCGACGGTGCCGGCTGGGCGATGGACGGCATGGAGCAGCGGACCATCAACGCGCAGTTCCTCGAGGCCGTCTTGAACGTGTCGGACGAGTACCTCGCGGTGCACGGCGTCACCCGCGAGCAGTATTACGCCAACGTCTCGGCGGCTTGGGGCACGGCGCACGACACGCCGGGCTGGCTCGACCTCCAAGAGCGCGGCGCGTTCGCTTTCGCGGCCGCGCAGTTCTTCGTGGCGAACCCGGACTACGACCCTCAGATCCTGGCCAACACGTTCCAGAACAACCCGGTCGCCTACGACGTTTACCTGCAGCAGCAGGAGCTGATGGGCATCTCGCTGACGAACCTGCCCTCGTACACCAGCTTACCGCTGTCACCCGCGCTGCTCGCCGCCGTGCCCCCTGGCGTCGCGCCCGATTCCGAGGCCGGCGTATTGGCGATGCTCGACGCGTGGGAGACGAGCGTCCGCGCCAGGCAGAGCATCGATATTCGCGACGTCGTTCGCGCGCAACGCGGCAGTGACAACATCTTGGTGGCGATCGTCACCGAGATCGCCGTGCTCGCCACCGACCTCGGCAGCTACGGGCAGCCTGTCCGCGATAGTGGATATGCCGCCTATTGTCAGCTGGCGCTCGACACCATCGAGGATCTGCGGGCCGAGCTGGCCAACGGCACCCCTGCCGCGACCGTCGCGCAAGGTTTGGCTCTGCAAGCGCAGGTCTTCGAGGGCGGGACCGCGGCCTTCGCGCTGTCGATCTCGGCCACCGGCGCCGACTACCAGGCCTACATCGAGGGCTGGAAGGGGCTTGCCAACCTGACGGCTCAAGTCGGGCTGGCCCTGGTACCGTTCGGCATCTGGACGCGTGCCGTTGGCGCGGCGGGCGGTCCCGGCTTTGCGCGCGCGGCGGCGGCGGGCTTTGGAACCTTCGTCCGCGCGGGCGCCGTGACCGGCGGTGGCAGCGCGCTGCTCGCTTACGCCAATAGTCTCGACGCCTCGGGGAACGCTGACCTGGGCGCGGTGGCGCGCGGCGCGATGTCCGGCTTCCTGCGCGGCGCCACTGTCGTGGGCGCGATGAAGCTCGGTGATTGGCTCGCGGGGTACCTCGCGGGGACGCGCTTCGCTGGCGCCGCCCCGTTCCTCACGGCCTACGCGCGCAACGTGCCGCAGAACTACATCAACGAGCTCACGGCTCAGGCGCTCGCGGGCGCCGACGATCCGAACATCCTGTACTACGAGATCGGCCACGCGCTGCTGTCGTCGCTCGTGCCTGGCGGCATCAACCAGCTCGGGGGCGCTCCCAGCCTCTCGTATCAGGTGCTCGGCAGGCTGGTGGTCAACGAGGTCCAGCACGGCCGCGAGATCACGGTAGCGACCTTCATGCGCATGGTGCTCATCAGCGGCGCCGCCCCGAGCTTCGTGCCCGGCGGCTCCATCGTCCCCAACCCGCTGCCGGCACCATGAAAAAAAGCGCCTCGCCCCTGTGACGGGCCGAGGCGCTCTTCGATTCTCGCAGGGGGGCGTTACGACTACTGAACGATATCGAGCCCCATGGACTTCAGACGTCTGATTCGCTTCAGCGAATCAGACAAACTAGCGAAGCGTAAAATGGCCCCTGGGTACGGCCGTTCGACAAAGCCCAGGGCAACCGAGACGCAACATCGTTACTGAACGATATCAAGCCCCATGGACTTCGCCGTACCCATGACGGTGTTCATGGCGCCCTTGAGGTCCTTGGCGTTCATGTCGGGCATCTTCTGCTTCGCGACCTCTTCGATCTGCTTCATCGTGACCTTGCCGACCTTGGTCTTGTTGGGCTCCTTCGAGCCCGCACCCGGCTTCTTGGTGGTCTTCATGCCGGTGATCTTCTTGAGGAGGATCGAGGCCGGCGGGGTCTTCGTGACGAAGGTGAACGAGCGGTCCGAGAAGACGGTGATCACCACGGGGATGATCATGTCGCCTTCCTTCTGCGTACGCGCGTTGAACTCCTTGCAGAACTGCATGATGTTCACGCCGTGCTGACCGAGCGCAGGACCGACCGGCGGCGAGGGGTTCGCCTTGCCAGCGGGGATTTGCAACTTGATGAAACCGGAGACTTTCTTAGCCATGATCCTACGCCTTGATTACTTGAAGACCGTTTAGGCCTTCTCGACTTGAATGAAGTCGAGCTCGACGGGCGTTGCGCGCCCGAAGATCGACACCAGAACTCGAACCTTGCCCTTGTCGCTGTTCACCGCGTCGACGACGCCGTTGAAGTTGGCGAACGGGCCGTCCACGACGCGCACGTTCTCGCCATCCTCGAACTGCACGCGGGGCTTCGGCTTGAGCGTGCCTTCGTCGATCTGCTGGGTGAGCTTGCGGACTTCGCTCTCGGGGATCGCCGGGGGCTTGGTGGCGTCGCCGACGAAGCCAGTGATCTTCGGCGTCGACTTGACCAGGTGCCAGCTGTCGTCCGTGAGCTCCATCTGGACGAGCATGTAGCCCGGGAAGAACTTGCGCTTGGTGGTCTTCTTTTGACCGCCCTTGCCAAGCTCCATGACGTTCTCGGTCGGGATGAGGACCTCGCCGAAGCGGGCCTCCATGTGATTCTGCTTGATGCGCTCTTCGAGCGACTTCTTGGCGCGGTTCTCGTACCCCGAGTACGTGTGAACGACGTACCACTTGAGGTTGGGGTTCACCGCGGGCGTGCCTTCGGGGGCCATCGCCTGAGCGCCGTTCTCGTTGTCCGTGCTGGTCATCATGTTGTTTTCGTGTGTTCCGTCAGCTCGTTGCCGAGCCCAAGATCCAGTCGGTGATGGCGCGCCACATGATGTCGAAGACGCCGAGGAAGACCGAGCTAATGATCACCGTGACGATGACCACGACAGTCGCGCTTCCGGTTTCGGCCCGCGTGGGCCAGCTAACCTTGGCGAGCTCTTCGACCACTTCGCCTGCAACCTTCCGCGTCGGCGCGTGCAGGATGCAAAACAGAAATGCGGCGAACGCAATGCAGTAGGCGGTCAGGTTTGTCAAGGACAGATCGGCGAAGACGCGCGGGTTGGCGATGCCGACATAAGCAAACAACCACGTCAGCGCGTGCGCCACCGGGAAGGCGGTGATCAGCGCTAGCGCTGCGATGCCGATGAAGACGTAACGATCACGCTGCATTTGCGGACCTCAAAACTAAGAAAAAAGCAGCCCCGGAGGCTGCTTCGACTACACAGCGCTCCGTGGCAGGCGAGGAGGGATTTGAACCCACAACATGCGGTTTTGGAGACCGCCGCTCTACCGTTGGAGCTACTCGCCTAGGACCACGAGCACTGCACCGACCTTGCGGCCGATGTTGGGGGCCGGGCTCTCACCCAGCCCCCGGACATCTAAACACTACTCGATGATTTCGGCAACGACGCCGGCGCCGACGGTGCGGCCACCCTCACGAATGGCGAAGCGAACTTCCTTCTCCATCGCGATGGGGGTGATCAGCTCGACGGTCATGGTGACGTTGTCGCCCGGCATGACCATTTCCATGTTCTCGGGAAGCTTGATCGAGCCAGTCACGTCCGTGGTGCGGAAGTAGAACTGGGGACGATAGTTCGAGAAGAACGGCGTGTGACGGCCACCCTCATCCTTCGTCAACACGTAAACCTCGGCCTTGAACTTCTTGTGCGGCGTGATGCTGCCCGGCTTGGCCAGAACCTGACCACGCTCGATCTCTTCACGCTTGGTGCCACGCAGGAGGCAGCCGACGTTGTCGCCAGCGCGACCTTCGTCGAGGAGCTTACGGAACATCTCGACGCCGGTGACGATCGTCTTGGTGCTCTTGTCGCTCAAGCCGATGATCTCGACTTCTTCGCCGACCTTGATGATGCCACGCTCGATACGGCCGGTGACGACCGTACCACGACCCGAGATCGAGAAGACGTCCTCGACCGGCATCAGGAACGGCTTGTCCGTCAGACGCTGCGGCTCGGGGATGAAGGTGTCGAGCGCTTCCATGAGCTTCAGGATGCTGTCGACGCCGGCCTTCTCGCCCTTGATGGCGCCGAGCGCGGTGCCACGGATGACGGGGGTGTCATCGCCCGGGAACTTGTACGCCTTGAGCAGGTCGCGAACTTCCATCTCGACGAGGTCGAGGAGCTCGGCGTCGTCGACGACGTCGACCTTGTTCAGGAAGACGACGATGTACGGAACGTTGACCTGGCGCGCGAGCAGAACGTGCTCGCGGGTCTGCGGCATCGGGCCGTCGGCGGCCGACACCACGAGGATGGCGCCGTCCATCTGCGCCGCGCCGGTGATCATGTTCTTGACGTAGTCGGCGTGGCCGGGGCAGTCGACGTGCGCGTAGTGGCGCTTGTCGGTCTCGTACTCGACGTGCGAGGTCGCGATCGTGAGGATCTTGGTCTCGTCACGACGACCCTGCGAGGCCGAGGCCTTCGCAACTTCGTCGTAAGCGACGTACTTGCCCATGCCGCGATCCGCCGACACCTTCGTGAGGGCCGCGGTGGTCGTGGTCTTACCGTGGTCAACGTGTCCGATCGTACCGACGTTGACGTGGGGCTTCGCGCGGTTGAATTTTTCCTTAGCCATCGCTCAAGATCTCCAAAAACAATTTGCTTCGTGCGCCGCACAACGCGGCGCGGTTTTTTGACTGTACGAGCTGCGAGTTTTCGCGGCGCCACGCTTTACGCGAAGCGACCGCTAGCTTGCAAGCCCTCGAATGGAGCTCACGACCGGAATTGAACCGGTGACCTCTTCCTTACCAAGGAAGTGCTCTGCCGACTGAGCTACGTGAGCCAAACACCAACCCGCGGTGAAGCGGGGACTGCTTATTACATCTTGCTGCCAACTGCGTACTGCATGGAGCGGGCGACGAGGCTCGAACTCGCGACCCTCAGCTTGGAAGGCTGATGCTCTACCAACTGAGCTACACCCGCCCGAGACACCAACTACTCAAACTTCGATCCGAATGGAGGGAGAAGGATTCGAACCTTCGAAGGCGTACGCCGGCAGATTTACAGTCTGCTCCCTTTGGCCACTTGGGTATCCCTCCGAACCTTGCTCTCTCTTTCCAAAACGACGACAGCCCTGGAGCTGGCGAAGGGACTTGAACCCGCAACCTTCTGATTACAAATCAGGTGCTCTACCAATTGAGCTACGCCAGCTTGAGGGCTCTTCGTCCGGCGGCGACACGTCCCGTCAAGGACTTGCCTCCGCTTTTGGAAACGCGGCCTTATAGGGATCGTGTTTTTTGAAGTCAAGACGGAGCCTTTTGAAGAATGCCGTTTGCCCCCATGAGCCCGCGATCGCCGTCCCAAGCGATGTTGGCCAGGAGCCTCAAGGTAAAGCGTCAGAGAGCCGTTCTGGACGCCATCGGCGCGCGGCTCGGAGCCCCGGTCGTCTACCTGAAAGCAGCCTGGGCCGACCCTGTACTTTATGGCGGACGAGGCGAGCGCTGGGGCGGCGACATCGACATCCTGGTGCCGGCCGCGGCCCGCGAGCCGTTCGCGCGTGCTTTGGCGGACGAGGGCTTTCGCGGCGACGTCATGCTCGAGCACCACATCCAGCGTGGTTGGCAGTTCCGTCACGACAAGCAGATCGGCGTCGACCTGCATCTCGGCGTCACCGAGCAGCCATGGTTTCCGCTCGCGTCGAGCCGTCTTCTAAAGCGGGCACATGCGTGGGACAGCGCCGATGGGCCGATCATGGGGCTGTCGGCGGAGGACCAGGTCGTGCACGCCGCTGCCCACTACGCGGCGGATCGCTACACGCTCGACGGCCGCCACTTGAACGACATCGTCCTGCTCCTCGGCTCCCGAGAGCCCGACTGGGACGCCATAGTGGACACCTGCCGGCAGGCGCACATGGCGATCCCCCTCCACGTGCTCGCGACCATGCTGCGGCGACGTGGAGCAGTGGTCCCGGACATCGCGCTGAGCGTGCGCGAAAAAGCGCGGCTCACGGTGCTGCGGCGCGTCTTCAACGTCGGCGGCAAGCGCCGCTTCTTCACGCCCAACCGCGACGCGAACGTCCGCATCGATCTGCTGACGTTCTTCCCACTCCTCTCGACGCGCTGGACCGCCCTGCCCCGTCTCCTGGCGAGCGCGGTGAAAGCACGGGTCGAGCCGGCGCTGGCCCAACGTCCTCGAGCGTGGCGCTAGTCGCCCGGCCGCCACATGAGGCCGATGCTCAAGCCCAAGCCGTAGTCGAAGCGGTTCGACTTCTCGTCGCCGGCGGGCAACGACAGGGTGCGGACGGTGCCGTCCTCGGCGGGCAAGGTCACGCTCCCTGGTGTCAGTGACAGGTAACGGAGCTGACCGCCGAGCTCGAAGAACACGCCAGCGCTCGAGCCCAGGAGCTTCGGGATCTGGTAGCGCCCGCGCAGCCAGCCCTGCCCGCCCAACGCGCGCGAGCTGACCTCCACCGCGTCCGCGGTCCGCGTGTGCTTGCCATACGGCACCACGCCGGCGCCGCCCTCGAAGGTGAAGCCCACGGTCGTCAGGTCACCGGATGACAAGGTGAGCCCCAGGAACGTGCCGATCATCTTGCTCGACGGCACCCACAAGACGTCGACCTGGCTTCCCGCGTCGAGCTTCTCGTAGCTGCCACCCGCGGCGATGGCGATGGGCAGCTCGCCGCTCGTCAGGGCGAACGACGCCCGGCCGTTCACGAACATCTGATCGATGGTGATGTCGGTCGGGTCGGTGATGTCGGGCTTCAACGTAGCCGACTGCTTGGCGGCCTGCGCGGTCAAGCGGAAGCCCACGGCGTGCTCGAGCTCGAGCTGACCGCCGAAAGCCGGCGCCAGCGAGACCTTCACGTCGCGGTCGCCTTGGTCGCGCGAGGTATCGATGTGCTCCTTGTAACCGTAGGCGCCCGCCAAGGGGGCGATGGCGATGCGAAAATCACCGCGGCCTCCGCCGTCACGCTTGCCCTTCGACTTCGAAGACTCCTTGGCGGCGGCTTCGCTGCTGGTCTCGGTGGTGCTCGTCGGCATCGGCGTCGCGCTGCGCGGAGCCGAGGGTGAGGTCGCCATCCATGGCGGCGCCGCGCCCTCCGCGAAGGGGTCGGTGGTGGCGCCATCGCCCGCGGCGGCAGCGGGAGCTTGCGCGCTTCCGTCCGCTGGAGCGGTGGGCATCGTCGGCGCGGCCACCGGCGTCGGAGCAGCGGCCGGCTCCGATGCGGCCTCCTGCGATTTGATGGCGGCCGCCGCCTCGGTGGCCACGTCGATGATGGCGACCTTTTGCTTGGCGGCCTGCTTCGGCAGCGTGGAGCTGTTGTCGAAGATGATGTCGCCGCCCGCCGTGACGACGAGGACCGACATCTTCTTCTTGCTGTCGACGTACATATCGACCGCGTATTGCACCTTCGCCTTGGTCGCGGCTTGCGCGAGCGCGGCGGCGCGGTCGGCCTGTTTCACGGCCTTCAGAGCCGGCCCCTGCGTGACCTTGCCGATGAGGCGCCTCTTCACGGTGGAGAAGAAGTCCTTACCGAGCTTCGCCGACACGCCGCGCGGCGTGGCCACGTGGGTGTTGTCCGCGGCAGCGGCCGGATTAGCGAGCGCCGCGATGACGGCGACAGTGAACACGCTCAGCAATGATTTCATGACTTCCCCCGCCGTTGTCGCGCAGCCTCGTATAACACGATGCCGCCCGCGACCGCCGCATTCAGCGACCCCAATTTGCCGCTCATAGGTACATGGACCAGCGCGTCGCAAGTCTCGATCGTGAGGCGACGCATCCCCGACCCCTCGGAGCCGACGACGATGACGCAGGGCCGCGCGAAATCCGTGTCCGCGATCGCCGAGCCTTCGTCGGCGGCGGCGCCGTACACCCAAAGGCCGCGCTCCTTGAGCTGGTCGAGGGTGGTTCGCAGGTTGGTGACGCGGCACATGGGCAGGTGCGCGGTGGCGCCGGCCGAGGTCTTCACGACGGTGCCGGTGACCTCGACGGCGCGGTCCTTCGGAAAGATGACGGCGTGCGCGCCAAGGGCCAGCGCGCTGCGGGCGAGCGAGCCCAGGTTGTGCGGATCCTGGATCTGGTCACAGGCAAGGATCAGCGGCGCCTCGCCTCGTTCCATAACTGCTTCGATAACATCGTCGATGTCGCTGTACGCAAAAGCGGGGACGGTGGCGACGACGCCCTGATGCTGGGCGCCACCGCACATCGAATCGAGCTTGCCGCGCCCTACCTTCACGACCTGGATGTGCCGCTGATTGGCGATCTCGAGGAGCTCACCGACGTTCGCGCCCTCGGCGACGAAGAGCTTCTGGATGGGACGGCTGCCGCTGCGCAGCGCCTCGCCAACCGGATGCCGGCCATAGATGAGATCGGCACCAGCCGAGCTGGCGCCTTCGGGGCCATTACGACGCGCCATGACGCTTAACCTATCTCGCTGTTGATTGATCTGGCTGCTGCCACCGGATCAGGGGACTCGAGGATGGGCCGCCCCACCACGAGCCAGGTCGCGCCGGCCTGCATCGCCTCGGCGGGCGTGGCGACGCGCTTTTGATCGTGAGTTGCCGCTGACTTGGGCCGCACGCCGGGGACCACACGTGAGCCCCCGATCCCCGCGAGCGCCAGCAAGTCCAAGGCGCTGCACACGAGGCCGTGCGCGCCGCTGTCGATGGCGAGCTTACCCAGCCGGGCCGCGACGGTGGCCGCTTGTCCGCTGAAGCCGACACCCGCGAGGTCGTCATCGCCAAGCGAGGTCAGCACCGTGACCGCGATGAGCTGCAGCCGCTCACCGACGGCTTCACGGCAGGCGCGCACCATCTCGGCGCCACCACTCGCGTGCACCGTGAGCAGCTTTACTTTCAAGTCGAGCGCCATCTTCGCTGCCGCGGCGGCGGTGCGCGGGATGTCGTGGAGCTTCAGGTCCAAGAAGACCGGCAGCCCCATGCCGACGACGGCGCGCACGAGCTCCGGCCCATGCGCGACGAAGCTCTCGAGCCCGAGCTTCACCATGCCGACCTCGGGGCCGATGAGCTTCGCGAGCTCGAGGGTGCGGGCGCGCTCGGGGACGTCGAGCGCCAGGATCACCGGGCTCGTCTTCACCGCTCGACCATCGGATCCGCGGGCTCCTTGCGGATCTCCGCGAGCACCCTGGTGGGCGCGTCGGTGATGATGCCGTGCACGCCCAGCTCGGCGAGGCGGCGCGCCTCCTCGGGCGTGTAGACCGTCCACACCCAGACGGCGATGCCTTGCGGCGTGAGGCGCAGCGCCTCCTCGGCGAGCTCGACGCTGACGCCGAGCACGCTGATCGGCAAGCGCAGCATGGTCTCGATGCCCTTCACGTCCTCGGCGAGGCCGAGCAACGGCATGCTCGAGTCGCGGAGATTCGCCTCCAAGAGCAGCGCCGCCTCGAAGCTCGCGAGCACGACGCGGCCGGCCATGTTGGTGGCGTGCACCTCGTCGACGACCGCGAAAGCGAGCGCCTTCGGATCCGGGTGCGCCTTCATCTCGATCATGATCTGGGCGTTCGGGATGCGCAGGCACTCCGCGAGCGTCGGCAGCTTCTCGCCGGGGAACTTGCCCGTGAAGCTCGGCGCCTCGATGCCCATCTTCGCCAAGCGCTCCACCACGTAGTCGGCCCACTTGGGGTCACCCGCGTCGAGCTTGCGCAAATCGGCGAGGTTTTGCTGGATGACCTCGCCCTTGCCGTTGGTCGTCCGCTCGAGCGTATCGTCGTGGATGACGATGAGCTGGTGATCCTTGGTGAGCGTGACGTCGAGCTCTTGCCAGTCGGCGCCGACCTGCACGCCGTGGGTGAGCGACGCGACCGTGTTCTCGGGTGCCTCGAGCGAGCCACCGCGGTGGGCGATGATCACCGGGCCGACCAGCGCTTTGAACGGCATCTGTGGACCTCCTGCGCCTGGGCCTTTGCATGCGGCCATGCCGAACAAGAGCAGCAGTACCGCCGAGCGGACCACTAGTACCCGCCCCCAGCCCGCTTCGCCTTGCCGGCGGTCTTCGAAGAGCTACCGGTGACGATGCCCACCGAGGCCGAGGCGCCGAGGCGGTTGGCGCCTGCCTGCACCATCTCGACCGCGTCGTCGGTGGTGCGCACGCCGCCCGAGGCCTTGACGCCCATCTCGGGTCCGACGACGCGGCGCATGAGCGCGACGTCCTCGGCGGTGGCGCCACCAGGGCCGAAGCCGGTCGAGGTCTTCACGAAGGCGGCGCCGGCGACCTTCGAGAGCGCCGAGGCGATGACCTTCTGCTCGGTATCGAGCATGGCGGTTTCGAGGATGACCTTCACGGGCTTGGGCGCCGAGGCGGCGACGACCGCGCAGATGTCATCGAGCACGAGGGCGTAGTCCTTCGCCTTGAGCGCCGTGATGTTGATGACCATGTCGATTTCTTGTGCGCCATCACGGACAGCCTGACGGGCCTCGAAGGCCTTGGCCTGCGGCACCGACGCGCCGAGCGGGAAGCCGACGACGGCGATTGGCTTGGTCGACGAGCCCTCGAGCAAGCCGGCGCAATAGCGGACATTGACCGGGTTCACGCAGACCGTGGCGAAGCCGTACTTCTTGGCCTCTTCGCAGAGCTTGCGCAGCTCTTCCTTGGTGGCGTCGGCCTTGAGCAAGGTGTGGTCGATGAGCGGCGCGATGTCGGACGGCGGGCTGTCGTGCCCGATGCCGGCGGCGATGCGCGCGGCCCCGAGGTCGACGATGTTGCGCACGTCGTTGGGGCGCTTCACGTGGCAGCCGCGGCAGGTGTCGCAGCTGCTGCCCGCGCCGCTCTCGCAGCGGTCGCCGGCGAGCTGCAGCTTGGGAGTCGGGGCGCCGCCGAGACGGGCCTGAACACGTTTGACGATCTCGTCGACCAACTGCTCCATCTCAGCCATTCGATTTTGCTCCGGCGGCCATGCGCACGATCACGGTCCGGTCGTCGTTCTGTACGCGATTGCGGCCGGCGCGGCCAAGCCCCGCGTTGGCGCGCGACTCGAGCAGCTTCGACACGTCGCTGCTCGGGATCTCGCGCGCCCCACCCATCTGACGGGCGACGAGCTGGATCTTGGCCAAGTGCTCGACGAGCTCCATGCGCAAGAAGGCCGTCTCGAGGTCGGGCCCGTAGGTGAGCGCGCCGTGATTCGCGAGCATGATGGCGTCGGCGTCCTCGAGCGCGTGCGTGAGGTTACCGGTCGCCTCGGGCGTGCGCGGCCGGGCGTACGGCACGAGCGGGATCTCGGCGCCCAGCGACACCACCGGCTCGGCCATCATCGTCGTCGCGATGGGAATGCCCGCCACCGCGAAGCCGGTCGCGGTCGGCGGATGCGCGTGCATCACCGAGCGGACATCGGGGCGGTGCCGGTAGACGTGCAGGTGCAGCTCGATCTCGCTGAAGGGCTTCGATGAGCCGCTCACCACCTTGCCGGCGCCGTCGACGACGATGAGCTGATCACGGCAGACGGACGCCTTCGACACACCCGTCGGGGTGGCGAGGAAGCGGTCGCTCGCGAGCCGCACGGTGATGTTGCCGTCGTGGTTCGCCACCCAGCCCGCGGCGTGCAGGCGGTGGCTGAACGCGACGATGAGATCTTCGAGCGCGCGGCGCGTCTGGGTCGGTTGCATGGTCATGCTCCTTCCACTGCATCGACGATGCCGACGATGAGGACTTGAATGGGGCCGGCGTCCTTGCCCAGCAGCTGCCGGACGCCATTGCCTTCGCCCATGATGAGAACGCGGTCACCAACTCCGGCCTGAACACGGTCGAGCGCGAGGAGCGATGAGCCGACTTTATTGCCCGCGGCGTCGAGTGGTTGGACCACCATGAGCTTGCCGCCATCGTAGGCGGGGTGGTGGGCGCTGGCGACCACGTTGCCGATAACTTCGCAAACCCGCATGCGTGGTTGCGTTAGGTAGCATCCGCGGTCGGGCCCGGCAAGACGGGAGGGAGATCGTGGCTGGCGATGTGGGCCCTGGTCGGAAGCCGTCCTCGTCCGTGGGGGGACGAGTCGGCTTCTTCTCGCCAGAGGCGTCGTGATGACTACACGAAATCAATCACTTAGCGTGGCCCGCGATTTGCTTCATGGCGCCTCATGCGCCGCCTCACCCTCCTTGCCGCCGTCTTGCTCACCGCCTGTGGTGAGGGAGCCGATCCATCCGCTGGTGACAACGTCGACAACGACGACGCGCAGCAGCTGGCCCCCCAGACCTTCGCCGGCCAGCTCGTCGGCGTCGGCGCTGGCGTCCGCTACACCACCCAGTCGCGCGGCGGCGTCACCGACGCTAGCGGCACGTTCGTTTACGCGCGTGATGAAGACGTGAAGTTCAGCATCGGTGACACCCTGCTCGGCAGCGCCAAGGCCCGCGAGCGCATCACCCTCTTCGACCTGTTCTTCATGACGCCGCCCGCCACCGAGGACGAGCTCATCGCCGCGCTCACCGATCAGCGCAGCGACTTTCACCGCGTGGTGAACATCATGTCGATGCTCGCGGCGCTCGATCAGGACGGCGACCTCGGCAATGGCATCGACATCGGCTCATCGAGCGCGGCGCTCTCGGGCCACAGCCTCGCGCTCGGTACGACGCTCTCGTATTTTCCGGACAACTGGCTCATCCCCTTCGCGCAGCGCAAGCAGATCCCGGTGAGCGTCGTGCCCTTCACGGAGGTCGTGGCCTATCTCTACGGCACGCTCGGCATCACCATCCCGGCGCACGTGCCGACGCAGCACGTCTGGCGTGAGGGTGCCGACGCGGCGATCCACTACACTTACACCGATACGTATGACGCGGTCGGGCGCCTGATCGCCTCGGAGACGGACAGCCAGGGCGACGGTACCATCGAGTACAGAAGCACTCAGACCTACGACGCGAACGGGCGGCTCGTCGCTGGGCGGGGGGACTCGACATGGCCCGATTACACGGGCTGGTCCACGTACGCTATCACGTACGATGCGCGCGGCCGGCAGCTCTCCCGCACCGATGAGAGCTCCATTCGCGGCACCCCATCGCGGTGCTCCACCCTGGACACGCGCGATGGCATCGGACGCCTGACGCTGCGGGCCGAGCGCTGCTCGAATGGCAGCGAAACGACGCGCAGCTCCGATGACAACGTGACCTACGCGAGCGACGCCATCACGCACCGGATCGTCTCGAACAACGAGGGCGTGGTGCAGCTGGCCGACGACCGCGTGGCCTACGACGCGCTCGGCCGCTACACGAGCTACGAGGCGAGCACCGACGACGGTGGCGACGCGATCATCGACTACACCGCGAAGAGCACTTTCTCCTATGACGAGCGCGACCGTCTCATCGACCGACTCCAGGAGGCCAAGCCGTCGACCTTCGGCAGCACCACGACGCGCTGGGTGCTCGACGCGCGTGGCTTGGCGGTCTCCTCCGTGGAGGAGTCCGACCTCGACTTCGACGGTCAGCTCGACCGGCGCACGACGACCTCCTACAGCTACGACGGCAGCGGCAGGATGATCGCCTCACGCGCCGAGACCGACGATGGTCCCGACGGGACGGTCGACTCGACATGGGCCTGCAACACGATGCGCGACGCGCTCGGTAATCCGGTTTCGAATCGCTGCACTCGGTCGTCGGCGACGCAGATCACGCTCACGATGCTCAGGGAGTCCGTCTACGAGGGGCGCGTGCTGATCGAAACGCAGGAGAGGTCCGACCGCGACGGCGACGGTGTCTTCGACGACTTCTTCGGCTACAGCTACACCACGACCGTCATCGCGGACGGCATTCGCTACCTGGTGGGGCGCTACGCGCTTTGAGCGCGCTTGCCGGCCTTCTTCTCGGCGCGCACGTCGAGGTCGTCGACGATGCCGACGATGGCCGCGTCCACCGGCACGAACCAGGGGTCGAGGGCGAGCGCGGCCTCACGCGAGCCGACGAGCACGACGAGATCCTTCGGGCCCGCCTTCACGGTGTCGACGGCGACCTGCATGGGACCGTTGGGCTCGCGCTGCTCGTTGACCGGCTGCACCAGGAGCATGGTGCGGCCAACCAGGCCTTCCACTTTCTGCGCGGCGACGACGGTGCCGATGACGATCCCGAGATACATCGCGGCCAGGGCTACCACGCGCCTCATGACACCGACAAGCGCTAGCCGTTCGCTGGCGGCATAGATGGGGCGTGCTCTTGGATTAGGCGCCGACTAGCGCGACCGTCCCCGCACGAACCCATTCTAGCAACTGCTCGCGCGATGTTGCACCTGCCGCAACGCCGAGAATCATGCGCTCCGTATCGTCGACATCGGCGCGAAGCTCGAAGCCGTTGAGCATTAGCATGACGTCAATTGCGGCGTGGCCGATGCGCTTATTCCCGTCCACAAACGGGTGATTCATGATGAGCGTGAAGCCAAGCGCGACGGCCTTCTCGATAAGCGACGGATAGAGATCGGAGCCGTCGAAGGTCATGCGTGGTTGCGCGAGCGCGGCTTCGAGTCGGCCAAGGTCCCGAAGACCAGAGGCGCCACCGGTCTGAGCGATGAGGCGACGATGAAGCTCCAATAGCTCAGGAAGGGTGAGGTAGCGCACTCAGGCTCAGGCTAGGCGTTTGTAAAGCGCTTCGTTCTTGGCGAGCGCGCGTTCGACAGCGCGCGTGTAGTCCTCGGCTGGCCGATCGAGGAGATCGACGATGGCAGCCTTCGCAAGAGCTTCGACAGTGAGACCGAGCGGTCGCGCACGTTCTTCAAGGCGCTTGCGGTTCTCTTCGGTCAGGTCGAGGACGAGATGCATGCTCGTAAGATAGCGGATCTGTGGGCATCTGCACAGGTCAGCAGTAGGGCTCTACGGGAACACTGTCTTGGCGCCTACTTCTTCTTTTTGCGGCGCGGCTCGGCTTGCTCGCAGCGCACCAAGAGCACCGTGACGTTGTCGTGGCCACCGGCCTCGAGCGCCGCCGCGACCAGCGCGTGCGCGCAGGCTTTGACGTCGGTGTGCTGCTTGATGATGTCCGAGATGACGTCATCGTCGACGGTGTCGGAGAGGCCGTCGCTGCACATGAGGAAGACGTCCCCGGCTTTGGGAGGCATCATGCCGAGGTCGGGCTCGACGGCGAGCTCGAGGCCCACCGCCTGCGTGAGGATGTGGCCGATGCGCTGCGCCTCGATCGAGTCCTCGGTGAGCTCGCCGCGGTCGATGAGCTCGCGCACCACGGTGTGGTCGCGCGTGATCTGGTGCAGCTCTCCGTCGCGCTGCACGTAGATGCGCGAGTCGCCGATGTGCGCGAGATAGGCGCGGGCCTGCGACAGCCAGAGCACGCACACGGTGGTGCCCATGCCGTGCATCGATGGATCGGTCTCGGCGAGCTGGAGCACCGCGCGGTTGGCGACGAGGATCGACTCGCGAAGCTTGGTGGGCCGGTCGCGGCTGCCCTTGGCGACGAGGTGCGCGATGAGCGCGTCGACGGCGGTCTTCGAGGCGACGTTACCCGCCGGGTGCCCCCCCATGCCGTCCGCGAGCACGTAGATGCCCTTCTTGGCGTTGGCATCCGCCATGTCTTCGTTGCGTTGGCGCACACGACCAACGTCGGTGAGCATGGCGTGGGTAAAACGCAGGCGGCCCTGAGTCACTGCCGCATCATCGGCGGATTCCGAGAGAAGCGCAAACTCCAAGCCGTCACTGCCGTTTTCCACCGGCGTAGCCCTTCAGATGGCGTAGCCGTCGTCTTCCAGCATGCGCTCCGCGACATCGTCTTGCAGGCGCATGAAGTCGACGCGGTAGCGTTGATCGAGCTTCTCGAGGTTCGCGTAGAGCATCTCGAGCTCATCGCCTTCGGCCATCATCATGGCGATACGGCGCAGGCGCTGGAAGACGTTGGCGCGCGCCTCGAAGCAGTAGAGCGACGCGAGCTGGCGGTGCTCTTCGGCCTTCTGCTCGCTCTCGCTGCTCATCGCCTGCGTGGCCCGGGCGACGACCGAGTCCATGCCGTAGATGTCGACCAGGCAGTCCGCTAAAGCGCCCAACAAGAGCTGCTTCTCACGAAGGTCCGCCATGTACTTCTGCGCGGCGTAGCTCGCCGCGTAGACCACGGCGCGCTTGGCGAGCTCGGTGGCCCACGCTTCGGCGCCCAGTGGACCCGGCTGGCGCTTCGGCAGCGTGTCGGGCCGGCCGAGCTCGTCGATGATGCTCGCCGTGTACTCCATGAGCGGCATCTGACCGTCCAGGGCGCGCTTGAAGAGCGTCGCCGGGATGATCAGCCGGTTGATCTCGTTGGTGCCTTCGAAGATGCGGTTGATGCGCGCGTCACGCAGGATGCGCTCCACCGGATAGTCCTCGACGTAGCCGTTGCCGCCGTGGATCTGCAGCATGTCGTCGGCGATCTTGTAGAGCGCTTCGCTGCCGAAGATCTTCAAGACCGAGGCCTCGATGGTGAAGTCCTCGACGATCTTGATGGCCTGCTTCGAGTAGTCCGCCGAAGCGGGATCGAGCTCGGCGATGCGCTCGTCGATGATGCCGCCCAAGCGGTACGCCATGGCCTCGCCGGCGTAGATGTGCGTCGCGGCCTCGGCGATCTTCTGGCGGATGAGGCCGAACGAGGCGATCGGCTTCTTGAACTGCTTGCGCTCCTTGGCGTAGCGCACGCCGATGCCGAGCGCGTATTTGGCGCCGCCGATCGAGCCCGAGCCCAGCTTCCAACGGCCGATGTTCAAGATGTTGAACGCGATCTTGTGCCCGCGGCCGACCTCGCCGAGCACGTTCTCGACCGGCACCTTCACGTCCTCGAGGATGATCTGCGTGGTCGAGCTGCCGCGGATGCCGAGCTTGTGCTCCTCGGCGCCGTGCGAGACGCCTTCGAAGCCGCGCTCGACGATGAAGGCGGTGAACTTGTCGCCATCGACCTGCGCGAAGATCGTGAAGACGTCCGCGAAAGCGCCGTTGGTGATCCACTGCTTCGTGCCGTTCAAGACGTAGTGCTTGCCGTCGGGCGAGAGCTTGGCGACCGTTTTAGCGGCCAGCGCGTCACTGCCGCTGTCGGGCTCCGACAAGCAGTAGGCGCCGATCCACTCCCCGGAGGCAAGGCGGGGCAAGTAGCGCTGCTTCTGCACGTGCGTCCCGTAGAAGACGATGGGCATGGTGCCGATGTTGGTGTGGGCGCCGTAGGTGACGGCGAACGAGCCGACGCGCGCCATGGCCTCGGCGACCAACATGCCGGTGACCTTGTCGAGGCCGAGGCCGCCGTACGCTTCCGGGATCTCGACCATGAACAGCCCGAGCTCCGCGGCCTTCTTCATGATCTCGGGCATGACGCCCGGCTTCTTGGCGTCGATCTCCGCGACGCGTGACTCGACCTCGTTCTGCGAGAACTCGAGCGCGGTCTTGCGGTACTGGCGCTGCTCTTCGCTGAAGCGCTCCGGGGTGAAGATCTCGGCCGTCAAAACCGGAACGTGGACGAACGAACCGCCCGTGGAGACATAGGGATTGGGCGTGTTCGTTGGAGCGGAGCTGGCCATCGGATCATCCTCCGCCGGGTAACATAGCGTTGCTTGCCGCACCGCGCCAATGCCCTGATTGGCCCGACACGGGTCTTGCACCAGCTTCGGAAGGTCTGTCAGAACAGTCTTACCATGAGCTCGCACCGCGCCATCTTCACCGTCACCGCAGGTCCCAACGACGGCGACACGGTGAGCATCGATCTCGGATCCTGTCGTCTCATCGGCCGTCACCTCTCGGAGACCGAGACGGCCTTCATCGATCGCGACGGCAACCGCGTCCTCGATAGCGCCGCCGCCGACATCCTCTCGAAGCACTTGAAGGATCGCGCTCCCGCGGCGACCGTCGGCAACGTGGCCGCCTTCAACGCCTCGGCCTTCGACCGCGGTCCCGACATCATCTTCGCGGACGATTCGATCTCACGCGCCCACGCCATGCTGTTCTACGACAGCGGCGGCGTCGGCATCATCGACCTCGCGAGCACCAACGGCACGTTCATCAACGCCGAGCGCGTAGGCTCGGCCCTCATCGCCGACGGCGACGTGATCGCGCTCGGCAACAGCGAGCTCGCGGTCAAGATCCGCTAAAGCGCCTTCAACGCCGGGGGTGGCGCGCGTGTCGTTGTTGCTCGTCACTGCCATGGTTTGCGCCCCGCTGGCCGGCGACTTACACCCCATACCGGTCGTCGCGCTGCGGGACGATCCGCTGCTGCTCAGGCGTATGCGCGAGCTATCAGATTGGTCGCTCGCCATCGGCAGCCCGGCCATGACGAGTGGCGAGCTCCAGCGAAGCGTCACCGGCCTCGTGGCGTCCGAGCCCATCACCACCGCGACGCTCGAGGCCTGGCTCGAGGAGGCGGTCACGCGTGAAGCGCAGTTCGATTCGGCGGCGGCGGCGGAGCTGCGCGCCCGCATCATGGCGAGCTACGATGCGATGCCGCTTGCAGATCAAGCTGCAAGCGCGATCGCCGCGGCCACCATGCACGAAGCAGCGGCGGCGGAGCTCAGCGACCCGCAGAAGGCGCTGAAGGTGGCCGTGGAGGCCACACGGCGATTTGCGCATGTCCCCATCGACAGCCGAAAATATTCGCCACAAGTGGTCGATGTATTCAGGCGCGCGGCGCTCATGTCGCGCAACGCGGAGACGACAGAGCTCACTCTGAGAACCACCGCGCCCGGCCGAGTGCTGCTCGACGGCGCGATCATAGCGAACGATCAAAGCACACGCGTCGTGTCGGGTCGCTATGTGGTCTGGATGGAAAATGAGGGTAAGCGCTCGCTTGCGAGGCTGGTCGACGTACGTGGGCCCCGCCAAACCATCGCCATCGACTTCGCACTGGAGCGCGCCATCGACTGGAGCGATCCGCCGGTCCTCGACTGCCGAGCGTCGTGCACCGAGGATCTCGCGGCCCTCGCGCGAGCCGCCAACGCACCGCGCGCGGCCGGTTTGACGCTCTCGGCGGAGGGCCGCGCCGAAGCCGTGCTCGTCGATGTCCAGGGCGGCGTCACGCGCCGAGACGTGCCGCTCCTCTCGACGCCAGTGACGCACCTCGTGCTCGAGCCACCGACGCCGGCCCTATCGCCTTTGCTGTTCTTTCCGGCGGGCATCGGTCAGTTCCAGCAGCGGCGCTACGCCGTTGGTTCCGCGTTCGCGGCCACGCAACTGGGCCTCGCAGCTTGGCACATCATCGCGATCAAACGCTATAACGACACGCCCGCGAGAGATCTGGACGCCGAGCGTTCGCGGCGGTCCGGGGTAAACCTGAGCGCTGGACTGTTGATCGGCGCCGCTGTCGCCGGCGTCGGCGAAGCCTTGTTCCACCACTGGCGCGCATCCTCTCATCAGGACCCGCCATGAGCAGCGCTCGACCTGCGCGGCGGCGACTCGCGCGCGACCGATCCGCCTGGAGCGTAGCGGCGGGGACCGCCCTCCGGCTCGTCGTGTACATCACGCTGGCGGTCGCGCTCGATGCCTGCTTCGTGAAAGCGCCGGACGGCGCCCTCGGCTCGCGGTGTGATGCCCACACGAGCTGCGTGTCGGTGAGCTGCCAGCAGGGAGTCTGCTGCAATACGATCTGTGCCGGGGCGTGCCAGGCATGCACGTCGGCCCTGACCGGCGCGGCAGATGGGATCTGCTCCCCCGTGAAGGTCGGTCTCGACCCACGCGGCGATTGTGCCGACGCCAGCGCCTGCGATGGGGCTGGCGGTTGCCGACCGCTCATCGGCGGCGTGTGCGAGAGCGACGACGCCTGCGCGACGGGTCACTGTCGCGACGGGGTGTGCTGCGCCGAGGCGTGCGACGATCTCTGCTTCGGCTGCGCCCAAGCGCGCACCGGCGTCGCCGATGGCACCTGCCGTTTGGCGCTCGCCGGCACCGCGCGCGGCGGCGAGTGCGAGGGAGCCGCCGCGTGCGATGGCAATGGGGCGTGTTTCGCGAAAGGCACCGCGGCGGCGTGCGGCGCCGACTACGAGTGCCTGAGCGGCGCCTGCCGCGACGGTGTGTGCTGCGCGGACGCGTGCGGCGGCGTGTGCCTGTCGTGCTCGATGCGCACCACAGGCGTCGCTGATGGCGTGTGCGCGCCGGTCATCGATCTTACGGATCCTCTCGACCAATGCGCTGGTGGCACCGCATGTGACGGGTCGGGCGCGTGCTACGCTCGAGGGGTTGGCGCGTCGTGCCTCAGCGACGGCGCGTGCGCGAGCGGCTATTGCCGCGATGGCGTGTGTTGCGCTGTCGCCTGCGACGGCCTGTGCGAGGCGTGCAACGCCGCGGTCAGCGGCGCGGATGGCACCTGCGGCCTCCTCGCTTCGGGACAGGAGACCGCCGACGAGTGTAGCGGCGCCCCGGTCTGCGATGGTGCTGA
>JBDHVB010000078.1:0-22580 GCA_039809465.1 Myxococcota bacterium
TGCCCCTCACCGTAAGCTGCTATCTCGACAGTTTTGAAGAAGAAGAGCGTGACTAGCGACGCGCCCAATCCAAGATGGCCGCAAAGCCTCGCGTCGATGCGCCGCGAGGTCGCCGGCACCACTCGCGCAGTTCTAGCGTGTTGCTGAGCCGACTGCTTTAGCGCATACCATCTGCATCAGGCCGACGACGGCCATCTTTCACATTGGGCGTCTCATGCTCGAAGCTCTCATCGATGACATCGCCGCAAGGCTTCCACCGATCGATGGTGGTGACCTCGTTGGCTTTCGCATGGATGCCGACCACTACATTCCGATGCAACCCGGCATTGTGAACGTGAGCGTCGCAGAGCAAGACCTCAAGACCTGCCTTTTGCGTTTTGAAGTTACTCTTTCTCCATCGACGCAATCGTTGCAGGACGCGACGGATGCCCTTACGTCTTCCTGGCGTGAACTCGCGTATAACGACTTCGAAGCTTCGTCAGTCGGGTGGTATTCGGACTGTGCGCTGCTGCGATTCGTCACCGTTCCGGGCGACGATCAATACTTCGTAAGCGGCTCGTTCGTCGTTCGGGGCGCTCCGATCTCGGACTTGGTGCGCGCGTTCGACCGCGATTTTGCAAACCTGCATGGTCGCTTGCAGCCGATCCCGGAAGCACTTGCGAGTCGCATTGGCCTCCGATGACGCCCAATCCAAGATGGCCGCAAAGCCTCGCGTCGATGCGCCGCGAGGTCGCCGGCTTCACTCACGCAGTTCTTGGTCGTTGCAAACACACCGGCATAGCGCACACCATCTGCACCAGGCCGGCGACGGCCATCTTTTCACCTAGGGCGCCCCAAGGCTTCTGAAGGCCGCGCCCACCTGCTCTTGCGCTTTTTGGGCGCCGGAGGCACCATTCACGAATGGGTGCTGCGGAACAACGCAAGAAGCTTCATGATTTGGTCGATGAACTGCCAGATACGGTGGTCGCCCAAGTCTTGTCGGATCTGCGTCAGCGCGTTGCCGACAAAGCGGAACAAGCAAGTGCCACGTCGCATCGCGCTGCCGTTCGCGAGTCCACAGCACGCATGATCGAAACGCACGACACCACGCTGAGAAAACTCGCGAAGTGATCCAGGACGCGCCGACCTTCCTCACTGTCGATGACGTCTTGCAAATTCATGCGGATCAACTCGCCGTCTTCGGCGGAGGTTCCGGCGTTCGTGACCGGGCGTTGCTCGAATCAGCTGTCGCGCAGCCGTGTGCTTCGTTCGGTGGAGAGTTCGTTCATGACGGGCTGTTGCAGATGGCCGCGGTGTACCTCTTCCACATCGTCAAGAATCATCCGTTCGTAGATGGGAACAAACGAGCCGGCCTCCTCGCAGCACTCGTTTTCTTGGACCTCAACGGGGTTAGCATCAGCGAGCCTACTGACGCGCTTTACGAGCTAACAATTGCCGTTGCCGAAGGACGCGCGGACAAAACCACTATTGCGACCGAGTTTGGTCGCCTTGCCAGAACCTAACGTACAACTCTGCACCTGGCTAGCGACGGCCCATCTTTCACATTGGGCGCCGCCCGACTATCGCCTCTGTCGCTTGAACGAGCGATTGCGCATCCCCTGTCTCGAGCGCGGGGGTGGCATGTTGTGGAGTTGAGCCCGCATCCACTCCAACGCCCTGGGAGTAGACCGCCAACATGCCGCGAGATGGAAAGCGACGCTTACCGCTTCGCGGTCGTCCCCGATGCCGATGTACTCGGGTAACTCCTCCGGCATCTCCTTGGATTCGAGAATGTACGGCGGCACGAAGCGATTTGTAGCGAAAGCTCCTTCAAGCGCAGCCCGCGAGTCCGAGGTGTCACCTTTGATGCGGAAGGCGAGAAGGGCTGCGGCGTAAGCCCACGTCGCCGCGATGTCTCCAGGGTACTGCGCTAAAAGATCCGCAGCCTCGTCGTTGCGATCGAGCTCTAACAGTGCCGGCGCCAAGATGTAGCGAATGCCTTGATTGTCGTTCGGGTTCAGACGGAGCAACTCGCGATAGTGCTCGACGGCCTCGCGACGACGGCCTAGGCTCATAAGAAGACACGCAAGTCCCGCGAGCGCCCGCATATAAGGGCGCGTCTCGAGGACTCCCCAGAAGTGGCCAGCGTATTCCTCGAACGCACGCACTCCGATGGCGCGCATGCCGGCCTCCACTGCTTGCCGGCAAAGATCCAATTCTTCGACGAGGTCGCCAGCTGATTCGGCTGCGAGGAGCGAGTACGCATCGGCGCAGTCAGTCGATAGTCGTAGCGCGGCATGCGCCGTCGCGATGCGCTGCTTCGGGTCCGTCAGCTCCCAAGCGTCGTACATAAGCATCTGGGCATCATCGAGAGGTGTGGACTCCTGCTCGGCAGTTCGAGGAGGCCGCCGCTTTGCGATCTTGGATTTTCTCATTGTAAGAAGTCCCGCGCGTCCAATAACCCACGCACTCCTGCGCGCCAACCCGCGATCGACTGTCCATGAGGAACGGCCAGCCTGCATTTTCATCCGAACCGCTGGTGTCGCCCCAATCGAAGATGGCCGCGGGACTCGCGTCGAAGTGCCGCGAGTCGCCGGCATCACTCGTGAACTCTGACGCGTAGCAGGCCACACCGGCATAGCGTACAACTCTGTATTAGCGGACGACTGCAATCTTTTCCGATTGGCCTGCCAAGCAAGACGAGCTCCGCCGTTCGATGCGACTCCCGCGCGCGACCGTACCTCGATGACGTTGAGCGTAGCCTAGAGCATCCGACAAGGGAGCGAAAAGCTCCAGTCAGCCAGCAAACGAACAATTCCGCGCCTGGCCAACCCGCTTACGGTTGAGCTCCACACCAATTGCGTTGAGGCCAAGCTCATTGGCGGCGGCGAGGACGCTGCCGCGACCGCAGAACGGATCGATGATCGTGTGCGAAGCCGTGTTGTCGACAACGAAGCGGCAAGCTAGGCGACACGCTTCCCGGCCCATGCCGCGTGTCCACACGCTCTCACCGGGATCGGCGAGCACGTCGGGCTGTGAGCGCGTCATGTTGAGGCGCACCGTGCGGGAGAAACCCACGAGGTGCGCGTAGGTGGGGCGTCCGAACGCTAGGGTGCCGGGGGGTTTGCGACACACGATCTTGTGCAGCAGCGTGATGCAGCCGTGGTCCTCGGCGGCGCGGCTGCAGAGATAGCCTTTGTCGATCCACTCGCCGTTCACCTTCACATCGGATTGATAGAACAAGGCGACGCCGTCGTCCGGCAGGCGCGAGAGGATGGCGCCGGCGGCGTTGCGGAACCACGGCTTCCACGCGTCGAGCGTCATGCCGCCCAGCTCCGAGACGTCCGGCAGCGAGGTGATGAACGAACAGCCGGGGAAGGGGCCCGCCTCGGCGAGCCATTGGAGCGCGTCGCCGTAATGCACGATGCGCGTGGGGAGCGTGCTCATGGGACTGTTCGATGCCATGGGAGTGGCCGGTCGCGCTACGCCGGTCGCACCATACCTTCGCTGTTACTCGTACATCTTGGCGGCCATCAACATATCCGCGACGACACGCCATGACGGACTCTCAGGGATCGATTCTCCCTGGTTGAGGTAGAACCCATCCATGTCTTCGACCCACGCCGCGAAGGCCTCGAGGTATGTGTCGACCGTCGTGTTTTCCCAGGCGTTGGGATTCTCGCGAAAGTCCGCTGCCAACGACTTTGCGAACGCAACCAGCTCATCTCGCGTGCTGACATTCATGCCGAGACCGTACCGCCATCGCGCCGGATGAGACTAGCTCGCCTTGCGTCTCAAGTCGTCGCGCCGCCACAGCTCGAGCCGGCGCCCGCGGTGCAGCCGAAGCAGTGGCGGTGGGTGACGATGGTGCGCGCTTCGAGGGCTTTTTGGTCGAAGTCGCGGACATGGCGTGGTCCGCGGGCGTCGACTTCCATGTCGAGCATCTGGTTGAAGTCGCAGTCGTAGAGCTTGCCGTCCCAGCCGATCGAGATGGTGTTGCGGCACATGACGTTTGCCGCCGCGGCGGGGTTGTAGCCGGTGACCAGGCGCTCCATGTACGCCTCGAGGTTGCCTGACGTAATGAGCCACTCGAGGTAGCGGCTGATCGGCATGTTGGTCAGACAAAACAAGGCGTCGAACTTGATGCCGTGCAGGCGCTCGAGCTCGCGCTTCCACTCTTTCTCGAGTGACGCCTGCGCCGAGGGGAGGAACGCGCCGACCGGGTTGGTGACGAGCACCAGGCGCAGACCCGTGCCCGCGCCGTAGCCGACGGCGTTCAGACGCTTCAAGGCGCTGATCGACTTCTCGAACACACCTTCGCCGCGTTGCGCGTCGGTGTTCATGGCGCGGTAGTGGGGCAGCGAGCACACCACTTCGACGCCGTGGTCGGCGAAGAAACGCGGCAGGTGGGCGCGCGAGGGCGTCTCGAGGATCGTGAGGTTGCAGCGATCCATCACGTGGCGGCCGAGCCTCCTTACTTCGGCGACGAACCACTCGAAGTTGGGGTTGAGCTCGGGAGCGCCGCCGGTGATGTCGACGGTGGGGATGTCCGTTTTAGCGAGCGCTTGGAGGCACAGCTCCATGGTCTCGCGCGACATCATCTCCTTGCGGTCGGGGCCCGCGTCGACGTGGCAATGCCGGCAAGTCTGGTTGCAGAGCTTGCCGACGTTCACCTGGAAGATCTCGAGGCGTGTCGGTTGGAATGGCGCGAGCGCCGAGTCCTTCAAGGCCTCGTGAAACTCACGCGCAATCGGCAACGCCTCGAGCCTTCTGAGCTGCTCGGACGTGCTGGCGAGCGGTGCCCTGCGCGACAGCAGCGATACCATTTTACATCCCGACCTTCTTCACGTGGGCGCGCATCTGTGTGCCATGCACTAGCGACGAGCCGCCGCGGATGGCTGCCGCTACGTGAATGGCTTCGGTCATCTGCTCGATGTCCGAGCCCTTGGACAAGCAATCGTTGGAGTACGCGTCGATGCAGTAGGGGCACTGCACGGTGTGCGCGACCGCCAAGGCGATGAGCGACTTCTCGCGCGCCGTCAAAGCGCCGTCCGCGAAGACGGCGCCGTACCAGTCGAAGAACTTCTTCGCGAGCTCCGGGGCTGCCTTACCGATTTCGGGGAAACGACCGAGGTCCGAGTTTTCGTAATAGTGCTCGTGCATGGGGAGAGAGCTTTACCTGGACGCGTGTCTCACGCAAGACAGAGGCCATGACGACCATCGGAATTGTCGGCGGCAGCGGGCTATACGCCCTCGAGGGCTTGACGGATGTGCGCGAGGTCGAGGTGAAGACGCCCTACGGCCCGCCCTCGGACACGCTCGTCACCGGGCGGCTCGGCGACACCCAGCTCGTCTTTCTGCCGCGTCACGGCAAGGGGCACCGCCTCACCCCCGCCGAGGTGCCGTATCGCGCCAACGTCTTCGCCTTGAAGTCGCTGGGCGTCGAGTGGCTCGTGTCCGTTTCAGCGGTCGGGTCGATGCGGGAGCACATCCACCCCGGGGATCTGGTCATCCCGCGCCAGTACGTCGACCGCACCAGCGGCCGCGACAAGAGCTTCTTCGGAGACGGCATCGTGGCGCACGTCAGCATGGCGGATCCCGTCTGCGCGACCGCCACCAAGCACTTCGCCGCGCAGGCCAAGAACCTCGGCATCAATGTCCACGATGGCGGAGCGCTCGTGGCCATCGACGGCCCGCAGTTCTCGACGCGCGCCGAGTCGGAGATCTACCGCGCCCAGGGCATCGACATCATCGGTATGACCGCGATGCCCGAGGCGAAGCTCGCCCGCGAAGCCGAGCTGCACTACGTGACGCTCGGCCTGGTCACCGATTACGACTGCTGGCGCATCGCCGAAGAGCCGGTGACGGTCGAAGCGGTCATCGCCATCCTCAAAGCGAACAGCGCCCGCGCGCAGAAGCTGCTCGAGAAGGCGCTGCCGGCCATCGGCGCGCTCGACAAGCACTGTACTTGCGACGCCGCCCTCTCCGTCGCCATCGTCACCGACCGCTCGGTCATCGCGAAGGAGCGCGTCGCCCAGCTCGGGCCCTTGGTCGCGAAGTATCTGTGACGCTGCTTACACGTTGTCGAAGTTGTTGATGACGAGTAACGGCTCGCCCGGCTTGGCCGACCTGAGGGCGGCTTGGATGCTGGCGGCGAAGGCTTGGAGGTTGGCACCTTCGAAGGAAAACGCGAGAGCGACGCAGTGATCGAGGGGGCTGTTGAGCGCATAGAAGTTTCGCTTGCCGGTCCTGGCGACGACGAGAGCGGTGTCTCCCTCCAAGTAGACGCGCGCCCAGGCGACATCGACGACGTCAATGCGCGCGAGGCTGGTCTGCGACTTGGTTTCATACAGCGGCTGGAGCTCGACATTGCCGCGGAGATAGGCGGCGGCCGCCTCGTTGAGCGTGGCACGGTCGATGGAGCGGAGGCTCTCGATGGCGGTCGTCATGATGGTTCTCCCGCGGTGACGGAGGTTGATGTGCAGTGGAGTATCGCTAGTGGGGAGAGGCGATTGCGCGACGCCGGCCTGACGTCATGTCTGCGCAGCGGCGCCGCGCATTGAGTTTGTGCTTGGCGCTGTGTGATGCTCCGCGGCGATGCTCGAAAGTAGTGCGGACGGACGGCTGCTGACGCTCGACGTCGCGATGAAGTCGGGTATCGCCGGGTTGATGGAAGCTTGGGCGGACATCCGGGCGCGTAGCTCCCGCGAGGCCATCGCCGCGGCGTATGGATTGGACTTCGGCTTTCGCATCGAAGACGCGGTGGCGGTTCGCGTCACGCTGCCGGCTCACGATGACGCCGCCACGGTTTGGGCGTGGCTCGATCGGCAGCTGCCCGAGGCGTGCGCGCGCGCCACGATGGTCGGTGAGCGTCAGTTGCAGATCGTGCTGCGCGAGCGCGTTGGGCAACCCACCAAGCGTCCCGTCTATACGTTGGACGCCCAGGGGCGGGTGCGCGTCGAGGCCTTCGAGCTGCATGTCGTCGAAGACTGCAACTTACGCTGCGCCAATTGTTGCAACATGTCGCCGTTCGTCGATGTGCGCCGACTCTCGGTCGATGAGCTACGTGAGCAGCTGGCCACCATGGCGAGCGTGCTGAGCACCGATGTCTTCAAGATCATGGGCGGCGAACCGCTGCTGCACCCTCGAATCGACGAGATGATCGTCGTCGCCCGTGAGAGCGGTATCGGCGCCGTCGTGCGCTTGTTCACCAACGGTTTGCTCCTCAAACGAATGAAAGAATCGTTTTGGCGGGCGCTCGATCAGCTGACCATCTCGAGCTACGCGAGCGCGCCGGTGCCGCAGCGTACGCTCGAGCATGCGTACGCCAAAGCGGTCGAGTACGGCTTCATCTTGAACGTCAAGCCGGTGACGAGCTTTAGCCAGGTGCTCTCGCCGCGCTACATCGCGGACGTGCAAGAGACCTACGACACGTGTTGGCTACGTCATCGCTGCCTCATCGTGCGCAACGGTCGTTTCTATAAGTGCACGCGCGCCGCGTACGCCGGTGAGTTACATCAGCGTATTCAGCGCGAGCAGCCCCCGGCGGGCCTGCGCTTCGACGACGATGGGGTGGCGCTGCCGGCGAGCGCCGCGACGCTGCGTGACTACATGAGCTCGGGCGTGCCGCTCGCGTCGTGCCACTACTGCTTGGCTGGTAATGGTCCGCTCGAGCGCCATCACCAGCTCAGCAAAAGAGAGGTCGAGGCGGGGGTCTTGCGCCGTGCGTGACCCTGTGCCGCGATTGCGGACATTTCGTCGTGACGACGGCGCGACCTCCCAGGTGCTGTGGGACCTCACGCGACCCGACATGGAGCTCGACGGCGACGGCGTCGACGAAGCTTGGGGGATGAGGCCGGTCACGTCGCTGACCTGCGTGCGCGGCATCATCATCGCGCCCGCGCCCCCCATCGACGCGGCCGTCGCGCCGTTGCGTGAGGCTCTGGTCCGCGCTGTCGCCGCCTTGCCTGACGGCGTCGTCGCGCTCAGCGGTGGCGTCGATTCGGCGCTGGTCGTGGCGCTGCTCCACATGAGCGGCCGCCGGCTGCCGCTGGTCACGCTGCGCACGGGGTTTGCGGGCTACGACGAGGTGGAGCAGGCGGTGGCCATCGCGCGGGCATTTGGTGATCGGGTGGACATCGTCGATGTGAAGCCGAGCGACTATCAGGCCGAGCTCGCGCCCGTCATCGAGGCGGTGGCGCAGCCGTTGTTCAACTTACACCCGGTGAGCCGCTGGCTGTTGGTGCGCGCCCTTGGGGCGACCACGTTGATCACGGGTGACGGGGCGGACCAGGTGTTTTGCGGGAGCCCCGCGGCGATCTATATCCCGCTCGTGGATGCCATCTGTCGCGCCAACCGCGTCACGCTCGCGTCACCGTTCTTTGCCCCCGAGGTTGGTGTCTTGGCTGGCGTGGATCCGCTAAAACGACCGCTGCGCGCGCTCGCCGCCGAGCTCGGTGTGCCTTCCTCCGTGGCATGGGCACGCAAGACACCGCGCCTGACGCCGCACGACGCGCACACCGTGCGCCGGCAGACGCTCGAGCTGTTCATCAATCGCATGAGGCACGCATGAAACGCGTATTGTGGGCGACGTTACCGGAGCGCGGCCACTACCACCCGATGTTGGGGCCGGCGGCCGAGCTGGCCAAGCGCGGCGTCGAGGTGACGTTCACCGCGCCGCTCGACATCGGCGACGAGCTCGCGGCGGCGGGCTTCACGCGCTTCGTGGCGCCTCCCGGTAGAGGCAAGCCAGCGCGCGCCAATCGCGGCGCTGAGTTCGCGGCGCTCATCGCCCAACCCGAGCGCTTGCGTGGCTGGATTGGCGCCATGCTCGTCGATGCCGCTGTGGCGGACATCGAGCCGCTACGCGCGATCATTCGCGAGCTCGAGCCGGACGTCGTGGCGCTCGACGCCATGGCGTACGCCGCGGCGATCGCCGCGCATCTCGAGGGTAAGCCGTGGGTGAGCGTGTCGTCGTCGCTCAATCCGGTGGTGCCCGACGACATCGATACGCCGCTCATTCGGACCACGCGCGCCTTGGATCCGAAGCGGCGCGCGCTGTTTGCGAGCTACGGCATCGACGCCACGTTTCGCGTCGCCGACGTGCTCTCACCTTTTGCGACGGTGGCGTTTACGACCGAAGCGTTTGCTGGGCCCGCGCCGGAGAGCGTCGTGCTCGCTGGACCGACCTTGCCCGTCGGTCATCGCGGTGAGCCACGGCTACCGACCAGCGACTTCGACATCTATATGTCGCTCGGCACGCAGGCGTTTCATCAGCCGGCGTGGTTCGAGAAGGCATTCGCGGCGGGTCGGCGGTTGCTCGCCGCGGTGGGTGATCTCACGTGGCCACGGCTCCCAGAGACCGTCCATGTCGCGCCCTACGTCGCGCAGCTCGCGGCGCTCGCCCAGGCGCGCGCGTTCATAAGCCATGTCGGCGCCAATTCGCTGATGGAGGCGATAGCGTTCGGCGTGCCGCTGGTGATGACGCCGATTTGTAATGATCAGCACCACAACGCCATTCTCGCCGAGCGCGCTGGAGCCGGGCGCATCGTCGATTTTGCCACCGCGACGCCGCGCGCCATCACGGCGGCCCTCGAGGCGGCGTTCGCGAGCAAACGCGAGCCGGTCGCGGCGACGGGGGCGTCCGTCGCCGCGGACGTGATCATGGCGCAATGATCATCCCGGTCACCATCACGGCGAAGAACGAGGCGCGCGCCATCGGCCGCATGCTCGACTCCTTACGCACCGCGATCGCGTATGCTCACGCGCATGAACCGCGCCTGCGGCTCGATCCGCTCGTCGTGCTCGACGACTGCGCCGACGCGACCGGCGTCATCGCCGAGGGCAGGGGCTTTACCTGCGTGACCAGCTCGGGAGGCAAGGTCGAGGCGCAGCGTCGCGGACTACGGGATGGACCATTTGCCGTGTTCGCCGATGCGGACATCGTCATCGGACCCACGGTGCTCGCGGAGCTCGCCAGCGTCATGCTCGCGAAGCCCGAAGTGCGCGTCGCCTTTCCCATGAAGCACCCCTTGCCGCCGCGCCGGAGGACGCCGTTGGCGCGGGCGCTGCACGTCTACAATCAACGTGAGCCCGCGACGCCTCGGTGGTTTTCAGGAAAGCTCTTCGCGATTCGGGATTGGTCGATTCCGCGCGGGGTCATCGCCGATGACATCTATTTGAGCCGTGTCGTCATGCGTGACCATGGTGCGGGTGCTCTTCATCGCACCCCGTCTCCCATTTGGTTTCGTGCACCCGAGACGATCGCTGGCATGTACGCCTATTACAGTCGTTTGCGCTCGACGGCCGAGCAGCTCGACGCGACGTTGCCTGGTGTGCGCTTTGGCGGTGAGCCTCCTGGGATCCTCCGCACGCCGCTCATCGTGCGTGGTGCGTTGCTGTTGTGCCGCGCGCGCTACGCCCTCGAACGGCCGGCGCCCGACGCGTGGCCTGTCGTCGCAGAGAGCAAATGTCTTTGAGGCGCGCACCGACGACGGATGTGACCCCGCTCGAGGTGTGGGACCGCGTGATCGCTGGTCAACCGCTCTTTGCTTGGCAAGGGCAGCCGAGCTTCTCCGCGCGGATCGTCGAGCTCTTGGAGCAGCTCGATGTTCGCGATGCCACCATCTATCTCGCGGGAGGGCGCGACAATCTCGATGTCATCGCTGGGGCGATTCGTGATAGCGGCCGACGCGTCGTGGTGGATGTGAACGGCGCCTTCGCCGGCGTCCCCGGTGCGGCGCGGCTCGCCGGACCGCGCGCGCTTGGTGTGGATATCGGGCAGACGTCGATCAAGGCGTGGCTCGGCGAGCGCCGCGTGCGCACGACGCGTGATTGGTCGCGCCTGCCGCTCGAGGTCCCGGGCATGTCGGACGAGACGTTGGCGCGTGGAGAAGACGAGCTCGTCCGCTGGGTACGGGCGACGGTCGCGGAGCTGATACCCGCGGCCGAGTCGGCGGTCATCGCGGTCCCGGCGGAGGTCGACGCGTCGTGCTGTGTTGCCGGCTCGAGCTACCCGTACGCCTCTCCGAACCCGCGCTTGCTTTGGCGGATCGCCGAGGCGATTGGTGCGCGCGACGCGGTCGTCTGTAACGACGCCGAGCTGGTTGCGCACAGCGCTGCCGCCGTGATTGACGACGCCAATGTGCTCACGCTCACGTTCGGTTGGGGGGTCGGTGCAGCTCTTCTCAGACGCTGAGGTGTTTGCCATCGCGGCGCACCCCGACGACGAGGTCGTCAGCTTTGGCGTACAGCTCGTGCGTCAGCCCGAGATCACGGTGGTGCACGTCACCGATGGCGTCCCTGACGATCACCCCGACCGCGCCTCCTACCGTGCGCTGCGGCGGCGTGAAGCGCTCGAGGCGCTCGCGATCGTCGGCGCCCGCCCGCCGGTGCGTCTCGGGCTCACCGATCAGCGCGCCATCCACGCGCTCGTGGCCTTGAGCGACACGCTCGTCGACCTCATCCCCGAGGGCGCGGTCGTGGTCACCCATCCCTTCGAGGGCGGCCACCCCGATCACGACGCGTGCGCTTTCGCGGTCGCGCGCGCGAGAAAGCGGCGGCGCTTTACCCACGTCGAGTGGACCTCGTATCACAACGATGGCCATGACCGGCTGCGCTCCGGCGCATTTTTGCGGGCAGCTGGCACGGTGCACAGGTGCGAAGCGACGGCTGACGAGCTCGCCACCAAGCGCGCCATGATGGCGGCGCATGCGTCGCAAGCGAAGCTCCTCTCGCTCTTCGATCCCGCGAACGAGTGCTATCGTTTGGCGCCGGCGTATGACTTCAAGGCACGCCCGACGTCACGGCTGCTCTATGAGACCTTCGGATGGCGCCTGAGCTGGGCCGATTGGCTCGCGGCGCTCGTTGCTGCGGAGAGTTAGCGGTCTCAATCTTCGCCATCGCGCTCGAGACGCTCGACGTCGGCGAGGTCCTGCGTGCGCCCGCTTGCCCGCTTGTTCTGAATCAGCGCGCGTCGTGACAAGACCGCGACGTCCCATCCGCCGAAGTGCGTCGCGATACGATCCCCCCACGCATCATCGAACTCCAGACCATCGATTCGGGTGATGAGATCGATGCGCACCGGCTCGACGCCTATCTGGAAGATCGTTCCGGGAGTCGCAAAATCTCCAGGGACCACGTCATCGAGTGGCGCGCCGAACTCCGCAAGCGCGGCGAAGACCCTTGTCGCATTCTCGAGCGTTGGACGCAGCCAGACGTCGAGGTCCTTCGTGGCGCGGACATGGCCGTGCGCCGCGAGGGCGTGCGCGCCAACGATCAGATAGTCAACGTGGTGGGCGTTGAAGATGCGTATGAGATCGACGAAGTCTTGGTTCTGCTGCACCGTCGGGACTCCAAGCCAAGCATTGCAGTGTCAAATACCACACGGCGTCGATGCGCTGCTCCATCGTCTGCGGGGCCTGTGGCTGCCGGCCGCGGCGAAGCACGGTGATCTTCCTTGCCATCGTCGAAGCTTAGCATATGGTGTCTCACTTCGGGCAGGTGTCCCATCTCCGAGTACACGTCCAAGCTCATCGTGGCCCGGGGTTCTGGGCTGACCTTGCGTGTGTTGGGATGGCTGACATGACTCGCGCCGAGGAACGTCGAAGTACTTGGGCCTCGGGCGTCGTGACCGCCTCCGAGCACGTCCACCTCGACGCCGACTTTTGGCGCGACGCAACGCCCAGCCAGCTTTTCGACGCCGTCTGCGCGATGGCTCGCCAAGTCTGGCGCATGGAGCACCCCGATGGAGCTGAGCTCCGACTTGATCGAACTATTGGAGGCGTTCGCAAAAGCGGACGTTGAGTATCTCCTCGTCGGCGGGCAAGCGCTCGCCCTACATGGCCTGCCGCGCTTCACCAAGGACCTCGATCTCTGGGTGCGCGATACACCCGAGAAGCTCGAGCGGCGCGCTCGAGAGTAGCGACTAAGGCGCCATCTCGGCGGGCGGCGGCGTGGTCGGCTCCTTGACCGGCGGTGGCGGCACGGGCTTGGGGGGCTCGCTCGCGGGGGCGGGATCGGTCGGCGGCGGCGCTTCGATGGGCGGCTTGGGCGGTGTCGGCGGCTCGCGCTGCGGCTCTTCGGAGGGCGTGGGTGTCTCTTCTGGCGGACGGTCGTCGGGGGCGATTTCGGGCTTGGGCGCGGCCTTCTTCTTGGGTTGTGAGGTGGTGGGAGCAGTCACAGCGCTCTCCTTGCGGCGCGGCTGATCCATCGGCTGCTCGGCATCGATGCCGGTGCGACCCTCGGGCGCCTCGCCCTTGGCGAGATGGACGCCGAACGGCAGGCCCTTGATGGCCGCGAGGCGGTCGCGCAGGTAGGCGGGGAGCTCGACGTCGGCCGGCTTGGTGTTGTCGATGCGCTTGCGAACACGTTTGATCTTCCGCTGCACCAGCATGGGATCGGGATGATCCAGGAGGCACGCGTAGTAATAAGCGAGCGCCCGCGACATTTCGCCAGTCTCCTGGAAACAATTTCCCAGCTCGAAGAGCACCAGCGCCGTGAGCTCCCGCTCGGGCTGCGCGGCGAGCAAGTGCTCGTAGCTCGCCACGGCCTCGGCGTAGCGCTCCTGCAGGTAGAACGAGTTCGCGATCTCGAACTGCGCCTGCGCGGCTTCATTGCTCGAAGGCGCCTTGGCGATGAGCGCTTCGGCTTCGCGGCGGGCTTGATCGTAGTTCTTCAGCTCGAAGTAGGCGTGGGCGATCTTGAGGCGCGCGCGCAGGGCCTCGGAGCTCTCGGGGAAGCCGCGGACCAGCTCCTGATAGACCTCGATGGCCGCCGGCACGTTGCCGATCTTGTGCTGATAGACGTCGGCGACCGTAGCGAGCGCCGCCATGGCCTGGTCGGTGCGCGGGTAGAGCTTCACCAGCTGGCGGTAGAACTTGATGGCCGCGTCGTAGTCGTGAAGGTAGAGCGCGTTGAGCTTGCCCAGGCGGTCGAGGACGGCCAAGCGCTCGTTCTCCTGGCTGTCGGAGAGGTTGCGGCCCTGGTCCTCGATGCGGCGCAGGAGCTTGCGGTAGAGCCGCTCCGACTCGACGTACTCCTTGTGGTAGAGCAGGTCGTTCGCCGTATCCATGCCCTCTTCGATGCTGGTGCCGCAGGCGGCGAGCAGGGCGGCTAGGGCTACAGCGAGGGTCAGGCGCATCGGCGGCAGAATGCCTCGGCTTTCGGGCGGTGGCTAGTCGTCACCGACGGCTCACGCAACTCCCTCGTGGCGCCACCGATAAGGGGATGAACCTTTGGACTTTGGGAGCGTTCACTTGGAAAGCGCCACTAGTATCCGCGTCAGTAATCCGATGCTCACTGCCTGGGGCAGCACGTGCGTCCTCGAGGAATACGGCATCCGCGTCGCCGACCCCGCGCTCATCGCCAAGGCTCGAGCCATCATCGACCACCTCGTCGCGGCCGCCGACGCGCGCTTCACGGCGCACGTCGAGACCCGCAAGCGCCTGTCACAGTCGCCGTACGATGACGTCGTCGTCAATGGCCTGGCGCGACGTCAGGTCGCCATCATTGGGATGGGAAGCTATGATGACTTCAGGGCGGAGCTCGAGGCCCACTTCGGCGTCATGTGCTTCTGCGTCGACAAAGACCAGCTGATGTGTAGGATCTGCCAAGTCCTCGGGAAGCTCCTCGAGGACCGCGGCTTCGAAGTCTCCTGCGAGAAGCCGTCCTTCAATGAAGGCATCATGCTGGTCATCGTACGCGATCCCGTGCATATCGAGGCCATCGACGTCGCCGAGGGCAGGCGTTTCGCCGTCTGCGGCGATATGGGAGTGACGACGCCGTGCTCACCCCGGCGGCTCGCTGCGCTTCGCAAGGTGATCGACGGGTTGTGCAACGATGCATTGGACAACCTTACATACTTCTTCGCGGCGAGGTACGCGAACGGTGGCTCGCCGTTCTCCTCGGCGGCTTGCCGCTCGTATGAGCCTTCTCGTTTTATCATCGCAGACTCTCGCCGCGTGTCGCATAAGGATCATGCCGTGACCGTCAACTACGCCGCCAACGTACCGCTCATCATGACCAGCGTCCTCCGGGAGCGCGCCAAGCAAGCAGTGGGCGAGCACGTGCATATCGACTCCGCGCAGCTCGAGAGGGACTTCATGATCAACTTCCTGACTCGTGTATCGGCACGACGCGGGCTCATGGTCGCGGGAGTCTGGAATGAGGGTCCGTGGTTTACCGTGGTCTGCTCGCCCGAACCCTCGCCGCTGTCCTGTTGGCTAGGGCGTATCGCGCAGTACTTCGCTCGCAAGGGCCGTGAGCTCCGGGCCGCGCTACCCGCGCCGAAGGAGTCCGCAAAAGCGTTACCCCCGCCGGCCGAGCCGGTCATGGTCCCACCGATCGCGGTTCCATCGACGTTCTTCGGGACCAAACGCAAAGGCTGAGACGCTGGCGCTTGCGTAGAAGAGCGCGTTCCGGGGACAACGTGGCGCCAACTCTAACAGGAGCGCGTCATGGGTAAGGTCCTCATTGGTCTTCTCGTCGTTCTCGGTGGTTTCGCCGGCTTCGTCGCCATGCAGCCCGCGGACTTCGCCATTCAACGCGCAGCGACCATTGCCGCGCCGCCGGCCATCGTGTTCGCGCAAGTGAACGACTTCCACAATTGGCCCAACTGGTCGCCATGGGAGAAGCTCGATCCCGCGATGGAGAAGACTTACTCGGGCGCGTCGGCTGGCACGGGATCGGCGTACGCGTGGGCCTCGAAGGACAAGAACGTCGGCTCGGGCGCCATGACCATCACCAGCGCCAAGATGCCCGAGCAGATCGACATCAAGCTCGAGTTCCTGGAGCCCATGAAGGCCACCAACGACATCGTCTTCACCTTCGCGCCCGAGGGCGAGGGCACCAAGACCACCTGGTCGATGAGCGGCCACAAGAACTTCGTCATGAAGGCCATGTGCGTCTTCATGGACATGGAGAAGATGGTCGGTCCGGACTTCGAGAAGGGCCTCGAGGCGTTGAAGGCCACGAGCGAAGCCAAGCACAAGGAGGCGCTCGCCCTCGCCGCAGCCGAGGCGAAGGCCGCGGAAGAGAAGGCCGCCGCCGAGGCCGCCGCGACGGCCCAAGCCGAAGCCGCCGCGGCGCAAGCAACGCCCAAGGGCAAAGCGAAGAAGCGCTGAGCAACGCCGGTAGCATGGAGCGCCTCCCGAGCGAGGAGACCCTCCGCGTCCTCTACGTGACGCTGGTGGTGTGCGGCCTCGCGGGTGGCGGCAAGCTGATGGCGCTGGGGCCGCTTGCCGCCTCCGCCACGGTCGTCGCCTATCAGATCTCGTTCGCTTTAGTGGACTACGTGAACGAGATGCACGGCCCGTCGCTGGCGCGCGGGTTCGTGCGGCATGGCTTCATCGCCTTGTCGGTGGCGCTGGTGTGCTTCGTGATGATCGTCGTCATGCCGCCCGTCGCTGGCTTCGATGGCGATGCCGCGTATGCGCGCGTCTTCGGGGTGACGCCGCGCATCGCCGGCGCGGGGCTCGTCGCCTTCATCGTCGCGCAGCTCGAGAACGTCTGGATCTACGACATCATCCGCCGCCGGCGGCCATCGTCGGGCATCGCGGTGCGCGCCTTGCTCGCTACGGCGGTCGCGCAGTTCGTCGACACCGTCATCTTCGTGGGCGTCGCTTTCGCGGGCGTGGTCGATGACCTGCCGCGCCTGCTCTTTGGTCAGTACGCCATCAAGCTGGTGTTGACCTTGGTGTCGGCGCCGCTCATCGCGACGGTGGTGCGCTGGCGCCGCCGCCAGGCCGCCTAGCGCGGGCGCGCGAGCCACGAAACTCTGGGCTCGCACAGCCGATCCATCACAGGCTCAGTTGTCGCCGGGCTCGCCGCCACCGTCGTCATCGGCGGGTGCATCTTCCTCGATGACTTCCTCGGCCGCCGCCGCCGCGTCCTCGGCCTCGATGGCCTTGAGCTCGGCTTCGTCGACCGCCAGCGGTGCCGTCAAAGCGGACTCGTCCTTGTCTTCCAGACGCGTGACGCTCGTGACCTTTTCGCCGGTGTTGAGGGCGATGACGCGGACGCCCTGCGAGGCGCGGCCGGTCTGGCGGATCTGATTCACCACCATGCGGATCATGATGCCGCGGTCGGTGACCACCATGATGTGATCGTCCTCGAGGACGCCGAGCACCATGGCCACCTTGCCGTTGCGGTCGGTGATCTTGCAGTTCACGACGCCCGAGGTGCCGCGGTTGGTCTCGCGGTACTCGGCGAGCGGAGTGCGTTTGCCGAAGCCCCCCTCGGTGACCGTCAGGATGACTTGGCCTTCTTGCGGGATGACCGCGCCCACGACCTCGTCGTCCTTCTTCTTGAACTTCACGCCGCGCACACCGTAAGCGCTGCGGCCCATGTTGCGGACCAGCTTCTCCTGGAAGCGGACGGCCTGGCCTTCGCGGGTGGCGATGAAGATCTGATCGGTGCCGTTGGTGACGCCCACGAACACCAGCTCGTCGCCGTCCTCGATGCCGAGGGCGATGATGCCGGACGGACGCGGGTTCGCGTACTGCATGATGTCCGTCTTCTTGATGGTACCCTTCTTGGTGACGAAGACGATGTTCGAGCCCTCTTTGAACTCGCGCACCGGCAAGAAGGCACGCACGCGCTCGCCTTCTTGCAGCTTCACCAGATTGGCGATCGGCTTGCCGCGCGCCTGACCCGCGCCGGTCGGCAGCGAGTGAACCTTCACCCAGTAGACGCGGCCCTTGTCCGTGAAAGCGAGCACGTACGAGCGCATGCTGGCGACGAACACCTGCTCGATGAAGTCGTCGTCGTCGCGCGTCGCGGCGGCGGTCTTGCCGCGGCCACCACGGTTCTGGGCGCGGTAGGTCGACGGCGGCACGCGCTTCACGTAGCCGCTGTGCGAGCGGGTGACGACCATGTCCTCGTCGACGATGAGATCTTCGTCGGCGATGTCGAGCGCGGTCGCTTCGATGACGGTGCGGCGCGGCTCGGAGTACGTCTTCTTCACGTCCTCGAGCTCTTGCGAGATGACCTGCATGAGGCGCTCGTACGAGCCCAGGATGGCGAGCAGCTTCTCGATGGCGTCGCGCAGCTGCTCGGCTTCCTCGGCGAGCTTGTCGCGCTCGAGGCCGGTGAGGCGCGACAGACGCATGTCGAGGATGGCCTGCGCCTGCTCTTCGTTCAGGCGCATGTGGCCGCGGGCGATCGCCTGCTTGCCGGTGTCGTAGTCGAAGGTCACCAAGCGGTTGGTGAGCTCGATGAACGCCGGCGACATCGGCAGCTTCTCGGCCATCAAGTTGACCTTGGCCACCGCCGCGTCGGGCGCCGCGCGGATGATGCTGATGACGCGATCGATGGAGTCGATGGCGGACAGCAAGCCGTAGACCACGTTGAAGCGCTTGCGGGCCTCGCGCAGCTCGAAGCGCGATCTACGGGTGACGACCTCGCGGCGGTGATCGAGGAAGTGCTCGAGCAGCTCCTTGAGCGAGAGGATGCGCGGCTGACCTTCGACGAGCGCCACGACGTTGAAGCCGAACGACGACTGCAGCGCGGTGTTGGCGTAGAGCTGGTTGAAGACGACCTCGGGCGTGGCGTCGCGCTTGAGCTCGATGACCATGCGCATGCCTTCGCGGTTCGACTCGTCGCGCAGGTCGCTGATGCCCTCGAGTTTTTTATCGCGGACCATCTCGGCGATGCGCTCGAGGAGCGTCGCCTTGTTGACCTGGTAGGGCAGCTCGGTGACCACGATGCGCTCGCGGTTACCCTTCATCTGCTCGATGTGCGTCTTGCCGCGCACCTTGATGCTGCCGCGGCCGGTCTCGTAGGCGCTGCGCAGCCCGCCCGCGCCGTAGATGATGCCGGCGGTGGGGAAGTCGGGGCCGGGGATGAACTGCATGAGCTCGGGGATGCTGAGCGCCGGGTTCTTGATGAGCGCCAAAGCGGCGTCGATGACCTCGGCCAGGTTGTGCGGCGGGATGTTCGTCGCCATGCCGACCGCGATGCCGGTGCTGCCGTTGATCAGCAGGTTCGGGAAGCGCGTCGGCAGGACGACCGGCTCATGCTGCGTGTCGTCGTAGTTGGGAGCGAAGTCGACGGTCTCCTTCTCGATGTCGGCGAGCATCTCGCCCGTCAACCTCGCCATGCGGATCTCGGTGTAACGCATGGCCGCTGGCGGGTCGCCGTCGACCGAGCCGAAGTTACCCTGACCGTCGATGAGCACGTGGCGCATCGAGAAGTCCTGCGCCATGCGGACGATGGTGTCGTAGACCGCTTGGTCGCCGTGCGGGTGGTACTTACCGATGACGTCGCCGACGATGCGCGCCGACTTCTTGTACGCGCGGTTGTACGTGTTCGACAGCTCGTGCATCGCGTAGAGCACGCGGCGGTGCACCGGCTTCAAACCGTCACGCACGTCGGGGAGCGCGCGGCCGACGATGACCGACATCGCGTAGTCGAGGAACGACGCCCGCATCTCCTCTTCGATGTTGACGGGGACGAGGCGCTCGTTGCCGGGCGGTGGCGTTTGCGGCGGAGTGTTGTCGGTCGTGTCAGTCATTGGCGGCGGTGCTTATAGCCCGAAGAATTCGCCATACGGAAGGCCTCGAAGCCCTCCGAAAAACGTGTGGATCGCGGCGTGTTTTGGGGCAGTTTTCGGCCCCATGATCGACCACAGCGCGATCAACCGGACGAAATTTTGCGGTTTTGCGCAAGCTCCTCGCACAATGCGCACATGAGAACGCAAGACGAGGGCGAGCGCCGTCAGATCCCGCGCGCTGATATCGCCATCAAAGTCGAATGCACTGGTGATGGCACCTGGATGATCGCTCATGATGTGAGCCTCGGCGGCATGTTGGTCACCACCACCCGTCCGCGCTGGCCGGGTCAGATCATCGCCGTTCGCTTCACCTTGCCCGGCGAGACCCAGGGCATCCGCTGCACCTGCCGCGTCGTCGACCTGGTCGAGGTGCCGCGCGGGATTGGCCTGTCGCTGCGCTTCTTGCGCCTGGCGCCCGAGGCCATGCTGGCGATTCACCGCTACGTCGACAAGCGCCCGCTCGTGGCCGAGCAGATCCACGATGAAGCCAGCGAAGCGCTGGCCTACGTGAAGCGCATGGTCGAGGACGTCTCGGAGCTCGGCGCGTTGGCGAAGACGCCAGGCGTGCGCGGGCATCTACGGTTGGTGCGCTCCTAGCGCGGGGCGCTTACGTCGCCGAGCGCGATGGATGACGCATCCATCCCGCACGCGCCGTACTTGATCTTCAGGTAGCCGTTGCCGTTCCAGCTGGCGCCCCAGCTGTTCTTGGCGAGCCAGACGCCGGCGTCGTGATCGTAGCCGACGAGGACGACGTAGTGGTCGCTCGCGAGGTTTGCACACTCCATGGTCGCGGGGCTCCAGGAGGGGATACCGCCCATGTGGCGGGGGACCGGGCCGTCGTGGACCAGCACATCGCGTGTCCAGCGCTGCACCATCGCCTTGTCGCCGAGCACGGTGCGGCGAGGCTTGATGGTGTAGAGCCGTGGTGACGCACCGCTATCGCAGGTCGTCGAGCACACGTCGTTGTGGCCGAGGAACGGGTCGCAGGCTTCGCTCGGCACGCCGTTCGCGGCGATGAAATCGAGGGCCTGCTCGGGAGCGCCGCCACCGCAGCCCACCGCGCCTTCGTGATGGCAGTCGATGAGCCATTGCTCGGAGAGATCGATATCGAGGCTCGGGTCGCCGTTCTGGATGTTCCAGCGGGCCTCCATGGCGCCGAGAGCGGCATGCGACCAGCACGAGCCGCAGGTCGACTGGTTCTTCACCGAGGTCATCCAGTCGCCAGGGGCGGGTGGGGCGTCGGGGATGAGCTTGTGGCTCCAGTCGAATTTGCGCGGCAGCACGTGGAGGGCACGGCGGTCGGTGGCGGTGGCGCCAGTCGCGTCGGTGACGGTGAGCGTGAGCTCGTGGTCGCCCTCGGTGAGGTCGCTGGTGACGAGCGTCGCGGCCGTGCCCACGCTGCCGTCGAGCGACGAGCTCCAGACGTAAGCGAGGGGTGGGGTGTGCGCGCCGACTGTCGCTGAAGCGGACAGCGTTTCACTGAACACGACGATGAGCGTGTCGGCGGGAGCAATGGCGACGCCGCTGAGCGTCGTCTCGCCTTGATCGGTCGGTGGGTCGTCGTCATCGGTGGGCTCGTCACCGTCCAGCGGGCCCGCGCCGTTGCCGCAGGCCACGCAGGCGAGTGCGCCGATGAGACCCCACCGCTTCATTCCGAAGAAGCTACCATACGGCTCTGCTCACATCAACAGCGTGTAGGTCACTGCCCAGCAGCAGTTCATGACGCATACGAGCCCGAGCTGCGCGGCTTCCTCGGCGCACTCGGGGCTCTCGATGCCGTGCTGCAGCCAGATGGCGCGGGCGTTCAGGCGCTTGGCCTCGCGGACCAGGCACTTGGTGGCGTCCGGCTTGCGAAAGACGTTGACCATGTCGATGCCGTAGTCGTTTGGCACGTGCGACAGGTCCGCGAAAGCGGTCATGCCGAGGATGGTGCCGCCGGCCGGGTGCACCGGCACGATGTGAAAGCCGCGGCGTTGCATGGCCGAGGTGATCTGGTTGCTCATGCGGTACGGCTGCGGCGAGCAACCCACGACGGCGACGCGCCTCACTTCCTTGAGCAAGGCGCGCAGGCGTTCAGGCTTCGGGTTCTCGAAGGCCATCCCCTCGAGAGTGGGGCTGCTAGAGCGCGTGAGCAAGTCGGCGATTCACATAGGCCTGGATGTGGTCCTCGTAGGGCGTATCCAGGTCGATGAAGCGCATGTTCACGAGGGGGATGACGTTGCGGTCGAAGTACTCGATGACCTCGGCCTTGGCGTCGATCGGGAACGGCAGGCCCGGGATCTTGAACTCGACGTCGAGGGTCGACTTCTTGGGGCGGCCCGAGCAACGCAGGCCACGCGTCGAAACGTCGCAGGCCAGCATGTGCTCCTGACCGTCGATATGGACGCGGGTCATGACCGGGGCGCGCAGGAGCTTGCGGCGGTCTTTCTGGGCTTCTTCCCAGGCGCGCAGCTTCATTTCGAGCGCGTAGACGCGCTCGATTTCACGCTGGGCGATCGCCGACCGGCCGGCCGTGGGCTTCACCATCTCGGTCCATGAGCTGTCCATGGCACCGCGGCTCTTGTCGCGGCGGTCGCGGATCTGGGCCGGGTAGGGATAGAGGCTCGAGAAGCTCAGGTCGATGCCGATGTTGTTGCGCATGGCTCGCACTCTGAGGGCGGCGGATCGTCTCGTCAAAATTCTGGCTCGTCGAGGGGCAGTCGGGGCGGCCCCCGATTGTCGTTTGGCGGCGATCCCTGGTAGTACGCGCCCAACAATTTCCCGCTTGGAGATCTGACCGTGGCAACCGACGTCATCATGCCTCAGATGGGCGAATCCATCGCTGAAGGTACCATCACCAACTGGCTCAAGAAGGTCGGCGACACCGTCAACCGCGACGAGCCGCTCTTCGAGATCTCGACCGACAAGGTCGACGCCGAGATCCCGTCGCCCGCCGCTGGCGTGTTGCTCGAGATCAAGGCGCAGAACGGCTCGACCGTCGCGGTGAACTCGGTGGTCGCCGTCATCGGTGAGGCGGGCGAGAAGGGCGCGGGTTCCGCTAAAGCGGAAGCTC
>JBDHVB010000079.1:0-22444 GCA_039809465.1 Myxococcota bacterium
GCCAGCGCCCGCAAAGCCGTCACCGACCTCCTCACCCGCCCTCTCAAGCGCGAGCTCGAGTATTGACGAAAGCACCCGGTGCTTTCTCAACGGTGCTTCTTACGTCGGGCTATGCTTTCCGACGGAGCGCGTGACCGAGCTCGAGAAAACGCCTGGCACATCACATTGATGCGAGGGCGCTCCGAAGGTTCCCGGTCGATCCGCATTCATACCGCGTCTGTCGAGCCGCGCTCGGTCGATCCAAGTCCGACCAAGGTGCCTCGACGAAGGTTCCTGGTCGATCCATCGTAAGAAACGCCTGGGCACATCACATCGACGCGAGGGCGCTCCGAAAGTTCCCGGTCGATCCGCCGCTATCGATCCGCCGCTCCCAGCAGCCCAAGAAAGCACCAGCTCCTTTCGGCTCCGCATCAATGCGGACCTCCACGATGGCTCCTGCGCGGCACATTCAGGCGCGATGCCGCGCTGATGCGGGGCAGGGTGCGCGTCGCGAAGACACCCGGTGCTTTCAGCGGTGACCTCTCGCCCCCTAGCGCGCACCGTGCTAAGGCCTGCCCGCTCATGCGGTTTCTGCCTGTTTCTGGTCGTGTTTTTGCGTTGGCGATGATCGCCTTGGTGGCCACGAGTGGCTGTCGTCGGGATCGTTTTGCCGACGGGATTGGACGGCCAAATCAGGAGCCCATCGACGCGCCAGTGCTCTCCGGTGTGCTCATCGTCGAGGTGCAGCCCGCGGATGCCGATCCATTCGTCGAGCTCCTGAACCCGACCTCGGCACCCGTCGATCTCACCGACTTCGCGATCGTGTCACCTGCAAGTAGAGTCTCTCTCTCCGGAGCGCTTGGACCTGGAGAGCGCGCAAGCGTCGCCGCGACCGACCTGTTCCCAAAGAGCACGCAGAGCGGTGAAGTCGCGCTCATCGACGGCAGCGGCACAGTGCAGAGCTATCTCGCGTGGGGCAGTGATCCGAGCGCTGCTGGCTCGACGCTCTTCGTGCAGGCGTTGCAGAGCGGAGCCGGCAGCACGGGCAGCGTCGTCGCCGTGCCTTACCCGCGGCCCGTGGACTCCTCGATTGTCCGCGAAGGCGGATTCATTGGCTGCTTCACGCCGACGCCTGGAGCAGGGCCTTCAGGGACCGCGTGCGCCGTTCCCGCGGCGACCCTCGTGTTGCGCGAAGTCGGACCGGGGAATTCCCCTCTCACGCTGTCGTTCGTCGAATTCGAGAACACCAGCGCCGCCGTGGTCGACCTCACCGGCGTGCGCATCTGCCACGACGGCGAATGCACGCCAATTCCCGCGTTCGTAAACCCCGAGGACGTAAACGATCCCGTCAACGGCACGCGCCAGCTTATCGCCGGCGGCACCTTCGTCGTCTGCCTCGGCCCTGTCAGTGACGCGAGCGTCTGCCCGGCGGCCGGCCTCCCACTCACCGGCTCGACTCCGATCCAAGGCGACACCGAAACCTTCCTCGCTGCCCCGGGCACCGGCTTCGATGCCGCTGCGATCATCGACTACATGCGCACCTTCGGTGGCCGCGAGACGTTCGCCGCGACCGCTATCGCAGACGGCCTGTGGGCAGACGGCATCGAACCCCTCGGTACCTACGTGCGCGGTGAAACCCTGAGCCGCAACCCAAGCCCCCTCTTCCCACCAGCCTGGAACCCCGCGCGTGCCAGCCCTGGCGTCGTGAACCCCACCATCGATCGCGCGACCAACTGGGAGAGCTGCACCGAGCCCGCCGCCGCTGCCGCCGTGGTTCCCGCGGCTCCCGCTGGCGCCGCTGAGCTTCTCATCACCATCGTCTCACGCGTCGATGGCACCATCACCCTCTCGAACCTCGGCTCGGCCCCGATCCCACTCGCTGGTTTTCTCGTGACCGTCGACGACGCCGAGCTGCAGGAGAACGGTATCCCCCTCGAGGGCCAGATCGCACCCAACACTGGCCGCACCATTCCGATCGCCGTCAACGACTCCGGCAAGCTCGAAGTCCGCATTCGCGCCGACAACACGCTGCTGCAGTTCGCCCAGTGGGGTAATCCCGCTGCTGGTGTCACCGCCGCCGTCACCGCCAACCGCTGGCCTCGTGAAGATTGCGTACTCCCGCGCCTCGCCACGGCTGAGAGCCTGGTCGCGCGCATTCCAGTCATCGATGACGTCCGCGACCGCAGCCTCCTCCGCGGCAGCAGCGCTTTCGACGTTCAGTAGCTCATCATCACCCCTTCCGCTTGATGAGCCGCAGTATCTCGGGCTTCGCTTTGCGCGAGCCCGTGACCGCGACATCGTCGTCCACCGCACGCTTCTCGACCCCGAGCACACCCATCTCCGCGAGACTCACGAATCGTCTTCTCGAGCGGACAAATGGTCCGCTCGCCACGATGAGATGATCGAGCACCGGTATTCCCAATAGCTCACCCGCCCGCATCAATCGCTGCGTCAAAGCGATGTCCTCGAACGATGGGGTGGGATCTCCCGACGGATGATTGTGTGCCACGATGATCGCGCTGCCGTGCTCGCGGATCGCCGGCGCAAACACATCCCTCGGATCGACCGCACACCGATCCACGGACCCCTTGGCCACCCTCACGATGCGCCGCGGCCGATTGCGCACATCGAGCACCAGCACCACGAAATGCTCGTGCCCAACATCACCTAGCAGTGGCTGCACACATGTGTACGCCTCTTCAGGCGTTGCGAGCGTTGGTGGCGGCGCCCGTGTAATCGAGCTCCGCCGCACCAGCTCGAAGGCCGCTCGCACACGACGCGCTCCCGACACCGTCATGCCCTGCTCCACGAGCTCTGGCTCGCTGAGCTCGGCCACGCGGTGTGCGTTGAGCTCGACTCCGGACCTCAACGCCTCGCCCGCTACCAGCTCGATCAGCTCTCCATCGCTCAGCCTTTCGACGCTTTGCGCGCCGGAAGTATCGTCGTGTTCGTCGACAACCATGCAACGCGACGATTCAAGGTCCGCGCCAACTCCAGGGTTTGGCGGAAGCCATTAAAGCTTGATTTCACGCGGCTCAAAGAGGTTACGTCGCATTCTGCGACACGTTTTCTCGCGCGACCCCGCGCCACGGAGCACGACATGGCCACGCTGACTCACACCAACGCGCAAGGCGCAGTGCATATGGTCGACGTCGGCGACAAAGCCTCGACCAAGCGCATCGCCATCGCGCGCGCCCATGTCCGCGCTAGCGCACCGGCAATCGCCGCCATCAAAGACGCCACGGCCAAGAAAGGTGACGTCATCGCCACGGCCCGCGTCGCCGCCATCCAAGCCGCCAAGCGCACGAGCGAGCTCATCCCACTCTGCCATCCACTTGCTCTCACCAAGGTCGAGGTCGACATCGCCGTCGGCGACGAAGGCGTGACGCTCACCACGCGCGCCGAGACCACCGGCCCCACCGGTGTCGAGATGGAAGCGCTCACGGCAGCGAGCGTCGGCGCGCTCACCATCTACGACATGCTCAAAGCCGTCGATCGCGGCATGGTCATCGAGGGTGTGCGCCTCCTCGAGAAGCAGGGCGGCGCGAGCGGTGACTACAAAGCGCTCTAGCGCCGACGCTGTCCGTCGAGGCGGTTGGGTCCTACGGCATTAGCTTTGATGTGCCTCGACGATCGCATCGACCAGCCCAACCAGCGAGGGCGTCTGCGGCGTCACGTCGACCTTCAAGCCCCGCGCCCGCGCTCCATCACGTGTCGTTTTCCCGAGACATGCGACACGCGCACCCGCTGGCACCTTCAACGCATCGAGGAAGCCATCGACCGCTGATGGGCTCGTGAACGTGATCCAATCGATGCGCCCGCTAGGGAGTGGTTCGCCATCGCGGACAGAACGCGTGTCGTAAGCGATCACGATCTCCACGTCGGACCGCGAGGCGATGAGCCCCGTCACGAGCGTGTCGTGCGCCCGGCTCGATTGCGGCGCGACGAAGCGCATCCCCGCCAGATGATCCCCCAAGGTGCCGCGCATGTAGTCGAGCAAGCCCTCGGCCGAAGCTTCCAGCCCAACGCGCACGTCGCCGAAGCCATGACGCCGCAACGCGTCCGCTGTAGCGGTTCCTACCGCGAACACCGGCATCGCCCGAGCGGCCATCGTCGTGTGAGCCGCCAATGCCTGCGCCGCGTTTCCGCTGGTGATGAGCACCGCATCCGTCGTCGCTGGCGTGATCGCCGCCAAACGCTCGACTGTCTGCTTGTCGTCCCGCAAGACCACCTCGATGGTCGGACGCAAGAGAACCTCGGCGCCCCGCTGCGACAGCAGCCGCGTGAGCTCCCCAGCCTGTTCTCGGGGCCGTGTCACCAGCACGCGCGCACCTTTTAGATGCTCAGCCATCCTAACGTTCGCCCCGCGGCTTGGCTTCGGGTAAAAGCGTTACGTCCCCCGAGGTGATCAGGATGCGCTTCGCCGCCGTTGTCGTCCTCGTATCGTCCATTTTCGCAGGTTCGCTCCACGCCGCCGAGCACGCCAGCTGGCCAGCTTTCACCAAGGCCAATCGGTTCAAGTGCCCCGCGCCCTTCGACACCCTCAAGGGTGGTCGTACCATTCAATTGGGCGACAAGAGCTACAAACACACTGGTTACAAGCTCGAGGTCCAGAACCCCGATGCTGACGACAAGATCGTCTTCGGTGTGCTCTCGGCCATCAAGGATTCGAGCCCCGAGACCCTCGCAAACCTGGCGCGCGCTTACACCGCCTTCAAGAAGGCTGGGGTCGAATGGGTCATCGTGAACGGTGACCTATCGCTCGAAGAAGAGAACCTCGAGGGCGTCTTCGATGCGCTCGGGAGCTCGGGTTTGCCGACGCTGGTGCTCATCGGTAACGCCGAGAGCAAGGGAAGCTTTGGCCGCGTCTTCGCGGTGAAAGAGAAGACTTATCCCAACCTCGTGAACGGCGGCTGGGTGCGTCAGCTCATGCTGGACGACGCCGAGCTGTGGACCATGCCTGGTTATTACGACAAGAAGTTCGTGCGTCAGGGGGCGGGTTGCGCGTACACGAAAGCGGACGTCGCGGCGCTGGGTAAGCTCAAGCCCAGCCTCAAGGCGCCGGTTGTCTTGGTGTCACACGGGCCGCCGCGCGGTGTTGGCAATGGCGCCATCGATTGGATGAAGTCGGCGAGCAACGTGGGTGACCCTGACTTGCAGGCGCTCATCGTCGACAAGGGCATCCACTTCGGTATTTTCGGGCACATCCTCGAGGCAGGTGGCACTGCGATGAGCTCGGATATGCGCTCGAAGATCGAGCCGAAGACGGAGATGAGTGATCTCTTCGTGAACGCCGGCAGCGCGTCCGCTGCAGCGGAGACGTTGAATGATGGCCGCGTGGTGCACGGCATGGCGATGATCATCACGATGGCGGGTGGTAAGGCGCAGTACGATCTGCTGTATCTAGATAAGCTCAGCGACTAGAGTGCTCGCAGCGACGGAGCGGCTAGTGCCTTTCACGCGCTGGGGGTTCGCGCTTCCTGAAGGACCCGGGTTGCCGGATGTCGGCCATGGCATTCGGTTCTGTGCCGTTGAGATTACAATGTAATCTCGATAGTCTCATGAACGGTCCTTAAGCTGTGCGCTCGGCTTCGATGCCGGAGCTTCGCCGCAAGAGATTACAATGTAATCTCGGGAGGCTCATGAACGGTCCTTAGCTGTGCTCAGCTTCAATGCCGGATCTGCGCTGCAAGAGATTACAATGTAATCTCGAGAGGATCGTGGATCGTCCTTAAGCGTGCGCGCTCGGCTTCGATACTGGATCTGCGTTGCGAGAGATTACAATGTAATCTCGAGGGTCGTGAACGCTTCCTAAACTGCACGCTCGGCTTCGATAGCGGATCTGCGCTGCAAGAGCTTACATTGTAATCTCTTGCAGCTTGGTTAGTGCTGGAGCGTGCACCCCTACTCTTCAACCCTAGGCGAGCGCGCGAACGACTTCGTCTGCCCAGATATCGGCGCTGTTCACGTCGGTGGCGGTGATGATGTGCTCGGCGCGCACCACGTGCTGGGCTTCGAGTTTTGCGTTGGCCGCTCGTAACTCCTCGCGGGCTTCGGGACGATTGTTCAGCGAGGCCTGACGGCCGGCGAGGATGCCTGCGCGCGCGAGCACGACCGAGGCGCGGCCAATCGCGCCGACGACTTTACGTGCGGCGCTGGCGCCGTCGAGCAGCGCCTGCAAACAATGATCTTGCCAAAGATGGACTTCGGCACCGGGGCCGCCAACGACGAGGAGCGCATCGAAGTCGCGCGGGTCGAGCCACGATAACGTCTGGCGCACCGTCGACAGACTACCCTGGAGGCTACGCACGCGGCCCGTGCGGACCGACGCGACCGTGACGTTCGCGCCTTCGCGCTCGAAGATGCCGCGCGAGACGTCGAGCTGGCGCGCGCAGTAGTCCTGCGGCGCGATCACCATGAGGATGCTTTTTCCGGGAAGGCGCATGGGGATCGATGGATTGCTCACGACGCCAGGCTCGAGCCAAGGCGCTACGCGTCACGAATCGACGTTTTCGCACGGTCGCGAAAGTTTTCGCGTCGCAAAGTGCGACACCGCGTTCTGTCGCAGCGTTACGCGTGCATGAAACGGCAATTTACTGGCCCCGCCACCTGGCACGCCTCCTGCGATGTCCCTCTCCCGTGAGCCGCACAGCGCGGCACAGGAGAGATTCTGATGTCCGACAAGAAACCCAAGGGCGTGTTCGTCATCATCGAGAACGAACGGCTCGAGAAGCCCATCTGGAAGCGTGTTGGTACGGCGTTTACCAATCGCGATGACTCGCTCAACATCTTCCTCGATGCGCTGCCGCTGAACGGCAAGCTCCAGGTGCGTGAGCTCACCGAGCGTGAAGACGGTCACGGTCGCGAGCGCGAGGCCGCTTGATGCAGCCGCGATGCGCAGCCGTGTGGGCATGCATCTCCCTGGTCGTCGTTGGTCTCGCGATGAGCTCCGTGCCCGCGCGCGCCAAGGAGGATGACCCCGCAAGCGACGTCGCGGTGAGTGAGGTTCAAGGGGCGGCAGCCACCACTGCCAAGCTGGTCGATCTCAACACCGCGACGCTCGCCGAGCTCGATGGCTTGCCGGGAGTAGGCCGCAAGAGGGCAGAGGCCATCATGGCCAAACGGCCTTACCGGCGAGCCACCGAGCTTCTGCGCATCAAGGGATTCGGTCCGAAGATGTTCGCCAAAGTGCGTCCCTTCGTGACCGTCTCCCCAGCGGCTTCGGTGGCCTCGAGCCCGCCGGCAGCCGCTCCCGAACGACCTCGGGTGCTAGGGAAATGAGGGAACCCGTCCCTCCGCGGCAGGTGGGGAAGCGCCTGCCGCGGGGGGACGCAGGTTTCGTGTAAGGCTCCGTTGACGGCTTGTTTTCGGAGAATCGCTCTTTGACATAGGCGCTCGGTCGGCTAGGCGGCGGCCTGCGACAACGCGGACCCTTTCGAGGTCCGTGCAAGTCTGCGAAAGTAGAGACGGCCTGGCCATGCAAACAGCGCTCGACCTCCTCAACACGCTGCTGCCGCTGCTCTACGCGCTGGCGATGGTGAACTACATCGTTTACCTGGTGCGTAACGACCCGTTCAGCGAGCGTACCTGTACGCCGTTCTTGTTCGCGGTCTTCGTGCTCCACTGCGTCTACTTCGTGCTGGGGACGCTGCATCACGCGAGCTACCCGATCGCCAACATGCCCGAGGCGATCTCGGCGGTGGCGTTGTCGGTGGCGGGGGTTTACCTCTACGTCGAGCGGGTGCAGGGCAGTAAGGTCACCGGAGCTTTTCAGCTGCCGATGGTCGTCGTCATGCAGCTCATGGCCTCGACGCTCATTCAGCACGGCGCGACCACGAGCCCTGGAGTGAACGCCAACGCAGGCTTCAGCTTGCACGCCCTGGCGGCGGTTCTCGCGCACTCGGCGTTCGTCGTCGGCGCGGTTTACGCGGTCATGTACGTCCACATGTACCGCACGCTGAAGTCGAAGCGCTTCGGTGTGGTCTTCGAGCGCTTGCCGCCGCTCGATAAGCTCGCGAGCATGGGGCTCGGGGCGACGGCGCTCGGGTGGGTTCTGCTGACGGCGAGCATCGTCATTGGCTTCGTCCTCACCAAGAACACGTCCGAGTCGGCCTATCGCGATCCGTACGCGCTCGTGGCCATCGCCATCTGGGCGATTTACGGCGCCGCTGTCCTCGGCTACTTCGCGCTCGGCATGCGAGGCGCCCGCACGGTCTACCTGTCGCTCATCGCGTTCACGTGCGCGGTGCTCGCCATCAGCGGCGCGGCGATCTGGCCGATGCTCCACAGGTTCCAAGCATGAGCGCGGCATCGAGCACTCGGCTCGCAAACCTCGAGATGGTCGGTGCCTCGTTCAAGAGCGCGCCGTTCGACGCGCTCGAGCGCTTGGCTCTTTCGCCCGCGGAGATCGCCACGCTCTACAAGCGCCTCGCCGAAGATGGCGCCGCCGATGGCGCGCTGGTGCTCTCCACGTGCAACCGCACCGAGATCTACGCGCACGTCCCCGAGAGTCGGCAAGACGCGTCGGGGTACCTCGCAGCGCGGCTCCTCGAGGTCGTCGGCCGTGAGCGTTTCCCCAAGAGCGATGTCTTCTACCGCCATAGCGGACAGGCGAGCGCCGAGCACATGTTCAAGGTCGCGAGCGGCCTCGACTCGATGATCCTGGGTGAGCAGCAGATCCTAGGGCAGCTCAAATCCGCTTATGCGGACGCTGGCGAGCATCTCGCGCAGTGCACCATCTTCGACCGCGTCGTTCAGTCGGCGTTCCGGGTGGCGGCCAAGGCGCGCGCCGAAACCGAGATCGGCAAGGGGGCCGTCTCCACCGCCTCCGCCGCGGTGCACTTGTCGACCCGCATCTATGGCGATTTGTCGCGTTGCTGCGTCGTCGTCATCGGGGCAGGAGAGACCGGCCGGCTGCTGGCTCAGCACTTCGCGAGCCACTATCCGCAACGTCTGGTCATCATGAATCGCACGCTCGAGAAAGCCCAGTCACTCGCACGCGAGGTCTCGGGGGAGGCGGCCGAGCTCCACCAGCTGCCACAGCTCCTCACCGAAGCGCACGTCGTGACCACCGCGGTGCGCGCGCAGGCGCCGCTCATCACCTCCACCATGCTCGAAGCCGCCGCGGGCCACCGCCACGGTACCGCGCTCGCCATCGTCGACCTGGGCTTGCCGCGCAACGTCGATACCGCCGCCGAGATCGAGAACGTCTTCGTGAACGACCTGCAGGCCCTGCAAACCTTGGTCGACGCGAACCTCGCGCGTCGCAAGCGCGCCGTGCCACAAGCCGAGATCATGGTCCGGGACGAGCTCGACAAGCTCGACGCCTGGGAGAGCGCGCAGAGCGCCGGGCCGCTCATCGCTGGTCTACGCGAGGCCGTCGAGGCCGTGCGTGCCGGCGAGGTCGAGCGCGTCACCCGTGGCATGACCACCGAGCAGCGTGAAGCGGTCGAGCGCGCCACCCGCGCCGTGGTCAACAAGCTCATGCATGGCCCGATGACCTCCATCAAAGAGTATGCGCGTCATGACGAAGGCGAGGCGCGCATTCAGGTCATCCGCGACGTCTTTCGTCACCTGCACATCGTGCCCAAGGACGACGAGCGCAAGTAGCGGCCGCAGCCCAGGCGCGAAAGGCGCTACCGGGCTCGCGTGCGCGTCCGGCACCGAGGCATCGCGCCGCCCTCGGAGAGCATCGCGCCACCATCAAAAGCACGACCCGCACCCCCGCTCGACACCAACCCCCCGATGCGCCCGCCTCATGCGACCAACCGTCGCACTCTAACCTCGCTTGACGGTTGAGAAAGCGGCTTTTATAAGCCGCCCCAAATGGAACGGGCGCTCACTCTCGGCACTCTCGCGCTCATCGTTTTGATGATGATGTTGGGCGCGGTCGTGCATGGCACGGGCTCGTCGCTTGCTTGTCCGGATTGGCCGCTCTGCTACGGGGATGCTTTCCCGCGCATGGAAGGGGGCGTCCTCTTCGAGCACAGCCACCGGCTGCTGGGCTCGCTCATCGGTCTGTGCGCGGTGGCGCTCGCCATCGTCGTCCTGCGTAAGCGCAAGGAGCAGGCTCCCAAGTCGCTCCTCGGCACCGCGCTCGCGCTCATCATCGCCCACGCCCTCATCGCGGGCATCGGCGTGAGCCGCAGCATCTGGCCGGTCGCCGCGGCGGGCTTCATCCTCGACGTCCCGCTGCTCATCGTCTTGGTGAGACTCGGTAAGGTCGAAGCCAACATCGCGCTCGCCTTGGCGCTCCTCCAGACCATCATCATCCAAGGCATCCTCGGCGGCCTCACGGTCATCTTGCGGCTGCCGTACGTCGTCAGCGCCGCGCACCTCGGCTTGTCGATGATCATCCTCGCCATCACCGCCACCATGGCCGTCCGTTTCAGCGGTGATCTCGGCCCGCGCGTGGACGTCGCGCGCAAGAAGCTCGGCGGCGTCATCATCGGCATCTACCTGCAGATCTTGCTCGGCGCCTTCATCAAGCACACCGGCGCGTCGCTCGCTTGCGGCATCGACATCCTTGTCTGCAATGGCGGAGCACCGCACGGCGGTCCGGCGCACTTGCACTACACGCACCGCATCCTCGGCATCATCCTGATGGCTGGGGTCATCTTCGAGACCCTCCCCATCCTCAAGGCCGCGAAGCGTGTCGGCAACAAGAAGGCGAAGCTCCTGGTCATCGCCTGCCACGCCCTCGTCACCTTCCAGGTGATCCTCGGCATCGGCACCATCCAGACGTACATCGCCATCCCCATGGCGACGGCACACCTCGGCTGCGGCGCGCTCCTGCTCGCCGCGCTGGTCGCCCTCTACACCGTCCTCGGCCGCGCCAGTGCCACCGCTACCGAAGAACCCTTACGCCAGGAGCTCGCGCACACAACCTAGTCAGGCTCGCGTGCGAAAAGGTCCCGCCATGTTGGTCGAAACAATCAGCTCACGACAAGCCACCGCCACCCACGCCGACCTGAGCCTCGTGCGGGGCCTGCGCGACGCCTTCTCGCTCATGAAGCCGCGCCTCTCGAGCCTCGTGGTGTTCACCGCCGCGGGGGGCATGTGGCTCGCGCCGCGCGAAGGCCTCTCCTTCACCAACGCCATGCTCGCGCTCTTCGCGACCGCTGTCCTGGTCGGCGCGGCGAACGCCACGAACTGCTACCTCGAGCGCAACGTCGACGCGCTCATGGCCCGCACCGAGAAGCGTCACGCGGCGCTCCTCCGCCTCGACCCCAACGCCGTCATCGCTACCGCATCCGCTTCAGCGGTCATCGCCGTCGCGCTCCTGGCCTTCATCACCAACGTCCTCACCGCGGGGCTCGGCGCGCTTGCCTTCGCCTCGTACGTCGCCGCGTATACTCCGCTAAAGAGATCATCGTCGCTCGCCGTCTTCGTGGGCGCGATGCCAGGCGCCATCCCGCCGCTCATGGGCTGGACCGCCGCCACCGGCCGTCTCGACATGGCCGGCCTCGTGCTCTTCGGCATCCTCTTCATCTGGCAGATACCGCACTTCATCGCCATCGCCTTCTACCGCAACGACGACTACGCGCGCGGCGGCTTCAAGACCTTGCCGCTCGTCCTCTCGGGCGACGCCACCAAGGTGGTGATGATCGTCTTCACGCTCGTCCTCACGCCGGTCGCGCTGTGGCTCGTGCCGCTCGGTGTCGAGGGTCCGCACTACGCGCTCATGGCCATCGTGCTCGGCGCCGGCTTCCTCGCCGTGAACCTCATGGGCCTGGTGAGCCGCAAGCAAACCAAGTGGGCCCGCGGCTCGTTGCACGCCTCGCTCCTCTACATCACCTTCCTCTTCATCGCGCTCGCGGTCGGAGCGCGCTAGGTGCGCGGCGTCGCCCTGCAAGACGACGCGATGCCAACGCAGGGTGCGTACGCTTACGTGGACGATCTCGACCTCCCCGCCGAAACCCTTCCGCGTCTCACCGTCCGCGATCTCGCCTGCAAGCTCGGCGAGCGGCAAGTCTTGGACGGCGTCACCTTCTCCATCCAGCCTGGCGAGGTCGTTGGTCTGCTCGGCCCCAACGGCTCTGGCAAGTCGACGCTCATCCGCTGCGTCATCGGCCTCGGCAAGTGGGACCACGGCACGCTCTGGCTCGACGGCCAGGTGGTCGAGCCGAGCGACAAGCGCTTCAAGGCGCAGCTCGGCGTCGTCTTCCAGGAGGCGAGCCTCGATCCGCACCTCACCGCGCGTGAGAACCTCGCGCTCGGCGCCCGCATCTTCGGCATCTCCGCGAAGGAAGCCGGGAGCCGCGCCGACGCGCTGCTCGGTTTCATGGAGCTGCAAGACCGCGCCAAGGATCGCGTCAAGACGTTCTCCGGCGGCATGAAGCGCCGCCTCGAGCTGGCGCGCGCCATCATCCACAACCCGAGCCTCCTGGTCCTCGACGAGCCCACCACCGGCCTCGACGTCCACGCCTTCGAGCGCACCTGGCGCCTCATCGGCTCGCTCAAGCGCGATCAAAACCTCACGGTGCTGGTCAGCACCCACGGTGAGGCCGAGGCGGCGAAGTGCGACAAGCTCGTCGTCCTCGATCACGGAAAGGTCGTCGCCTTCGACACGCCGCAAGCGCTGCTCAGGAAGGTCAGCGGCGACATCCTGGTGATCGAGACCTCGGGGCCCGAGACCATGGCCGCCGATCTCAGCGACGCCTTCCAGGTCACGCCGCGCGTCAGCGGCAAGAAGCTCCTGGTCGAGGCCGCTGAAGCGCACACCATGGTTCCGCGCATCGTCGAGCTCTTCCCGCCGGGCACCATCGACTCCATCCAGGTGCGCAAGCCGACGCTCGCGGACGCCTTCTTGAAGCTCACGGGGCGCACGCTCGACAGCGATCTCACCGCGGAGCCCACGCCGTGACTAGCATCGCCCTGCAAGGCGCCCGCAAGGCCAACACCAGCTACGATCTGGCGACCATCGGCGTGCTCTGGCGCCGCGACGTCATGCGCTTCCTGCGTCAGCCGTCGCGCATCATCGGCGCCTTGGGTCAGCCGATCATCATGTGGCTGGTCATCGGCAGCGGCATGGCGCAGAGCTTCAAGATGCCGGGCAGCGACGTCGGTTATCTCGAGTTCTTCTATCCCGGCGTCGTCATGATGGTGTTGCTCTTCGCCTCCATCTTCTCGACCGTGTCCGTCATCGAAGACCGCCACCAGGGCTTCTTGCAGGCCGTCATGGCGGGGCCGGGCTCACGGGCCGCGCTCGTCTTGGGGAAGTGCGCCGGCAGCACCACGGTCGCGCTCATGCAGGCCTTGGCGCTCCTGTGTCTCGCGCCGATGGCCGGCTACGGCCTCACGCAAGTCAACTGGCCGCTCCTCGCGGTCACCCTCGCGGTCACGAGCTTCGGCCTCACGGCGCTGGGGGTCGCGGTCGCCTGGTGGCTCGACAACTTGCAGGCCTTCCATGCCATCCAGATGACGGTGCTCGTGCCGTTGTGGCTGGTCTCGGGCGCCATGTTCCCCGCCGGGGATAGCACCACCTTCGCGCTCGTCATGCGCTTGAACCCGATGTCCTACGCGGTCAGTGCCGCGCGCGCTGCCTTCTATGGCGCACAGGGCTTCCCGTACGCGGATCTCGCGGTGGTCACCGCCTGCTCGGTGGCGTGCGTGCTCGCGGCCATCGCCGTTTGTACTCGCAAGTCATGACCCTCGCCGAGATTCTCCCCCACGCGAACGCCGTCCTGAACATCACGTCGACGGTCGCGCTCTGCGCCGGCTTCGTCTGCATCAAGAACAAGCGCATCGACGCGCACCGGGCGTGCATGATCACCGCGGTGGTCGCGAGCGCCGTCTTCCTCGTGGGCTATCTCACCCGCTTCGCCCTCACCGGCACGCACAAGTTCCCCGACGTCGGCCTCGTGAAGACCATTTACCTCGCCATCCTCTTCACGCACATGCTGCTCGCCATCGTGGTCGTGCCCATCGTCTTGCGGCTGCTCTTCCTGGCGCGCCGGGCCCGCTTCGCCGAGCACAAGAAGCTCGCGCGCTACGGTTTCCCTGTTTGGCTCTACGTGAGCATCACCGGCGTCATCGTCTACGCCATGCTCTATCATCTCGCTCCCACCCTCGAGGTACCGCATGAGATGGCCGTGGCTGCTCTTGCTCGTGAGCTGTGAAGCCGGCCCCGCCGCGCCAGCTGGTCCGCCAAAGCAGATCGGAGGCGTGACCGTCAGCGGCGAGACGCTCAGGGACGGCGCCAAGATCTATAGCTTCCGCTGCGTGACTTGCCATGGCCAGAACGGTGACGGCGAAGGCCCGACCGGCAGGGCGCAAAACCCCAAGCCACGCGACTTCCGCACGGCCGCCATCAAGTTCGGCAGCGTGCCCAACGGCGAGCTCGCGACCGACGCCGACTACGCGCGGCTCATCACGCATGGCCTGAAGGGCACGAACATGCTGGCCCTGCCGCTCCCAGCCAACGAGGTCGAAGCGGTCACCCAGTACGTGAAGTCGCTCTCGGACAAGTGGCTCGATCCGACCGCTAAAGCGGGCACACCCATCGTCCAGAGCCCCGACCCTTGGCAAGACAGGCAAGCCGCCATCGCCAAGGGCGACGCGCTCATCAAGCAGCGCTGCGTGAGCTGCCACGCGACACCCACGAACGAAGGCATCGGGAGCGAGAGCGTCTACGGCTTCCTCAAGGCGCCGAGGCTCGAGAAGGGCATGACGCTCAAGGCCGGCGGCACGGTGGCGGACATTTACAGGGTCATCGCCGCGGGTATCGGTGGCACGGGCATGAAGGCGCAAAAGGGCGAGATCTCCGAGGAAGACCTCTGGGCTTTGACCCACGCCGTCGCGGCGCTCGCCGACTGATCGCGGGGCGTTTGTATCGCGCCCCGCTTAAGGCTACGCTTCGGCCCGTGAAACGCCGCTCCCTCGCTTGGCTTGCGCTCATCGCGGTGAGCACCGCGCTGCGCTTTGCCGGTGCCTCGGCCCCGACCGTCGGTACCGCCGACAAGCCGCTCAAAGGCTTCGACCCCAACGGTGGCGAAGGCAAACGCATCATCGAGATCCCCATCGATGGGGATATCGATCCGGGCCTCGCCGCGTTCGTCGACCGCTCCTTCGCCGAAGTGAAGGAGAACGACGTCGTCATCCTGCAGATGAAGACGTTCGGTGGCCGCATCGACTCGGCGGTGCAGATCCGCGACCGCTTGCTCAAGAGCAAGGCGCCCACGGTGGTCTTCATCGACCAGCGCGCCATCAGCGCCGGCGCCCTCATCGCGCTCGCCTGCGACACCATCCTGATGACCTCGAACGCCTCCATCGGCGCGGCGACGCCGGTGCAGATCGACGGTGAAGGCAAGGTGAGCGCGAGCGAAGAGAAGGTCGTGAGCTACATGCGCGCCGAGATGCGCGGCACCGCCGAGGCCAAGGGCCGCCGCGGCGATCTGGCCGAGGCCATGGTCGACGCCGACGTCGAGATCCCGGGCATCGACGTGAAGGGCAAGCTCCTCACGCTCAACACCGACAAGGCCATCGAGCTCGGCATCGCCAACGCCAAGGTCAGCGACTACGACGACGCGCTCAAGGTCTTGAACCTCGTCAAGGCGGACAAGGTGCAGCTCGCCACCGCCTGGGCCGAGAAGTTCGCGCGCTTCATCACCGACCCCACGGTCAGCTCGCTGCTCATGACCGTCGGCACCATCGCGCTCGCGGCCGAGCTCTACACGCCGGGCATGGGCATCGGCGGCATCATCGCCATCATGTGCTTCACCCTCTTCTTTGGCGGACAGTACGCAGCCAGCCTCGCGGGCTGGGAAGAGCTCGTGGTCTTCGTCATCGGCGTGGTGCTCCTGGGCGTCGAGCTGGTCGTGCTGCCGGGCTTTGGAGTGGCCGGCATCCTGGGCATCTTGCTCGTGTTGGTCGCGGTCGTCATGTCGATGATCGAGCTCAAGGTCCCATGGGACGTGTCGATCGCCCTCGGGTACCTGCAGGACATGATCCGCACCGCCCTCCTGCGTCTGCTCATCGCGCTCGTCGGCCTGGGCGTCGCGTTCACGCTGTTCGCGAAGTTCTTCGCCAAGACCAAGATCGGCCGGGAGCTCGTGCTGCAAACCGCCACCGATGCCGGATCGGGTTACGTCGCGTCCCAGCCCTCGAGTCTCGTCGGCAAGCGTGGTCTGACCGCGACGCAGCTGCGTCCGGCCGGTATCGCGGACATCGACGGTCAGCGAATCGACGTGGTCAGCCTCGGGGATCTCATCGAGCGCGGCACCACCATCGAAGTCGTGCGTGTCGACGGCAATCGTGTCGTCGTCCGCGCTGTTTCCTAGAGAGGCCATCAAGTCATGCCAGAAGTCTTCATCGTCCTGATATTCATCGCCGCCTTCATTGGCTTCTTCATGTTCATCTACTTCGTGCCGATCGGCCTGTGGATTCAGGCGCTCACGAGCGGCGCGTCGGTCGGCATGGGCACGCTCGTCGGCATGCGCCTGCGCAAGGTGCCGCCTTCGGTCATCGTCGGCGCGCGCATCACCTGCTTGAAGGCCGGCATCAAGATCAACATCGACCAGCTCGAGGCGCACTACCTCGCCGGCGGTAACGTCAACCTGGTCGTGCAAGCGCTGATCTCCGCCGACAAGGCGAACATCCACTTGCCGTTCGAGCGCGCCGCCGCCATCGATCTCGCGGGCCGCAACGTCTTCGAAGCGGTGCAGATGAGCGTTCTGCCGAAGGTCATCACCACGCCGCGCATCGCCGCCATGGCGAAGGACGGCATCCAGCTCTCGGCGTTCGTGAAGATCACGGTGCGCACCAACCTCGAGCGGCTCGTCGGTGGCGCCACCGAGGAGACGGTCGTCGCGCGCGTCGGTGAAGGCGTCGTCTCCACCATCGGCTCATCGGAGACGCACAAGTCGGTGCTCGAGAACCCCGACCGCATCTCGAAGAACGTGCTCGCGAAGGGCTTGGATGCCGGTACGGCGTTCGAGATCTTGTCGATCGACATCGCGGACGTCGATGTCGGCGCGAACATCGGCGCCAAGCTCCAGGCCGAGCAAGCCGAAGCGGACAAGCAGGTCGCGCAGGCCCGCGCCGAATCGCGACGCGCCACCGCGGTCGCCGCCGAGCAGGAGATGAAGGCGCGCGTCCAGGAGATGCGCTCGCGCGTCGTCGAAGCCGAAGCCCAGGTGCCGCTCGCCCTCAGCGAAGCGCTCCGTCAGGGCAAGCTCGGCGCCCTCGACTACTACAACCTGCGTAACGTCAACGCCGACACCGATATGCGCAGCTCCATCGGTAAGAGCGTCGGCGACGGCGGCCAGCAGGGCGTTTGATGTTCAAGCCGTTCGACCTCAAGCGACTGACTCGAGACCGCGACGGCTTCGTTGCGCGTCTCGAGCTGGCCTTCGCGCTCGAACGGCGGCCCCCACTCGTGGCTCCCAGGCCGCCACCGCCCGCTGAAGCGGACACCGCCAAGAAGGCCAAATGAGCAAGATCATTTGGCTGCTGGTGATCGGCTGGGTGGCGCGCACCGTCTGGTCGGCGGTGAAGAAGGCCATCAACCAGGCCAAGGCGGAGATCGAAGCCGACAAGGCAAGGCAGCAGCAGCAGCAGCAGCAGGCCGCTCCACCCGCGCCGCCAAAGCGTCCCGAGCAGCGCGACGCGGCCCGCGCCGCCGCGAGGAGCCGCGCGCCCCAGCCCGTCGTCGCGAGCGCTCCGGAAGATCCCAAGGCGGCGCTCCTACGCATGCTCGCCGCGGCCGGCGTCAATCCCAACGTCACCAAGGTCGTCGAAGCCCTGGCGCGCGATCCCAACCAGGACCTCGCGAGCAAGGTCGAGACCGCGCGCTGGGCCCGTGGGAGCGACGCGGCTCGCATCGACTATGACGATGACGCCCGCGAGAGCGGCATCGACTACGATGACGACGCCCGCGAGAGCCGCATCGATTACGACGACGATGCCGACGAGGACCACACCGATTACGACGACGACGCGAGCGAGAGCCGCGTCGACTACGACGACGATCCGCCTTCATCCCCTGTCGTCTGGGCCGCGCCCGCCGCTCCCGTCGTGTACGCGATGCCGGACGACCACACGAGCAGCCAGGTCAACAGCGGCGTACGCGCCGAGATCATGAGCCACCGCTCCCGTGAGCTCCCCGGCCGGGCGCGGGTTCACGGCCTCGACGCCCAGAACATCCACTCGAAAGAGCTCGTCCGCGATAGCGTCGTCCTCGACGTACTGCTACGCCGCTACCCGAACAATCCGTTCTTCCTGCGCCGCCGCTAGCCCCACCGGCCGCCCCACACCCCCTCACCGCAAAGCTTGCGGAGCGCTACGAAATTAGTAGCGAGCGGCAAGCCATGTGAGAATGCCGCTCATGTCGCGAGTCGGCCGTTTTCTCTCACGATTTTCCGAAGCACGCGCGCTGGCACGCCCCGTGTACATCCCGAGGGTCGTGCAGCCCCCCGTCTCGCCGCGCCAGCGCGGCTTCACCCTCGTCGAGACCATGATCACGCTGGCGATCCTCTCGACCGGCATGCTCGGCCTCATGGCCATGCAGATCTCCGCGGTGCGCGGCGTGCAGATGGCGGCCGAGACCTCGCTCGCCACCAACGTCGCGGCGAGCGCGCTCGATGACCTGACCCTGGTGGACTACACGACGCTCCAGGCGAGCGGCATCACCGGCTTCCCGCGCAAGTACGACAAGCAGGGCAACGACCTCGCGAGCAACGCGACCAACCCGTACTTCACCGTCAACGCCACGGTCACCGCGACCGGCGGCACCTACGTCGACATCCGCGTGCAGACCACCTGGGCGAGCGAGATGAAAGCGGGCGTGAATCGCGTCGTCACCCTCAACGGCCGCGTGCGCCAGAGGAACTGATGCGTAAGAACATCCGCCAAAGCGAACGTGGCTTCACGCTCGTCGAGCTCATGGTGGCGACCGCCATCAGCATGATCGTCATCGGCGGCATCTTCGGCGTGATGATCAACCAGCAGACGACCTATCTCGCGCAGATGGAGCTCGCCGAGGCCTCGCAGAACGCGCGCGCCTCGCTCGACATCATCAAGCAGAGCTTCCGCACGGCAGGGTGGGGTTTCGTCGCGAAGGAGACGGCGCTCGGTCTGCCGGCGGTGGGGACCTGCTACGCGACGAACGTCACCGATCAAAGCAACTGCAACGACCTCGTGGCGAACAACGCCAACGGCTCGGTCATCACCAGTGACCGCTTGCGCATCTCCGGCATGCAGCCCGGGCAGACCTTCTCGCGCAAGACCGCTTGGGGCACGAGCGCGACCAAGATCAAGGTCACCGACCTCACCCGCGAGCGCCTCGCCGTCGATGATCTCGCCATCCTCTCCGGGCAATGCACCGGTGGCACCAACAACGGAAAGATCTATACCGGCGTCGTGAAGATCACGGCTGTCTCCGCTTCAGCGGACGTGAACTACGACTTCAACGCGGGCGTCTCCGGCTATCCAGCCTTCGATTGCACGTCGATGACCAGCGGCTTCGCTTTCGGCAAGGCGAACATCGTCGAGTTCTACATCGACCGGTATCTCACGAACCCCGACCCAGGTCCCGGAGCCACCAACGTTCCGCGCCTGATGATGCTGACGAACCGCGGCGGCCGTGACCCGTTCACCAACGCCGCTCCGATCGAGCAGACCGTCGCCTACGACATCGAGACCATGCAGGTGCGTTACGGGCTCGATTGCGGCGTGGTGCCCGCGACGGGTTTTTGCTCGGGCGCCACCAGCGCCAACCCCGATGACGTCGTCGACAGCATCGCGAGCGGCCAGCAGTACTGCAACGACCTCACGGCCGCGAACTGCAACACCGGCAAGAGCGTCATCGAGAATCAGATGCGCGTCATGGCGGTGCAGATCGCGGTCGTGCCGCGCACCCGTAACATGATCCGCCGCCGCGGTAACGCCACGGTCAACGGCGCCGCCATCAGCTTGTTCGGCTCGACGCTGCCCGCGGACGCGTATCGTCACTGGATCTACCGCGCGACCATCGCATTGCGAAACAACCAACTCCCGATCATCACGCCATGAAAACGAACATCCGCAAGAGCGAGCGCGGCTTCTCCCTGCTGATCGGCATGTCGGTGCTGATCCTCCTGACCGTGCTCGGCATCGCCGTGGTCCAGGGCATCAACTCCGACGTCGACGGCGCCGGCATCGACCGTGGCTCGCAGTCCGCTTTGGCGATCGCCGAGGCGGGGCTCACCTGGTCGATGGACTATCTGAAGAACGTCTACTCGCTCCACCAGGCGACGTCGCAAACGTTCATCGACATCATGAGCAACAAGTACAGCGATCTCAGCATCTACGGCGACGCCACCGCCGAGGAGAAGCTGGCGATCGACGCGGAGGCCGGCGCTCCGTCACCGCTCACCACGGACTGGATGTGCGTCACGCACAACCGGACCGCCGCCCAGAAGACCTTCGGTGGTGGCCGCTATCACGTTTGGGTCGCCAAGGACCCAGCCGATCCCAACGGCAAGACGCTCTTGATGCGCGCCCTGGGCATCGACGCGCGCGGCGCGCAACGCTTGGTCGAGATCGCGATAACGGCAGGTGCCGGTCAGACGCTCTGAGCAGAGCGTCGAAGGAAGCATCATGAGAAGGCATTCGCTTGATAAGATGGCTGGGGTGGCGGTCGCCGTGTCCGTGATAGCGACGCTCGGTAACCTGCCTCTCGCGTCGGCGCAGACCTGCCAAACACAGCGCGTCAACTACAACGAGAGCTTCGACGACACCACCTACCGTGACGACAGCACCTCGGCGGCGGGGTGGGGCACGACCTGCACCCTCAAGCTCTCGCTCAAGGGCAACTCGTTCAACACCTCGTCGGGCAACACGTCGGAGAAGATCTTCGTCGTCGGCGCCGCGGACTTCGACGGTGACGGCTGGATCGACATGGCCGCCGTCATGCTCTCACCGGATCGCCTGCACTTCTTGAAGAACATGGGCATCAACGCCGACGGCTCGCACAAGGGCTTCAGCACGGGCGGCGCCAAGAACTCTGCTGGCTGGAACGCGCAGGTCATCGACTCCGCTATTCCGGACTTCGACGCCAACGCCCCAGCGCTCTTCGCCGGTGACTTCGATGGCGACGGTGACTCCGACCTGCTCTACATGAAGACCAACACGCAGGATAACGCGGGCTCGGTCATCCGCGCCTTCGTGTGGCGGCTCGACAGCGTCGTCAGCGGCATCCCCAAGTTCACGCGCATCGAGCTCACCAGCCACTTCCAGACCTACCGGGTGAGCTGGCACTGGACCTCGACGTTCGCGCAGCTCGTCGACTGGAACAAAGACGGCCGCATGGACCTCGTCACCAACTCGAGCTACGGCACCGTCAACAAGGTGTTGTTGTTCCGCGCGAAGTCCAGCGGTGGCATCGGCTTCGAGGCGCCGGTCGAGCTCTTGAGCAACGTGGGCTTCACGCCACCGTTCGCCGACTCGGGCTCCACCAACACCGCCACCGGTGGCTCGACCTGCGTGCCGCCCAACGCGCTGGGGACCTTCAAGAGCCGTGGTGGTACCGGTCTCGCGGTCGCCGACTTCGACGGTGACGGCGACCTCGACATCATCTCCGGCAGCATGTCCGAGAAGAACCTCAAGTTCTGGAAGAACGACGGGGCCGATGTCTTCACGCAGCAGCCGGACATCACCTTCGCCAAGGGTGGCACGACCTTCATCGTCAACGGCGACCTGGACGGCGACGGCGACATCGACATCGTCGTCGGCCGCGACGGTTACAACTGCGGTGGTAACGGCGGTGACGCGTTCTTCTTCGCCAACGCGGGCAACGGCTCGTTCACCATGCGCTCGACGCCCATCTTGAACACCGGCGTCGACATCGACTTCGGCGCCGCGTTCTACATCGACGAGAACATCAAGTATCCGAACCTCAACAAGTACCCAGAGAAGACGGTCGACATCATCGCCGCCGACGGTAACGACTCGGGGCAGTACTCGCAGGTGCTGGGCTCGCGCTTGAACGTCTACAACCTCGAGGGCGTCGCGAACTCGAAGATCATCGACGTGCTCGACAACACCGCCAACGCGATCGTCGAGGTGCAGATGACCGCGGTCGATCAGGTGCAGAGCTCACCAGCCACCAGCGTCACCTACTACGTGTCGAACGACGGCGGCGCCAACTGGGAGCGCCTGTTGCCGTCCGAGGTCGCCACCGGCTCGACCGCTGGAGCGGTGCATACGTTCTCGCACTTCGGCAGTGACTTCCAGTACCGCATCGTCCTCAGCTCGGCCGAGCAGAACCTCACCGGCAACGAGGCGCCGTTCGCGCCGGGCTCGAAGATGACGCCAGAGGTCCGCTCGGTGACCTTCAGCTACGGCTACGTGCTGCGCCGCGAGTACTCGCGCTCCGCTTTGACGTACGCCGATGACGTGCCGTTCCCCGGCAACGTCACCCAGGACCTGCTCATTTCGTCGACCTTCTTCTACCCCGGCTTCGAGGGCACCCTGCGCGCCTTCAAGC
>JBDHVB010000080.1:0-22240 GCA_039809465.1 Myxococcota bacterium
GAGGTCACGCAGGGCGAGGTCGATACCCGGCTCGTCGACGCGTGGCTCGCGGCTCATGCGGGGCCGCATCATGCGACGTCCGCCGAAACGTCCAACGGCGCGCCGGTGACGGCGCCGAGCCCCGCTGCTGCGCCAACGCCCGCCGCCACTCCGACCTCTGCCGCGACGCCGGCTCCGACAGCTGCCTCCGCCGCGCCATCAAACCCCGCAGTGACGCCAGCTCCCCCAGCAGCGACACCAGGCCCCGCGACGACGCCGCAAGCGTCCACCCCAACGGCGAGCCATCTCGACCTGTCGCGTATGCTCCCCTCCTGGAAGCCGTTCCCACCGACCTGCCCGCCCGGCGTGCACGAAGGCGTCTACCGCGCGCTCGACCCGAGCCGCGCTCTCAACGCCGACGAGCGCCTCGCCGAGCTCGACCTCTTGCTCCACACCATCGACGCGAGCCCATCCGTGGTCTTCGCCATCATGCACTTACCGCACGGCGACGCCGAATCGCTCGACGCGATGATCCGCGTCCATCAGATCGTCCGCCAGCACCTCGGCAACAAGTATCCCTGGCGCTTGAACGGCACGCGTGACCCGGAGACCAAGGTCTTCATGAGCGTCTTGCTACGCCTCCTCTCCGCGAAGCCCGCGGCGCTCTCCGCCGACGACCGCGAACAGCTGGCGTTCGCCGTCGACAGACACTGCGAGTTCCTCGCGCTCGAGTCCCCCAACTCGGAGCTGACCGAGCCGACCTGCGAGCTCGCCAAGCGCCTCCGCGACCAGTGGCTCGACGTGCAGGCACCAGCCGCCCGACGCGGCATCCTCGGCCTGCTCGCGCGCCGCTGAGGGAACCTCAGAAGAACAAGGTCACGGTGCCCTGCGCGTTCACCGGGGCGCCCGGCGTGAAGTGCAGATCCTCGACCGGCGCGCTCTCACTGGCGAGCCGCGATGCGTTGGCGAACTGCGCCTCGCGCCAGTTGGTGTTCAGCACGTTCTGCACCGCGGCGGTCACCTGGACGAACTTGTAGCGGTAGCCCACCGTCGCGTCGAAGCGGGTGAAGCCCTCGGCGGTGAGGGAGCCGTCCTCGGTCGCGGGGCGGTCGCCGATGTGGAAGACGCCGACGCGCCCGAAGACGCCGCTCGGGTGGCGCGCCGACAGGCCTCCTTGCACCATGAGCTTCGGCGCCAGCGCGACCGCGTCACCGTTGCCGGCGTTCTCGACATACGTGGCGCGGGTCGCAGTGATGTCCGCGTCAGCGAACAACCACGGCAAGATGCGATAGCGCGCCTCGCCCTCGAAGCCGTAGCGGCGCGTCGCCCCGCGCGGCTCCGTGGTCCCCTCGTCGCCGACCCAGACGATCTCGCTGTCCAGATGCAGGTAGAAGAACGTCGCGGCGAGGTCGAGCCGGTCACCGATGCGCACGCGGCTGCCGACCTCTTCGCCGATCGCCCGCGTCAGCGGCTTCACCGCGTCGACGCTACGCACGATGCCCCGCGCGTCATTCGAGTGAAAGCCCATGCCGAAGTTCAAGTAGATGTCCCAATCAGCGAGCGGTGAGATCACGACGCTCGCTTTCGGGCTCGCGATGGCGTCCTGCTTCACGCCCGAGGTGCGCGTCCCCAGAGTCGCGGTGTCCTCGAGGTGGTCGTCGACCGAGAAGCCGAAGTAGTCGGCGCGCAAGCCAATCACCGAGCGTAGCCAGGGTGTCCACGCGATGTCTTCCTGGCCGTAGACGCCGATGCTGGTCTCGGAGACGTGCGTGTCGACCACGTTGCTCAGGCGCTCGCGGCGCACGTCGTAGTGCAGGCCGTTGTCGATGCTGTCGGTGCGCGCCTGCACGCCGAAGGTTCCGTCGAAGCGGACACCGCCCAATCGCCTGACGAAGCGGTAGCTCCCCTTCAGACCCAGGATGTTGCGCGCGTCGTTCTGCTCGATCATGTCACCGTTCACGGGGTCGCGCGCGAAGAACGTGAAGTTCGAGAACAAGCTCAGGCGATAGCTCACGAAGTACGCGGTGAGGCTCACTTCACCGTCGGTGTCCGCCGCGTGGTACGTCGCGTACACGGAGTGCCGCGCGGAATCGCCGCCTTCGGTCGGGTCGATGAAGCCGAAGCGGCCGAGCGAGCCGTCGCGCACCGCGCGCAACGGGATCTGCCCAGAGGCGCGCCAGCCCCCCGCGTAGCTCGTCGCGGCGAGCGACAGCGTGCCGCCGCCCGCGAGCTCGCGTGTGAGCTTGGTGAAGACGTTATAGCGTTTCAGGTGCTCTGGGTTATCGAACGGACCGTCGGTGCCGTAGACCTCGGCGGCGAGCACCGGCTTGAACGCGTCGAAGTGCGGCGTCGCCATGAGCAGCGCGCGGTAGGTGTTGAAAGAGCCGCCGGTGAGCGACACGCTGTTGGCTTCGAAGTGATTGTAGGTCGTGAGGTTGATGGCGCCCGCGGTCGCGAAGTCGCCGTGCTCGGCGAAGTACGGGCCCTTGGCGACGTCGATGCGCTTCACCACCTCGGGGATCACCCAGTGCATGTCGGCGTAGCCCTGGCCGTGTCCGTGGCTCACCATGTTCACCGGCACGCCATCGACGGACAGCGCGAGGTCGGTGCCGTGATCCGCGTCGAAGCCGCGCAAGAAGTACTGGTTCGCCTTGCCGCCGCCGGCGTGCTGCACCACGAACAGCCCCGGCGTCACCATGAGGATGTCGGCTGGCCGGGGATGGGGGCGCAACATGAAGTCGCGATCGCGGACGGTGGAGGATGACGCCGCGGTCATCGGCCGCTTCGTGGTGACCACCGTCTCGTACGCATCGCGGCTGGGAGCGGGCTCCTGCGCATCACCCCCAGCAGCAGGCTCCTCCTCCGCGTCACCTTCGGCAGCAGGCTCCTCGGCCGGCGGCACGGCTTCGACCGGCTGCTCGACATCTTCTTCCTCGTGCGCGGCCCCTGGGGAAGCGGAGGCCATGACGAGCGATGCGGCGAGAATGCGGAGGGAGACCGTCATGAGGGGCGCGTCGTGTACAATCCCAGCCGTGCTGAATCTAGTCGCCCAGCTGATCCTCGCCGCCGCCACCTGCCAAGGGACCGCGACCGAGATCGTCGTCGACGTCACCGCGCACAAGCTGTTCCTCTGCGAAAAAGGTGAGCAAAAGGCCGAGTACAAGGTCGCGCTCGGCTCGGGGGGCATCGGCAAGGAGCGCGAAGGCGACGCCAAGACGCCGCTCGGGGTCTATCCGCTCGCGCCCGGCCGCCACTCCGACCTCTTCCACACCTTCATCCTGCTGGGCTACCCGACCAAGGCGCAGCGGACCAAAGGCATGACTGGCGGCGCCGTCGGGGTGCACGGCCCCGCGCGCTCGACGGCCGCGCTGGGGGCGCTCAACGTGGCGACGGATTGGACGCTCGGCTGCATCGCGGTCTCCAGTGACGCGCAGATCGACGCCATCGCCGCCTGGATGAAGACGGCCGGCTGCACCTCCATCCGGCTCGAATAGCGCCCGCCAAAGTGTGAAAGTTGCGATTGAGAATCGCTCGCAACTCCAGCGCCAGTGCGACAAAAAACCGCGATCACATTGAGGGATTCGCGGCTTGCATCGCCGATTGGTGTTCGTGTAGTTGCACCTCGCGCGCGGCGCCCCGATCGGGGCGCTCTTCAGCAGTCCCATCGGGGTAGCCGGTGACGTCTTTCAATTTTCCTCCCTGGACGAATAAAATCCGACCCCTCGTCGGCGTACTTGGTGCCGGTGGCGCCGTTTACGCTGTCTGCTTGGTGACTTGGGGTTTCTCACCGAAGACGACGGACGTCGGATTCCAGCCGGTGCAGCCCATCGCGTACAGCCACGCGCTGCACGTCGGTAAGCTCGGCCTGGACTGCCGCTACTGCCACACCACGGTAGAGCGTGCGGCGTTCGCGGCGGTGCCTCCCCCCGAGACCTGCATGAATTGCCACGGCATGGTGAAGACCAAGAGCGCCAAGCTCGCGGCCCTTCGCGAGAGCTGGGCGACCGACAAGCCGATCGACTGGGTGAAGGTCCACGACCTCCCCGACTACGTCTACTTCAACCACTCGGCGCACGTGACCCGCGGCGTCGGCTGCGTGGAGTGCCACGGCCGTATCGACAAGATGGAAGTGGTCGCTCAGGACCAGCCGCTCAGCATGGGCTGGTGCTTGGACTGCCACCGCGCGCCCGAGTCGCATCTTCGCCCGCCGGAGCTGGTCACGAAGATGGACTACGTGCCCGCCAAGCCGCAGGCCGAGCTCGGCGCCGAGCTTCGCAAGGCGCACAACATCAATCCCCCGACTGACTGCTCGACTTGCCACAGGTAGGCATATGAAGACCGTAACTATTGTCGCTAAAGCGGACGAGACGACCGCCGACAGTCCGATGACCGATGACCGATCGCCGATGGCCGATGGCCAATTGCCGATCGCCGCGAACGAAGCGCCGAAGACCGACGACCGCGCCAATCAGTTCTGGCGCAGCATGTCCGAGCTCGAAGGCACCGCGGAGTTCGACGCCGCCTTGGCCCGCGAGTTCGGCACCGACGTTGGTGACAAGAGCTCCGGCGTCAACCGCCGCCACTTCGTCCAGATCATGGGCGCGTCGCTCGCCCTGGCCGGTGCGTCAGGTTGCCGCTGGGACAAGGACAACATCCACTCCTTCACCCGCTCGCCGCAGTCGCACACCCCCGGCAAGCCCAAGTACTTCGCCTCCGCCTACGAGACCGACGGCGTCGCCCAGCCGGTCATGGTGACGAGCTACGATTACCGCCCCATCAAGGTCGACGGTAACCCGAAGCACCCGATGAGCCTGGGCGCCTCTGACATCACCACCCAGGGCACCATCCTCGAGCTCTACGACCCCGACCGCAGCAAGCGCGTGCTCGCCGACGGCAAGGAGTCGTCGTGGGACGCCTTCAAGGCCTTCGCCAAGCAAGCCTTCAAGGGCAACGGCGCCGGCATCGCCTTCCTCACCGGCAGCACCAGCTCGCCCAGCTTCCTCGCGGCCGCGGCCGAGCTCAAGCAAAAGCTCCCGCAAGCCACCTGGGTCACCTTCGACGGCATCTCGCGCGACAACGTGCGTCAAGGTGCCCTCGCCGCCTTCGGTAAGCCCGTGCGCACCATGCTCGAGCTGGCCAACGCCCGCGTCATCTTGTCCCTCGACGACGACTTCCTGGGCGCGCACCCCGCCCACGTGAAGTACTCGCGCGACTGGGCAGCCGCGCGCCGTCCCGAGCAGGGACACGACATGAGCCGCATGTACGTGGTCGAGAGCCGCCTCTCGAACACCGGCGGCTGCGCTGACCACCGCTTGCCGCTGCGCTCGCGTGACGTGAAGGGCTTCGCGCTCGCGGTCGAGCAGGCGCTCCGCCAAAGCGGCGTCAGCCTCGAGGGCACGAGCCCGCAGGCCGCTGGTCTCGACGCCGACGTCACCAAGTTCGCGCAGACCGTTGCCCGCGACCTCGCCGCCCACAAGGGCGCTTGCGTGGTCACCGCCGGCGCCGGCCAGCCCGCCGAAGTGCACGCCATCGCGCACCGCATGAACGTCGCGCTCGGCAACGCCGGCAAGACGGTCAGCTACCTCGACCACTCGGACGTGAGCCAAGAGCCCAACCAGATGATGAGCCTCGCGCGCCTCATCGACAGCATGGGCAAGGGCCAGGTCGAGACCCTGGTCATCCTCGGTGGCAACCCGGTCTACAACGCGCCGGGCGCCCTGCAGTTCGCGCAGGCCTACGCCAAGGTGAAGAACCGCGTTCACCTCTCGGACGCCATCGACGAGACCTCGAAGACCGCCACCTGGCACCTGAACGCCGCGCACTGGCTCGAGACCTGGGGCGACAGCCGCGCCTACGACGGCACCGTCATCGTGCAGCAGCCGATGATCCGTCCGCTCTACGACGGCAAGTCCGCTATCGAGGTCATGAGCATGATCTCGGCCGCGACCGAGGAGAATGGCGTGGCCGAGAACGGCTACACCTTGGTGCGCCGCGCCTTCGGTAAGCTCACGGGCCTCGCCGCCGACGACAAGACGCTCACCACCGCGCTCAGCGACGACTACGATTCGCAAGGCGCCATCCCCGAGGGCTCGTCCGCCGCCGCGGACGCCAAGCTCCCGGTGCTGTTCGGCTCCTTCGACCGCGCCTGGCGCCAGAGCTTGTTCGACGGTGTCGTCAACGGCACCAGCTTCAGCAAGATCTCACCCAGCATTCAGCAGTTCAGCATCAGCGCGGTCGACGCGCCCGCGGCGCGCACCCAGGCCGCGAACGGCGAGCTCGAGCTCACGTTCTACGTCGACAGCCGCATGGGCGACGGCCGCCACTCGAACAACGCGTGGCTGCAAGAGACGCCCGACTTCATGACCAAGCTGACCTGGGACAACGCGCTCCTGGTCGGCCCCGCCACGGCCAAGGCCTTGAGCCTCGAGGACGAAGGCATGGTGAAGCTCTCGGTCAACGGCCGTGAGCTCACCGTCCCGGTGCTCGTGCAACCCGGTCAGGCCATGGGCTCGCTGGCGCTCGCGATGGGCTACGGCCGCACCGCGGCTGGCCGTGTCGGCGGCTGGATGGAGCGCGAGCTCGACCACACCGTCGCCGGCTTCGACGCCAACGTCTTGCGTGGCACCGAGACCGTGGCGTTCGTCGCGGGTGTGAAGGTCGCCGCCACCGGCGAGACCTTCAAGCTCGCCACCACCGTCGACCACTTCCTCATCGACCAGGGCGGCATCGCCGAGCGCGAGCGCCGCGGCGGCGAGATCATCCGCATGGGCACCGTCGAGGAGTACACGCACGAGCCGGACTTCGCGAAGCACATGGTGCACCACCCGCCGCTCGAGTCGCTCTTCAATGAATGGGAGTACGGCCAGCGCCGCTGGGGCATGGCCATCGATCTCACGAGCTGCACCGGCTGCAGCGCCTGCGTCGTCGCTTGCACCGCCGAGAACAACGTGCCGGTCGTCGGCAAGGAGCAGGTGCTCCGCAATCGCGAGATGCACTGGATCCGCATCGACCGCTACTTCCGCGGCGATCCCGAGAACCCGCAGCTGGGCGCGCAGCCCATGCTCTGCCAGCAGTGCGAGAACGCGCCCTGCGAGCAGGTCTGCCCGGTCGGCGCCACCATTCACAGCTCCGAAGGCTTGAATGACATGGTCTACAACCGCTGCATCGGCACGCGCTATTGCTCGAACAACTGCCCGTACAAGGTGCGCCGCTTCAACTACTTCAACTTCCACGAGGACCTGAAAGACGGCCGCAACGAAGTGAAGAAGATGATGAACAACCCGGAAGTGACTGTCCGCTTCCGCGGTGTCATGGAGAAGTGCACGTACTGCGTGCAGCGCATCCAGAACACCAAGATCGTGGCCAAGAACGAGAAGCGTCCCATCAAGGACGGCGAGATCGTGCCGGCGTGCGCCCAGGCGTGCGCCACCGACGCCATCGTCTTCGGCGACTTGTCGGATCCGAGCTCACGGGTCAGCAAGCTCAAGAAGCTGCCGCGTAACTACGACGTGCTGGCCGAGCTCAACATCAAGCCCCGCACCAGCTACCTCGCGAAGATTACGAATCCCAATGGAGGCCTCGTATCATGAGCGCCGTTTCACACGCCGAGATGATGCGCGACAACACCATCGACGATCCGACGCAGCGCGCGCCGCTGCTGACGGACGACTCGAGCTTTGGCGACGTCACGCAGGCGGTCGCCGGTGTTGCCGAGGCCAAGCCGCCGATCGGTTGGCTCCTGGGCTTCGGTGTCGCGGCCTGCGGCGCCTTGATGCTGGTCTCCTGCATCGGCTGGCTCATCTGGATGGGCGTCGGTGTCTGGGGCAACATGACCCCGGTCGCCTGGGCCTGGGACATCACCAACTTCGTCTTCTGGGTCGGCATCGGTCACGCCGGTACCCTCATCTCGGCGGTGCTCTTCTTGATGCGTCAGAAGTGGCGCATGTCGATCAACCGCTTCGCCGAAGCGATGACCATCTTCGCGGTCATCTGCGCCGCCATCTTCCCCGGCATCCACGTCGGCCGCGCCTGGCTCGCCTACTGGCTCTTCCCGATCCCCAACCAGATGCAGATGTGGCCGCAGTTCCGCTCGCCGCTGCTCTGGGACGTCTTCGCGGTCGGCACCTACGCCACCACCTCGATCGTCTTCTGGTACTTCGGCATGATCCCGGATCTCGCGACGCTCCGTGACCGCGCGAAGTCCAAGGTCGCCAAGATTGGCTACGCGATCTTCGCGCTCGGCTGGACCGGCAGCGCCCGTCACTGGCACCGCTACGAGCGCGCCTACCTCTTGCTCGCGGGTCTCGCGACACCGCTGGTCCTCTCGGTCCACTCGGTCGTTTCGTTCGACTTCGCGGTCGCGCAGCTCCCCGGCTGGCACACGACGATCTTCCCGCCCTACTTCGTCGCCGGCGCCATCTTCTCGGGCTTCGCGATGGTCAACACGCTCGCGATCCCGGCGCGCGCCATCTTCAAGCTCGAGCACCTCATCACGATGAGGCACCTCGAGAACATGAACAAGGTCATCCTCGCGACCGGCATGATGGTCGGTTACGCGTACGCGATGGAGTTCTTCACCGCCTGGTACTCCGGTAACCCGCAGGAAGTCTTCGCCTTCACGAACCGCGCGTTCGGCCCCTACTGGTGGGCGTACTGGACGATGGTGAGCTGCAACGTCATCTCGCCGCAGTTCTTCTGGTTCAAGAAGCTGCGCACCAGCATCCCCGTGATGTTCGTGCTCTGCATCTTCGTGAACATCGGCATGTGGTTCGAGCGCTTCGTCATCACCGTCACCTCGCTGCACCGTGACGCGCTGCCGTCGTCGTGGGCGTACTACCAGCCGACGCACATCGACATCATGATGCTGATCGGCAGCTTCGGTCTGTTCTTCACGCTCTTCTTCCTCTTCCTGAAGTTCCTGCCGATCATCGCGATCGCGGAAATGAAGACGGTCATGCCGCAAGCGCACGCGCACGGCGACCACCACGGCGGGCCCGCGACGGCCGCCCATGCCCACACCGCGGGGAGCCACTGAGTCATGGCACACCACAAGACACCGGAGACCAGCTCCGGCGAGCAGAAAGTCTTCAGCTACCTCGCCGAGTATTCGACGCCGCACGCGCTCGTGGAGGCCTGTAAGGCCGTCCGCGATGCCGGATACAAGAAGTGGGACGCCTACTCACCGTTCCCGGTGCACGGCATCGACCCCGCGATGGGCATCCGCCCGACGATCCTCCCCTGGCTCGTCCTCGGCGCTGGCCTCACGGGCATGCTGCTCGGCTTGGTGATGCAGGTCGCGCTCAACGGCTTCGAATACCCCTGGATCATCTCGGGTAAGCCGCTGATGAGCATCCCGGCGTTCGTGCCGGTGGCCTTCGAGACCACCATCTTGCTGTCGGCCCTCACGGCCTTCGGTGGCTGCTTGGTCCTCAACAAGCTGCCGGACCTGTACAATCCGCTCTTCAAGAAGAAGCGCTTCGCCAAGGCGACCGACGACAAGTTCTTCATCTCCATCGAGAGCGACGACAAGCTCTTCGACGAGCACAAGACGAAGACTCTGCTCGAGCGGACGCATCCGACCGTGGTCGAGGCCGTCGAGGACGACCGCCACGTCAACGCCGCGCTGCCGAAGGGCATCATCTACGGTCTGCTGATCGCGACCTTCGTGAGCTTCGTCCCGATGGCGCGCATCGCTCTCGCGCGTTACTCCAAGTCACCCGACGCGCCCCTCAACCTGGTGACCAACATGGACTACCAGGAGAAGTACAAGACGCAGCAGAGCACCGCCTTCTTCTCCGACCACCGCACCATGCGTCCGCCGATCCCAGGCACCGTTTCGCAAGACGACCTGGCGCTCGACGATCACCTCTCGCGCGGCGTGCGGGCCGGCACCAACGACGAGTTCGTCGCCGACTTCCCACCGCAGTTCCAGGTGTCCGCCGCGGCGATGCATCGCGGTAAGGAGCGCTTCGAGATCTACTGCGCGCCCTGCCACGGCCAAGCGGGCTACGGCGACGGCATGGTGGCGCGTCGCGCCGAAGAGCTCTCGGAAGGCACCTGGGTACCGCCGACGTCGCTGCACGACGCGCCGCTCGCGGACAAGCCGGTGGGCTACTTCTACAACGTCATCTCGAACGGCGTTCGTAACATGCCGGGCTACGCCTCGCAGATCCCCGAGATGGATCGCTGGGCCATCGCTCTCTACATCCGTGCGCTACAGCGGTCCGATGCTGGCAGCGTCGAAGACGTTCCGTCGAATCAGCGTGGAGCTTTGAAATGAGCGGCCCTACTCTCGCCCTCCTCCCCAAGGACAACTACGACTTCAGCGGTCCGGGCAAGAAGCTGATGCTCGGCGCTGGTATCGTGGGCCTCCTCGCGCTCGGCGGCGCCGCCGCGCTGGGCTTCTCCGCCGGTGACGACCTCGGCCGCTTCCTGCACGCCTACCTGGTCGGCTTCTACTTCGTGCTGACCTTGGCGCTCGGCTGCCTGTTCTTCGTGACCATTCAGTACCTGTTCCGCGCCGGCTGGTCGGTCACGGTGCGCCGCTTGGCCGAGCTCGGCGCCGGTACGCTGCCGGTGCTCGCCATCTTCGCGCTGCCGATCATCGTCTCGGTCGCGATGGGCAATCACGAGCTGTACGCTTGGACGGACCACGCCCAGGTCGAGCAGAGCCACCTGCTCCACCACAAGGCGCCCTACCTCAACGTACCGTTCTTCCTCATCCGCTGCGCCGTGTACTTCACGGTCTGGGCGGTGCTCTCGTGGTTCTATCTGTCGAGCTCCACCAAGCAGGACGGCAGCGGTGACCCCAAGCTGACGCGCCGCATGGAGATCGTCTCGGCGCCGGGCACCATCCTCTTCGCGCTGACCCTGACCTTCGCGAGCATCGACTTCATCATGTCGCTCGCGCCGACCTGGTTCTCGACGATGATCGGCGTCTACTTCTTCGCCGGCGCCTGCACCTCGTCGCTCGCCTTCCTCATCCTCTTCGCGATGGCGCTGCAGAACAGCGGCCGCATGGTGAACGTGCTCAACACCGAGCACTACCACGACTTGGGCAAGCTCCTCTTCGGCTTCGTCTTCTTCTGGAGCTACATCTGCTTCTCGCAGTTCATGCTCATCTGGTACGCGAACATCCCGGAAGAGACCGAGTTCTACCTGCACCGCTTCCAGGGTCCGTGGCTCTACTTCTCGTGGTTCCTGCTGCTCGGCCACTGGGCGTTCCCGATGGCTGGTCTGCTATCGCGGCACGTGAAGCGCAACCGCAAGGCGCTCGCGTTCTTCTCGGTTTGGCTCTTGATCATGCACTTCGTGGACATCGCCTGGTACGTGCTGCCGGCCGTGAACATGCATGGTGATCACGGCATCCCGTTTGGCCCGATGGAAGTCCTCTGCGGGGTCGGCATGACCGGCATCTTCCTGGCCGTGGTCGGCTTCCTGGGCTCACGCCGCTCGCTCGTGCCCCTCAAGGATCCGCGCGTCAGCGAAGCCCTCACCTTCGAAAACATCTAGGAGTCCGTCAATGGCGACAATGAATGACGATGTCGACGTCGGCAAAATCGCCGTCGTTGGGATCTGCGGCGTCATCGGCATCTACGTCTTCATCACTCTGACGCGCGTTGCCTTCATGCAGCTCGAGGAAGAGCAGACGCAGATCAAGGTCATCGACAACAAGCCGCGCACCCTCACCAAATACTACGAGGAGCAGACCGAGAAGTTGGGTGGCGGCTACCGCTGGGTCGACGAGAAGGCGCGCACCGTTCACATCCCGATCGACGTCGCCATGGCGAAGGTCACGCAAGAGCTCGCGAGCCAGAACAAGCTCGAGCGCGCTCCCGCGCCGCAAGCCCCCGCCGCCCCGACCGAAGCAACTCCAGCCCCAGCCGATGGCCTCAAGAAGGCCAAGGCGCGCAGCATTCCACGCCCATGATCTGTCTCGCCGCGACGGTGTTGTTTGCCGTACTCGGCGCGACCGAGCAGGCGGACGAGCGTCCAGGCCGCGCCGAGGCGCTGCCCAAGGAGCTCGAGGGTGTGGAGATCACCGAGAAGCTGGGTGCCAACGTGCTCACTGGCCTCGCCTTCACCGACTCCGAAGGCAAGGCCGTCACCATCGGCGACTACTTCAAGAGCGGTAAGCCGGTCATCCTGACCATGAACTACTCGGACTGCCCGATGCTCTGCAGTCTGCAGCTCAACCAGCTCGTGAAGACGCTGCGCGACATGAAGTGGACCGTCGGCGAGGAGTTCGAGATCATCACGGTCAGCTTCGACCCGAACGAGAAGCCGGAGCGCGCCGCCGCCACCAAGGCGCGCTACGTGAAGGACTACGCCCGCGCTGGTGACAAGGCCGGCAAGGGCATCGAGCTCGGCACGGTCACGCCCGACACCATCGACCGCGGGCGCGAGATGGGCGCGAACACCGGCTGGCACTTCCTGGTCGGCAGCAACGACAACGTGCACGCTTTGGCGAACAGCGTCGGCTTCGGCTACCGCTATAGCGAAGAGCGCAAGGAGTACCTGCACGTCGCCGCGATGATGCTGCTCTCCCCCAAGGGCGTGGTCAGCCGCTACATGTACGGCCTGCAGCACAGCCCGGAGACGCTGCGCCTGTCGCTGGTGGAGGCCACCGAGGGCAAGAGCGGCACGACGCTCGACAAGGTCATCCTCTATTGCTTCCACTACGACGCGAACGCCGGCAGCTACGTGATGGTCGCGCGCAACGTCATGTCCATCGGTGGCGCCGCTTTCGTGATTGTTTTTGCCGCTTTCCTGAGTGGCTTGTGGTTGAGAGAACGCCGCAAAAGGTCTAAGAGGGGCGCGGCCAACGCGGCCCGTGGCCAGTCGGCTCCGAACGAGGTCAGTCCATGAATACGCTGGTCGGCAGCATGCTCAGTCAACTCGTTATCGCGGGCAGCGAGGCCAGCTACTGGTTCCCACCGCAGGCGTCGACGACCGCCGCGGAGGTCGACTGGGTCTACTACTTCATCTACTGGATCAGCGTCTTCTTCACGGTGATGATCGTCTCCGCGGGCCTCTACTTCATGTGGCGGTTCCGCTCGAAGAAGACCGCGGGCGCGGCGGCGGCGGCGCACAACACCGCCCTCGAGGTCACCTGGACCGTCGTCCCCGGCATCCTCTGCGCGTGCATCTTCTACTTCGGCCTCACCGGCTACATGGACACGCACACCCCGCCCGACGACGCGTACGTCGTGAACGTCACTGGCGTGAAGTGGGCCTGGTCGTTCACCTACCCCGACGGCACCGTGAGCGACACGCTGCACGTCCCGGTGCACCGCCCGGTCCGCTTGGTGATGACCAGCGAGGACGTCATCCACTCGCTCTTCATCCCGGCGTTCCGCACCAAGCAAGACGTGGTGCCGGGCCGCTACACCGAGGAGTGGTTCGAGGCGACCGAGACCGGCGAGTTCACCATCTTCTGCGCCGAGTTCTGCGGCACCAAGCACAGCGAGATGCTCTCGAAGGTCGTCGTTCACCCGGAAGGCGATTTCACCAAGTGGCTCTCCGCCGCGGGTAACATCCACGAGCGCATGAGCCCGGTCGAAGCCGGCGAGCTTCTGGTCAAGCAGCGCGGCTGCATGCAGTGCCACTCCACCGACGGCAGCCCCTCGACCGGCCCTTCGTGGAAGGGCATCTGGGGCCGCGGCGAGAAGCTCGCGGACGGCTCATCTGTTACAGTCGACGAGAACTACATTCGCTCCTCGATCTTCCAGCCACAGGCGCAGATCGTAGCGGGGTACGGCCCAGTGATGCCGACCTTCCAGGGTAAACTGAAGGATCGCGACATCACCGCGATCATCGAATATTTCAAGACGCTGAAGTGAGGATCGTTCCATGAGCAGTCTCGACACCACTCTCGGCCACGGCGCGCCAGCGCATGCTGAAGACAACTATCTCACGCACTCGCACGGCTGGAAGTCGTGGCTCTTGACGCTCGACCACAAGCGCATCGGCGTCATGTACCTGTGCTCGACCATCGCCTCGCTCTTCCTGGGCGGCTTCTTCGCGCTGGCGTTGCGCACCGAGCTCCTCACGCCCGGTCCGACGATCGCGATGATCGATCACGATATGTACAACCGCATGTTCACGCTGCACGGCGCGATCATGGTCTTCCTCTTCATCATCCCAGCGATCCCAGCCGGCCTGGGGAACTTCTTCGTGCCGGTCATGCTGGGCGCGAAGGACGTCGCGTTCCCCAAGCTCAACCTCGCGAGCTACCACCTCTGGATCTTCGGCGCCGTCTTCTTCGTGACCGCGATGGTCCACGGCGGCATCGACACCGGCTGGACCTTCTACACCCCGTACTCGGTCACGACCCCGGCAAACGGCGTCATCTGGGCGACGATGGGTGTGTTCATCTTGGGCTTCAGCTCGATCTTCACGGGCCTGAACTTCATCGTCACGATCCACAAGCTGCGCCCCGAAGGCATGACCTGGTTCCGCATGCCGCTCTTCCTCTGGGCCCTCTACTCCACCTCGGTCATCCAGGTGCTCGCGACGCCGGTGCTCGCCATCACGGTCTTGCTGCTCACGGTCGAGCGCACCCTGCACGTCGGCATCTTCGACCCGGCGCTCGGCGGCGACCCCGTGCTCTTCCAGCACTTCTTCTGGTTCTACTCGCACCCCGCCGTCTACATCATGATTCTGCCGGGCTTCGGCATCATCTCGGAGATCGTCAGCGTCCATAGCCGCAAGCACATCTTCGGCTACCGCTTCATCGCCTTCTCGTCGCTCGCCATCGCGCTCCTGGGCTTCTTGGTGTGGGGTCACCACCTCTTCACCAGCGGTCAGTCGCAGCTCGCCTCGGTCATCTTCTCGGCGATCAGCTTCGCCATCGCCATCCCGTCCGCCATCAAGGTCTTCAACTGGCTCGCCACCATGTACAAGAGCTCGCTGCAGCTGACGACGCCCATGTGGTACGCGTTCGGCTTCATCGTCCTCTTCCTCATCGGTGGTTTGACGGGCTTGTTCCTGGCCGCTTTGGCGGTCGACATCCACCTGCACGACACTTACTTCGTCGTCGCGCACTTCCACTACGTCATGGTCGGCGGCACGCTGCTCGCCCTCTTCGGCGGTCTGTACCACTGGTGGCCCAAGATGTTCGGCCGCATGTACAACGAGTTCTGGGGCAAGGTCGGCGCGGTGCTCGTCACCCTCGGCTTCAACGTCACCTTCTTCCCGCAGTTCGTCATGGGCACGCGCGGCATGCCGCGCCGCTACTACTCGTACCTGCCGGAGTTCCAGCCGCTCCACGTCGCCTCGACGATCGGCGCGTACCTGCTCGGCTTCGGCATCTTGCTCGCCTTCGTGAACCTCGGCGTTGCTCTGTTCCGTGGCCGCAAGGCTCCGACGAACCCCTGGGGCGGCGCGACGCTCGAGTGGCAGTGCGCCTCACCGCCACCGCACGACAACTTCTCGGTCACGCCGGTGGCGCACGACCCGTACGACTTCGCGCACCTCAAGTACGACGAGAAGATCGACGGCTACACCAGCCGCAGGAGCTAACGAGCAATGTCGACAGCGGCCGCACAGCACCCCCACGGTGGAGACGAGCACGGGCACGACCCGCTCGTCGCTCACCACTTCGACACGGCGCAGCAGCAGTTCGATTCCGGCAAGCTCGGCATCTGGCTGTTCCTGGTGCAGGAAATCCTCTTCTTTAGCGGATTGTTCTGCGCCTACGCCGTCTACCGCGCGAACCATCCGGAGATCTTCGAGTTCGCGCACCGCTATCTCGACGTGAAGATGGGCGCTATCAACACGGTGGTCCTCATCTGCTCGTCGCTCACCGCCGCCTGGTCGGTGCGCGCGGCGCAGCTCGGCCAGCGTGGTCTGATGATCGGCTGCATCATCGTCACCATCGCCTGCGCCTTCGGCTTCTTGGGCATCAAGTACTTCGAGTACGAGCACAAGATTCACGCCGGCCTGCTCTGGGGCGAGAAGTTCAACCCCAAGTACGCGCCTGGTGATCATGGCGACGAGCACGGCGCGGGTGGGCATGGCAGCGGCACCGAAGCGGTGCACAGTGAAGCGGCCAACTCGGTCCCGAACCCCGCCGATCGCAGCGGCAGCCCTGGTTCCCACGGCGCCACCGCGCAGCCCGAGAAGAGCGCGCCGAGCCCGGCCGCGACTCACGTTGCCGCTGGCGACGCCAAGGTCACGACGCCGCGCAACACGTCGATCTTCTTCTCCATCTACTTCGCCATGACCGGCCTGCACGGCCTGCACGTCATCGCGGGCATCATCGTTTACATCTGGCTTCTCTGGCGCGCCCTGAAGGGCGAGTTCGGCCCCAAGCAGTACGCGGCGATCGATTTCGCGGCGCTCCACTGGCACTTGGTCGACTTGGTTTGGATCTATCTCTTCCCGCTCCTCTATCTGATTCGCTGAAGGACCACCGATGAGCACGACGTCACATTCCGCCGCAGCCGCACACGGGCATGGTCATGGACATGGGCACGGGCATGGCCACGCGCACGACGAGGGTCTGTCGCACGTCATGTCGGCGAAGACGTTGCTCACGGTCTGGGCCGCGCTGGTCGTGCTCACCGTGGTCACGGTCGTTACGGCAACCAACCCGATGTTCAACTTCGGCGCCCACGCCAACCTGGTGATCGCCATGATCATCGCGACGGTGAAGGCTTCGGCGGTCTGCCTCTGGTTCATGCACTTGCTGTATGACCGCAAGTTCAACCTCATCATCTTCTTGGGCTCGCTCCTCTTCGTGCTGCTCTTCGTGAGCTTCACGATGATGGACAGCGAGCAGTACCAGCCGGCCATCCAGAGCCGCATCGAAGCGGAAGCGCAGTAGGCTTCGAGGGGTCGGACATGGCAACTCCGGGCCGCGGCCGCTTCCAAGTCGTCGAGGGGGGCACGGGCAAGTCCGGAGCTGGTGATCTACCGGGCGTGGCCGCCTCGCAGCTCGGGATGATCATCTTCCTGGTGTCGCTGGGCGTGCTCTTCGCCGGCACCATGGTGGGCTATCTCATCGTGCGCTTCAACAACGCGGAGTGGCGCACCGCGGAGCAACCGCCCCTGCCCTTGGGCTTGCTCGCCAGCACGGCCGTCATCATCGCGGCGAGCGTCGCGCTCCACTTCGCCGTCAGCGCCGTCCGCAAAAACCGAGTCGATGGGCTGCGGCGCTGGCTCATTGTTGCCTTTGTGCTCGGCGTCGGTTTCATGGCGGCGCAGCTCGCCAACTGGTTCGCGATGACGCACCAGCAGATGGCCCCCACCTCCAAGAGCCTCTACTCGTTCACGTTTTACATGCTCACGGGTGTGCATGCGTTGCACGTCGTAGGTGGATTCGTGCCGCTCGGGTTCTGTGTGCGGAACGCGTATCGCGGCGCCTACTCGAGCCTCAGCTACCGCGGCGTGAAATACTGCGCTCAGTACTGGCACTTCCTCGATGTCGTTTGGATTTTGATGCTGTCGGTCATGTGGGCCGTGACCTGACCTTGTATCGTTTTGACACACGCGCTCCGCCAATGCGCGTGTCCGCCAAAACGTGGTGCAGCGAAATCCGTTACTAGACCCGCGACGAATCTCGTGGTTCACTCGTACTGCGCTTTCAGCGCGTCAGTTCGGCATCGACTGGTCCGCCTAAGCGGACGGACACCCGAACACGGGGAGCGCGGGGCGTCGCGTGGGTGACAAATAAATGGCTCGGCCCAAATATTCGGACTCTGAGCACGGTCGTAAGACCCAAGAAGAAAAATACCAGCGCATTCTCGATGCGGCTCTGGAAGTCTTCGCGAGCAAAGGCTTCCACGAGGCGAAGGTCACCGAGATCGCGCGCATCGCCGGCGTCGCCGATGGCACCATCTACCTGTACTTCAAGAACAAGGACGACCTCGTGGTCTCCTTGCTCGAGACCAAGGTCGCGTACATCAACGATTTGATGAAGCGAAGCGTAGCCGTCATCGCGGATGCACGTGACCGCGTGCACCACATGGTGCGCTTCCACGTGCGCTTGGCTTACGAGGACCCCGCCCTCACCCGCTTCCTCACCATCGAGCTCCGCCGCGGCAGCGCCTTCGTCGAAAAGCACGCCCAGAAGGCGGTCAAGACGTACCTCGAGACCTGGTGCGATGCGCTACAGCTCGGCCAGCGCCAGGGCCACTTCCGTCCAGAGCTCGACGTCCACATCGTCAAGCACCTCGTCTTCGGCGCCCTCGACTTCGCCTGCATGGCCTGGGTGACGAACCCAGACCGAACCGTCGACCAGCTCAACCGCATCATGCGCGAGACGACCGATCTGTTCTTGCGCGGCGTCGCGGTCTCGCAGGAGGGCGCGGCCTGGACGCCGACGCCGGATTTGCTGCGGGTCGAGGCTTGATGCGAGAAGTCGGCGCGGCGCGATCAAGCAAAATGCCCTAAGAGCGATCAGACGCACACTTGCCGGTGCCACGTCGGGACCGGCTTCTGAGCAACGGAGCGCACGAGCAAGCCGATCCGCTGGCATGCTCCCGGTCTCTATCTCTTCCCTTTCTGCGTACACCTCCCTCGCGGCGGCCCCCTCGGTCGATGTGCAACAGGCCGCCACGCATTTGGCGGAGATGCTCCGCTTCAAGACCGTCTGGCCGGGCGTCGAAGGCCCCGCGCCGACCGCCGAGCTCAAGGCGATGCGCGAGTACCTCGCGAAGACCTATCCCTTGGTGCACCAGAAGTTCGCGGTCGAGCAGATCGGCGAGAGCTTGTTGTTCAAGTGGGAGCCGAAGACGCCGTCTCGGCAGAAGCCGATGATGTTCATGTCGCACATGGACGTGGTGCCCATCGAGCCCGGCACCGAAGGCAAGTGGGAGCACCCACCCTTCGCGGGTGTTATCGCGGACGGCAAGGTTTACGGCCGCGGTGCCATCGACACCAAGGGCACGTTGTGCGCGCAGCTCGAAGCCATCGAGAGCTTGTTGGCCGCTGGAGCGGAGCCGACGCGTCCCATCTATTTGGCTTACGGCGCCGACGAAGAAGTGCTCGGCCAAACCGGCGCGGCGCGCATCGCCAAGACATTGGAGGACCGCGGCGTCCAAGTCGACTTCATCATCGATGAAGGCACGCCGGTCATCGACGGCAAGGGCGTCGGCATCGCCAAGGACGCGGCCATCGTCGGGTTGTCCGAGAAAGGTTTCATCTCGGTCGAGCTGACCGCCACCGGTCCGGCGGGTCACTCATCGATTCCCTTGCCGGACACCGCCATCGAAGTGCTGACGCGCGTCATCGGCAACATCCAAGACAACAAGCCGTCACCTCGCATGACCGAGCCGGTGCGCGAGATGCTGAAGGCATTGGCGCGCGAGATGCCTTTGGCGAAGCGCTTGGCGTTGCAAGCCGGCGTCGTCGGCGAATGGTTGTTCATGCGCGATCTCGACAAGCGCCCAACCACGGCCGCGATGATCCGCAGCATCAGTACGCCCACCATCATCAACGGCGGCATCAAGGACAACGTCGTCCCCGGCACCGCCACCGCGGTCGTGAACTTCCGCACCCTGCCCGGCGAAAGCGTCGATGACACCCTCGAGCGCGTCAAAGAAGCCATCGGCGACGCCAAGGTGACCATCAAGGTCATCGAAAACGCCCACCCCGCCTCGGCGGTCTCCTCGGCGACCAGCGCGGGCTTCATGGCCATGTCGGCCGGCGTCCGCGCCGCCTTCGGCGACGACGTGACGATGGTCCCAACCATCGCGATCGGCGCCACCGACGCGCGCTACTACGAGAAGGTGGCCAAAGACGCCTACCGCTTCTCCCCGTTCAAGCTGACCAACGAGGACATCGGCTCGATCCACGCCTCCAACGAGAAGCTGTCGATCGAGAACCTGGGCGGAGCCATCCGCTTCTACCAAACCGTGCTGCAGCAAGCCGCGTTCTAGGTCTAGAAGGGCCGGCTCAGCGGACGATCATGAACGTGCGGAACTCTTCGAGGTAGGTGCCCCAGCGGGCGCTGACGTTCTCGACGTCGGCGGCGGGCGGGCCCTGTTTGGCCCAGTCCACGAATTGCTCGAGGGCGTAGCGTGGACCCTCGGCGACGACCTCGACGCTCCCGTCCGCGAGGTTCTTCACGAAGCCGGAGAGGTTCAGGCTCTGCGCCTTCTCGAGCGCGGAGGCGCGGTAGAAGACGCCTTGAACGCGGCCAGTGATCCACAGAGTGACGCGTGCGAGGTTCTCGGTCATGGCAGTGCTTACAAACCTAGTTCACTCGGCCGTCATCGCCAAGAGCTCTTGCTCGCTGATGACCTGCACGCCGAGCTCCTGGGCCTTGGTGAGCTTCGAGCCCGCGGCCTCCCCCGCGACCAGATAATCGGTCTTCTTCGAGACGCTGCTGGCGACGCGGCCGCCGTGCGCGATGATGCGGGCGTGCGCCTCGTCACGGCTCATGGTCGCGAGGGTGCCCGTGACCACGAACGCCTTGCCGGCGAGCTCCTTGGAGATGACGGTGCTGACCGGGGGCTTGGGCGTCACGCCGTTGGCAAGCAGCTTCTCGATCAACGCGCGGTGCTCGGGGACCGCGAAATGTCCGACCCAGGCCTGTGCGAGCTCGTCACCGATGCCGTGGATGTTCTCGAAGCTCTCGACCGTGGCCTCGAGCGCTGGAGCAATGGCTCGGAAGTGCTCGGCCAGGCGCCCCGCCACGGTCTCGCCGATGTGTCGCACGCCGAGCGCGAAGATGAAGCGCGACAATGGCTGCTCGCGCGAAGCCGCGATGGCGGACATGATGTTCGCGGCGTTCTTGTCGCCCAAGCGGCGCTGCTTTCCGTCCTCGCTCGAGAGTGGGAGGTTCGCGAGTTGCTCGGCCGTGAGCACGTACAGATCGGCGACGTCGTGCACCAGCCCGCTATCGACCAGCGCGTTGACGATCTTGTCGCCCAGCCCCTCGATGTCCATCGCCCGCCGCCCGGCCCAGTGGCGGATGCGCTCGCGGACCTGCGCCGGGCAGCCCACGCTGTTGGGGCAGCGGATGACGACCTCGCCCTCGTCCTTCACCGCGGCCGTCCCGCACGACGGACACACCGCCGGGAACACGAACGGCACGGCGCCAACGGGCCGCTTCTCGAGGATGACCTGCACGACCTCGGGGATGACGTCGCCGGCCCGGCGCACCAGCACGCTGTCGCCTTCGCGGACATCCTTGCGCGCGATCTCCTCGGCGTTGTGCAAGGTCGCGCTGGTCACGGTGACGCCGCCGACCTGCACGGCCTTCAAGTTGGCGACTGGCGTGAGCGCGCCGGTACGGCCGACTTGCACGCGGATCGACTCGACGGTGGTGGTCTCTTCGCGGGTGGGCAGCTTGAAGGCGATGGCCCAGCGCGGCGCGCGCGACACGAAGCCGAGATCGGTCTGGAGATGGTGATCGTTCACCTTCACGACCAAGCCGTCGATCTCGTAGAGGTACTCGTCCCGCTTGGCGACGGTGGCGCGATAGACCTCGAGCACCTGCTCGACGCCCTCGCACACCTTGGCGCGCGGGATGGGCAGGCCCAGCTCGGCGAGCCACGCGGTGAGCGCGGCGTGCGTGGGCGGCTTCATGCGCGACGGCTCGGCGACGGCGTAAAAGAGCGCCGAGAGCGGCCGCTTGGCGGTGATGTTGGCGTCGATCTGGCGCAGCGCTCCGGCGGCGGCGTTACGCGGGTTCGCGAAGGTCGGCTCTCCTGCCTCTTCGCGCTCGCGGTTGAGCGCGGCGAAACGAGCCTTCGGGTAGTAGACCTCGCCGCGCACCTCGAGGTCGCCGGCGTAGGCTTCGCGCAAGCGCAGCGGAATCGCCTTGATGGTGCGCGCGTTGGCGGTGACGTCCTCGCCGGTGCTGCCGTCGCCACGCGTGCTCGCCTGGAACAGCAGACCGTCGCGATACACCAGCTCGATCGACAGGCCGTCGATCTTGGGCTCGACCGCGTAGGTCACGACTTGGTCCGCGGCCATGCCGAGCTGCCGCTTCACCTTGGCGTCGAAGTCGGTGAAGCCCTCCTCGTCGAAGACGTTGCCGAGCGACAGCATCGGTATGCGATGGCGGACAGGGGCAAACGCCGTGGAAGGCGCAGCACCGACGCGCTGGGTCGGCGAATCGGGGGTCACGAGCTCTGGATGCTCGGCCTCGATGGTCTCGAGCTCGCGCATGAGCTCGTCGTAGCGGGCGTCGGAGATGATGGGCTGGTCGTGCACGTGGTAGCGGTAGCTGTGCTCTTCGAGCTCGCGGCGCAGGCTCTGAGCCTGGGCCTTCACGGTGTTGGCTTTGGACTTCGCCATGGCGCCGCAG
>JBDHVB010000081.1:0-22093 GCA_039809465.1 Myxococcota bacterium
TTCATGCCGGAGCAGCCGTAGCCTTCGATGTTGGCGCCGAACACGCCCAAGTCCGCGAGCTCGGGGATGAGCTGCATCGGGAACTCGCCGTCGCGGTGCGCCTTGGTGATGACCGGCATGAAGCGCTCGCGCACCCAGCCACGGACGGCGTTGCGGGCGGCCTTCTCTTCCTCGGAGAGGTGCTGCTCGATGGCGATGATGGCGTCGAGGCTCTGGCGTTCGGACATGGCTGGCTCCTGGGCGGCCTATGCGGCCCGGGCGGCTTTTTAAGCCCTCCAGAGGGCGTTTGACAACCCGCGGCCCCTGATCCAGAACCGGGCAAGGAGTCCAAAGCGCGTGGCAGCCTCTCTACGGCCCGTGAGCACCGCCGACTTCAACCGCGACTGCCGCTGCATCACCATCGACCGGCCGAAGCTCGCGGGTCTGCTGGAGCACGCGGGTCTCGCGAGCGGCTTGTCGGGGCCGCTGCTCGCCCAAGCCGCGCCCTTCTTCGCCTCGGTGCCGGTTTACGTCGGGCCACGCGACCTCGCGCGCATGCGTCAGGTCATCCAGGCGGTCGAGAGCGTCGCGTTGCGCACCGCCTACCGCGACGCCGCCCTGGCCAAGTCGCCCGCCATCGCGCACCACCCCGAGCGCCATCTCGGCGTGTTCTTCGGCTACGACTTCCACCTCGGCGACGAGGGTCCGCAGCTCATCGAGATCAACACCAACGCCGGCGGCGCCTTGCTCAACGCGTTCCTCGCCCGTGCCCAGCGCGCCTGTTGCAGAGAGATGGACGAGCTCACCGCGGCGCCCGACGACATCGAAGGCGCTTTCCTCGCGATGTTCCAGAGCGAGCTCAGGCGCAGCCGTGGCGACGCACCGCTGTCGCGGATCGCCATCGTCGACGACGAGCCCGAGAAGCAGTTCATGTTCCCGGAGTTCGTGCTCTTCCGCGAGCTCTTCAAGCGTGCGGGCTACCAAGCAGAGATCGTCGACGCGCGCGCCCTCACCTACGACGGCAAGCTCCGCGGTCCCGGCGGCGAGCCCATCGACCTGGTCTACAACCGCTGCACCGACTTCTACTTCGACGACCCCACGCACGCGGCCCTCCGCGAAGCCTACTTGCGCGACGCCGCGGTCATCACGCCGCACCCGCGCGCGCACGCGCTCTACGCCGACAAGCGCAACCTCACGCTCCTCTCGGACCTCACGTTCCTGACGAGCCTCGCCCTGCCGGCCGCCACCGTGCGCGTTTTAGCGGACGGGATCCCCAAGACCATCACCGTCGACCCGCGAGACGCCGAGACGCTCTGGGCGCAGCGCAAGGAGTACTTCTTCAAGCCGATGCACGGCTTCGGCAGCAAAGCGGCGTACCGTGGCGACAAGCTCACCAAGACGACCTTCGCCGAGCTCGTGCAGAAGCCTTACGTCGCGCAGCGCACGGTGCCACCGAGCGAGCGCATGATCGAGGTCGAGGGCAAACCCTTCCCGCTCAAGATCGACATCCGAGCTTACGTGTACGCCGGCGAGGTGCAGCTCTTCGCGGCGCGGCTCTACATGGGCCAGACGACCAACTTCCGGACCGCGGGGGGAGGCTTCGCTCCCGTCTTCACGCGGCGGGGCCCAAGCTCCATCACGGACTTTCCCGAACGGACCTCGTCCGGATAGGGTCACGTCATGTCGAGCCTCCTGGGCAGCATCACCATCGCTCTCCTCCTCGGAGCGGCGCCGTCGGCGCCGGATCCGCGCGTCGACGACATCGAGGCCCTCCTCGAAGGCCGGCTCGCCCCGTAGGTCGATCCACGGTCGCTCTTCGACGTGGCGCTCGACGACGAGACGGCTATCCGTGTCGAGGCCGCGAGGCTGCGCGCGATCCTCCACGCCGTCGACGGCGCCAATGAACCGCCATCGCGGACACGCCGACGCGACGCTTCGGACGCCGGCGCACGTCGTCTCCGCGATGCGATCGCCGCAGCCGTCGGCCCGGAGTGGCAAGCGCGGCTCGATCTCGATCGCGCCCGCCTCGCCTTCTACGACACCGCTCCGTCGCGACGCGCGGAGCTCCTGAAAGAGCACGCGGCGCGGCGCGCGGCCCTCGAGGCGCAGGAGGGTGACGAGCAACGACGTGCCCGAGAGGCCGACGCCGAGCACGCGCGCGCGCTCGAGGCGGCCCGAGCCAACCGCTCCGAGACCGAGCGGGCGATCGCCGCCGAGCAAGCACACTTGGCCGATGTAGCCTCCGACCTCGCCAAGCTCCGCGAGAAGCTGGACGCTTCACGGAAGGCGCTCGCGGCACAGCGCGACCTCGCGCGCGGCTGGGGACGCCGTATCCGCGACGCCGAGATCGCCGGCCCCGCGGAAGCAGACGCGGCCTACGATGCTCTACGGGGCGCGCTGCGTGATGCGCGTGACCAGCTCTCGGGCGCGCTCGACATGCTCGATCGAGGCACGAGCGAGGTACCAGTGCTCGGCCCCGAGCAGCGCCAAAGCCTGCCCACCGACGCCGGCGCCGAGTTGCTCTTCGAGCAGCGCGCGGTCCTCGCCCGCACGCTCGCGGAGACCCGTGCCGACGAGGCAGCCCAGCGCGAAGAGCTCGCGGCGGCCGCGCTCGACACCATCGACACGCTCAACCACGACCGCCTCCTGCTGTTGCCCTATTTGTCGTCCGCCAAGCGCGACGCCATCACCGGCTTCACACCGGAAGGCTGGGAGCAGGCGCGCTCCGAGGTACGCCACCTCTCGCTCATCCTGCGCTATCACCGGCACGTCGGCAGCTCCTGGCTCGAGACGCTACGCAGCGGCAACGCCAGCGTCGTGTCGCCATGGCGGACGACGGCGGCCTTGGTGCCCATCCTGCTCGCGTCGGCCGCGTTCATCTGGGCGCGCCGCCGCACTCCCAATCTCTTGCGCATGCTCGAGGCGCGGCTCGCGGCCGACGACCGCGCCGCCCGCAGGACCACCCCGAGCCCGGCGCGCCGATTCGTGCGCACCCTCGCCAAGCTCCACCGGCCGATCGAGGGGCTCTTCTTCTTCGTCATCCTGCTCGGCCTCTTGCCGCGAGAGGCCCGCGACCTGCTCGAGGTCCAGCTCTTCGCCTCGATCGTCGGCTGGGTCCTCGCGGGCTCCCTCATCGTCAACGGCATCAACGCCATCGCGGCCGGCAGCTCGCTCACCTTCTTGTCGCTCGGCGAGGACGAGACCGGCGAGTTGCGTCTGCGCTCGCTGCGGCTCGTCGGCCGCACGGTGGTCGTCTTCGCGCTCATCTTGGTGTTGAGCGCGCTTGGTCGGCGAAGGCACGATCTACAGCTGGGTGTTTTCGACGTGTTGGCTCGCGGCGGTCCCCATCTTCGTGGTGCTCGTGCGCTGGTGGCGCGACGTCGTCTTCGACCGGCTGGATCGAGCTCGCAAGAAGAGGCCGATCGAAGCGTGGGTGCTCGCCAACCGCGTGGGTTGGAAGAGCTCGATCGCCGCGATGATCGGCGCCCTGCACATGTTCGGCGCGGGCGCCGTGAAGCTGGCGCGCAACTGGTTCTCGGGCTTCGACGTCGTGCGACGCGCGCACGCCTACGTGTTCAAGCGTGGCATCGAGCGCATCGAGGAGAACGCCGCCGGGGCGCGGTTCGGTCCGCCCCCCGAGCCAGCGCTCGCAGCCTTGCATCCCGAGCGTCCGTTCGATCGCTGGATCGCGTGTCCAGCCGACACCGCGCTCGCGGATCTCACGCGCCGGACGAGCGACGGCGGCGGCATGTTCGCCGTCATCGCGCCGCGCGGCATGGGGAAGACGTCACTCTTGCGCGCCGTCGCCGCGGCGACCGGCGGCACAGCGGTGATCGTCAACTGCTCGGCACGCACCACCATCGACGACGTGCGTGAGGCGGCGGGCCTGCGAGCCGGCTCATCGGCGGCGCGCCTCGTGATGCTCGACGACATTCATACCCTCATCGAGCCGCGTATCGGCGGGCTGCACGCCATCGACGCCATCACCACCTTGGCGCGCGCCCACACCGACACGACGGCGTGGGTGTTCGCTATCGAAGCTTCGGTCTGGCCCCTGCTGCGGCGAGCACGCGACGCCCGGCCGATGTTCGACGCGACCTACGTGCTGCAACCATGGAGCGAGACCGAGCTCGGCGCCTTGCTCGCGGATCGCAACGCCACAGCGTCGATCACGCCAGCCTACGACGATCTGCTCGAGCGCCTGCCGCCCGGCGCCGATGAGCTCGATCGCCAGGACGCGCTGCGCGCCAAGCGTGCCGGTTACGAGCGCATGCTGTGGGACCACGTCGGCGGCAACCCCGGCCTCGCCCTCGAGGTGTGGCGGACGTCGCTCGCGGAGGGACCGAAGAACACCGTCCGCGTGCGGGCGCTTCAAGTTCCAGACGCCAGCCCGCTCGAGGCCTTGCCCGACACATCGCTGTTCATCTTGCGCGCCGTGATCCAGCTTGCTCCCGCGACCGTCGAGGCGGTGGCACAGTCGACGCGCCTGCGCCCGGAAGAGGTCTTGCAAGACATCCGCTACGGTAAGACACAAGGCTTCTTGGAAGATCACGACGGCGGCGTGCGTGTCTCGTGGTCGTGGCTACGGCCGGTCACGCGGCACCTCCAGCGCCGCCACATGCTGGGGACGTCATGAGCTTGCTCCCGCGCATCGCCCTCACTGTCGCCGCCGTCCTAGTCGCGGCCCCCGCATATGCGCAAGACGCTCCCGACCTCGGGCGGCTCGCCGAGCTCATCCGCTGGGGCGGAGTAGTCGCATCGGTGCCGGTCATCTTCGCGGCGCTCTTCCTCATCCGCGTCGTGGAGGGCTTCGGCAACCGCCTGAGCGTCCGCTTCTCGAACCGCCGGCCGACCATCCAAAAGGTCCAGACGACGATTCGCTTCTTCGTCTATGTCGCCGCCACCATCATCGCGGCGACCTTGAGCATCCGCCTCGATGCCACGGCGCTGACCGTGATCGGCGGCGCGCTCGCCTTCGCGGTCGGCTTCGCGCTGCGCGACCTCGTGGCCTCTCCTTCATCGCCGGCATCACCATCATGTTCGACCGTCCATTTCAGGTGGGCGACCGCGTGTCGTACGGCGGCGCGTACGGCGACGTCATCAAGATCGGCTTGCGCAGCGTGCGCCTGAACACGCTCGACCACAACCTGATCACCATCCCCAACAACAAGGTCTTCACCGACGTCGCCTCGAGCAGCAGCTACGGCGTGCTCGAGATGCAGGTCCCCATGGACTTCTACATCGGCGTCGACCAGGACGCGGAGCGCGCCGCCGAGCTCATCCGCGAGGCCTGCATGATGAGCCCTTACATCTATCTGGCCGAGCCCATCTCGGTGCAGGCCAAGCAGGTGATCTTCGAGAACCACGTCGCGTTTCATCTCAAAGCACGCCCGTACGTCTTCGACGTGAAGTACGAGAAGGCCTTCGAGACCGATGTTCACTTCCAGGTGCAGAAGGCGCTGCGCGAGCACGGCATCAATCCGCCAGCGGTGCTCCACCGCTCGATCGGCGGCGATCACTCGTAGGCGATAGCGCGGATCGTCAGCTCGACCTCTCCCTTGGGACGCTGCACGGTCACCTCTTGTCCGACTTTCTTGCCGAGGAGCGCCTTGCCGATGGGGGAGTCGAGACTGATCCAACGCTTGGCGACGTCGATCTCGTCGGCGCCCACGAGGCGGTAGATGAGCTCGCTGCCGTCTTCGTCTTCGCAGGTGACGGTGGCGCCGAAGAAGACCTTGTCGGCCTGGTCCGGAGAAGCGGTCACCACCGAGACGTGCTCGAGGCGTTTCTTCAAGAAGCGCAGCCGGCTGTCGATCTGACGGAGGCGGCGCTTGCCGTAGATGTACTCGGCGTTCTCGGAGCGATCACCCAAGGCCGCGGCGGCTTCGACCTCGCGCGTGACCTTCGGCCTGTCGACGCGCCACAGGTAGTCGAACTCGTCCGCCAGGCGCTTGTAGCCGCTCGGCGTGATGTACTGCCGGCCGAGGTTCTTCGCCTTCTCCTCTTCTTCAGCGAATTCGTCGCTGTTGTTCTCCTCGTCGCTCTCCTTCGTGAATGCCTTTGACACGCCGTTCCCTCACGTGGTTTCGAGCGCCGCATGGTGCTCGCGCTCGCAGTACACGTTGCTCTCGCCGCAGGTGTCTCCACCGCTGACGTCGACAAGTTGCTCGAGCCGAAGCTAGCCAGCTTGCTCGCGACCTACAAGGATCTGCACGCGTCGCCCGAGCTCTCCGAGAAGGAGGAGAAGACGAGCGCCAAGCTCGCGAGCAAGCTCAAGGCGCTAGATTACAATGTAATCTCGAGCTTCGGGCGCTACGAAGACCCCAAGAAGCCAGCCTATGGCCTGGTCGCCATCATGAAGAACGGCGACGGCCCCACGGTGCTCATGCGCGCCGACATGGACGCGCTGCCGATCACCGAGGAGACCGGCCTCCCCTTCGCAAGCAAGGTGCGCGTGAAGACCGCGGGCGGCGCCGAGACCGGCGTCATGCACGCCTGCGGTCACGACGTGCACATGACCTCGCTGCTCGGCACCGCCGAGGTGATGGCGCGGCTCAAGGATCGCTGGCGCGGCACCCTGATGCTCGTGCTGCAGCCCGCCGAGGAGATCGGCAGCGGCGCCAAGTCGATGCTCACCGCGGGCCTCTACGAAAAATTCGGCAAGCCCGCCTACGCGCTCGGCCTGCACGTCGACCCCGAGACGCCCGCCGGCCTCGTCACGACGCGCCCCGGTTTCTTGATGGCGAACGTGAACAGCGTCGACGTCACGGTCCGCGGCATCGGCGGCCACGGCGCCTATCCGAACACCGGCAAGGACCCCATCGTCATGGCGAGCGAGCTCATCATGGCGTTGCAGACGCTGGTGTCGCGCGAGGTCACGCCGGGTGAAGCGGCGGTCGTCACCGTCGGCTCGATCCACGGCGGCACCAAGCACAACATCATCCCCGACGAGGTGAAGCTGCAGCTCACGGTGCGCTCGTACACCGACGAGGTGAAGAAGCTCCTGCTCGACGGCATCAAGCGCGTCGCCAACGGCATCGCGATCACCAACGGCTTGCCCGCGGACCGCATGCCCATCGTCACGGTCAGCGAGACCGATCTCACCCCCGCGACGTACAACAACCCGGAGCTCGCCGACCGGCTCTACGCCCTCTGGAAGAAAGAGCTCGGCGACGCCGCCGTGGCGCAGCGCGAGCCACGCATGGGCGGCGAGGACTTCAGCCGCTACAGCCTGGACGACCGGTCCGTTCCAGCGGTCTTCTTCTTCGTGGGCGCGACCGATCCCAGGGTGATCGACACGCTCCGCAAGGAAGGCAAGCCGCTCCCCACGGCCCACAACAGCCGCTTCGCGCCGACCGCGGAGATCACCATCAAGCGCGGCGTCGAAGCGACCGTGATCGCGCTGACCAGCTTGATGCCCCGCTGAGCCGCCAGGGCCAAAACCGCCGGCGCCGAGCCACCGAGCCACCGAGCCAAGCCCCGCTGAGCTAAGCCACCGGCAACCGCAAGAAGAAGGTCGCGCCTTTGCCGACCTCGCTCTCGACCCCCGCGCTCCCGCCGTGGAGCTGGACGATGAGGTGCGCGATGGCGAGCCCCAAGCCCAAGCCGTGACCGCGCTTCTTGTTGACGCGGTGATGGCGGGTGAACACGGTGGTCTGGTCCTCGGCGGAGATGCCTGGTCCGTTATCACGGACAGAGATCTCGATTTGACCGCCGCGGCTCGTGGCGTTCAGGCTGACCGTGCCGCCGTCGGGGGCGTGACGGATGGCGTTGTCGATGAGCGCGTGCAGCGCCTGGTTGAAGCGCTCGCGCTCGATGCTGAAGCGTAGCGCAGGGTCGACGAGGCCGGTCTCGAGCTTCACGTTGCGGCTCGCGGCGCGCTGGCCGAACGGCTCGAAGGCATGCGCGAGCACATCGGCGACGCCGAGCGACACGGGCTCGAGCTTCACTTGACCGCCCTCGAGGCGCGTCAGCTCGGTGATGTCCCGCATCAGCTTCTCCATCTTGTCGACGGCGCGCTTGATGCGGGCGATGGTGTCCTTGCCGGTCGGCGGTACGTCGTCGGCCAGGAGCGCGAGCGACATGCTGATGGTGTTCAGCGGATTGCGCAGATCGTGAAAGACCAGGGCGTACAGATCGTCACGGCGCGCCAATGCGTCCTCGGCACGCGCTGCCCGATCGGCGTCACTCATGATTCACACTCCCCCCGGACCCTGCTCACTGCATGAGCACGGCCATGCGGAACTTTGGATAACCAGCCTCCGCCGCGGTCATCATGACACGGCGCAAGAGGCCGTAGGGGGTGTCCTTGTCGCAAAGCACGAAGAGGATGTCGGCCTCGGGGCCGGTCGCGTTCTTCTCCTTGCGAATGACCTGCAAGCGCTGCAGGAGCGGATCGATCTTGCCTTCTTGCGTCTTCGCCGCGACGACCTTGCCGTCACGCAGCTGCGCGATGACTTCCTTCTCGACACGCAGCTCCTTGCGCGCCACGGTCACCTGCACCGCCTTCTTGGGCTCGAGCTGCGCCGTCGAGGTCGGCAGCTGCATGCCACCGTCGAGCTCCATCGACGCCTTCGACGACATGAAGCCGACCATCAAGAAGAAGAGGAGATTCGTCAGAATGTCGAGGAGGGCCGTCAAGTTGATGTTGACGTCCATCTCTCCATCGCCACCACCACCACCGGCCATGACTTACCTCTGGCCGCCTTTCCAGCCGGCGGCCCAACGCATCATTTCAGCAAGTTTCCGTCGGCGTCATGTGTCGCTATACCGGACAGCACGACGTCGGGGAACAGGATGGAGTTCTTGGTGTCGACGAGCCGCGTGTCGCGGGCGGCGTCGAGGATCTTGACGATCACCTCGTACGGCAACCCGTCATCGGGGACGACCACCACGCTCTTCGAAGCGCGGTACTTCTCCTTGATGCTCTTCAGCGTCGCGGTCAGCTGCTTGTAATCGTACTGGCCGTCCTTCTTGGGGATCTTGCCACCGAGATCCTTGAGCAGGTCGGGCGCCAGCGTATCGCTCTCGCACTTGAGCGTGATGCCCGTGCCGTCGGCGCGCAGCGTGACGTTGACCGCGTCTTCCGTCTTGTCGGGGTCAGGCGTCGACTCACCGCTCGACACCGTCGGCACCGTGGTCGGCATGATGGCGACCATGGTGGCGCCGAACGACGCCAAGAGGAAGAACAACAGGTTCGACATGACGTCCATCAAGGGCGTCAGGTTGAGGTACACGTCGTAGACGGTCCCCGACTCCTTGCCGAATAGCCCGGCGCCGATGCCTTTGTTTGGAGCCGACATGCTCGCTTAAGCGGTCTTCTTACCGGGTTGCTCGCGGGTCCAGAGCAGCGAGTCGATGACCGTTGCAGCGGACCGCTCGATGAGCCCCAGGACCGCGTTCGTGCGCGCCAGGAGGATGAGGTAGAAGACGACGCCCATCGTCGCGACGAGCAGCCCGAAGAACGTGTTGTAGAACGCGATCGAAATACCGCGGGCCAGTGCTTCTTGGCGGACAGCGGCCGACTCACCCGACGCGCCTTGGAACGTAACGATCAGACCTTCGATGGTACCCAGGAGGCCCAAGAGCGTCGCCAAGTTGGAGAGCTGCGGCAGGTAAACGGTCGAGCCGCGCACCTTCGGGATCTCCTCGATCGCGGCCGACTCGACGGCGCGGCGGATCTCCTTTTCGCTGCGGTTGGCGCGCACCAAGGCCGCCTGCAGCACCTTGCCGAGCGGCGAGCTGTTACCGCTGACCACGCGAATGGCGTTGCGGTAGTTGCGCTCCTCGACGAACTGCATGACCTGCGACCGCAGGAGCTCGCCCTTGCCGGCGCGACGCCAGAGATACGTCATGCGCAGGATGAAGATCGCAACGCACAGGATCGACACCGAAAGCGTGGCGAACATGAAGGGTCCACCAGCAATGAGATAGTCAAGCATCCGTCACCTTGGGGGCAGCAGTACAACCTTGTGATTCGTGCCTACGTTTTAGCCGCTGAATCAACCGACTTCGAGCCAAACTCGAAGTCGGTCGCGGATGAGCTTCATCCACCTTCGAGCTTTATCGCGATGAAGTCGAACTTCGAGAACTCGGCCTGCCCCGCCGTGTACATCACACGTGTGAGCAGGTCGAAGGGTATGAACCTGTCGGCTATCAAGGTCATGTCGATCTTGGCCTCGACGTTCGTGTTCTTTTGCATGATCTTCTTACGCTTTTCGACCTCGTCGAGGAGCTTGTTGTAGAGCGGCTGCAAGAGCATCTGCTCCTCCGCGAGATCCTCGGGCCGGATCTTGCCACCCTCGTCGAGATCCATGATCGGCACGTCGTCGACCAGCACGTGCTTGAGCGTGACCGTCACCGCGGTCGATTCGAACGGCGGCTCGATCGACTTGGTGAACGGGATCTGCAGCTCCTTCGACGGCTTCACGTTGATGCTGCTCGCCGAGTAGCTCTTCATCAAGAAGACGAGGATGACGCTCAAGATGTCGAGCAGCGAGTTGATGGAGACGTCGACCGGATGGTCGTGCGCATGCTTTCGCTTCATGCGCTTCGCCTTCTTCTTCTCGCGGGCACGCATCTCCGAATAGAGCTCGTCCTGCGTCCGGTGCCTCATGGCTTCGCCCAAATACGGCACGCCACCTTCCGTCATCGGGGCGGCGAAGCCTGGGCCTGTGCCGCCCATCGTGTTGCCACCACCTGACATGCTCGACATTTCGAATTCCTTCGTACCGCGCGCCGATCGCTGATCGGCGCGGCGGTTACATGTTGGTCGCTGGAGAGAGCACGACCTGATCGAACATGGCCTCGAGCGAGCCGTCCGCTAAGCGCGTGACACGGGTCGCATCGAGCACGTCCATGATGCTCTCGTACTGAACGCTGGACTCGGCGGCGACGATGAGACGGCGCTCGTCCGGATAGTCGCGATGGATCTTCAACATCGCTTGGTTGAGCGTCTCGGTGTCGTAGGCCCAGAACATGACCGCGTCACGCGCGTTGGTGTCGTTGCACGGTGGCCGATCCGCGTTGCGTGAACGCGGCGGCGGCGTCGTGCCGCGATAACGCGAGCAAACAACGGGCATCTCCTTGATGGGGATCTGCGGCATCGGCGTGCTCGGGTCGACCTTCGGAATGCCCGCGAGCTCACCACCTGACGCCGTCAACATGTAGCCACTGTCGGTGACGGTGACGGTCAAGTTGAGCGGCGGCTTGTCCTCTTTGGGCGGCGCTTCAGCGGACGGCCCGATGGACGGCGCCGACACTTCGACGATTGCCACCTCGACGACCGCTGACAGCATGAGCAGTGCCGGAATGAGCACCGCGAACATGTCCATCATCGGGTTGAGGTTGATCGACACCTCACCAAGCTCTTCTCGGTTTCGGCTCGAAGGGGAGAACGACATGGATTAAGCCCCGGCGGCCGACTCGGCCTGGACCGCCTGCGGATTGCGGCTGCGCGCGACCAGCAGGTTCTGGATCTTCAGCGAGTACTGATCGACGTCCTCGATGATCTTCTTCGACGACGTGCTCAGGAACACGAAGAACAAGAGCGCCGGGATGGCGACGATGAGGCCCAACGCCGTCGCGTTCAGACCGATGGCGAGCGCCTGGGTGAGCAGCTGGCTCTTCATGTCCGGCGGCGCGCTGGCGACCGCGGAGAACGCTTCGATCAGACCGACGATGGTACCCAACAGACCGCAGAGGGTCGCGACGTTCGCGAGGTTGGGGAGGATCGGAATGCGCTTGCCGATGTCACGCAGGACCTCGACGCTCGCTTCTTCCAATGCGTTTTCGATCTCGACCTCGCCCTTGTTGGCGCGGGTGAGCGCGGCCTTGATGACGCGCGGCAGAGCGGCCTGCGGCGACGCGTTGCAAAGCTTGATGGCGCGGTCGATGTTGTTGGTCAGGACCAGCTTCTGGATCTGCGCCATGAACTGCGACGCGTTGATGTTGTACTTGAAGTAGAGCGCGTAGATGCGCTCGAACGAGATGCCGACCACGAAGATCGAGACGATGGCGATCGGGTGCATCCAAATGCCGCCAGCGCGGTAAAACTCTGCTGCCTCATGCATGACTGAGAACTCCAAACGAGGTCATGTCGGGGACACGACCGGTTGTGTGTGACTGCAAAAATTTACGACAGGTGCTGCTGCGACTTCAGACAGCCGGGGGACCGCGCAATGGCCGTGCGGCCAAGAGGATCACCGAAGGCGGAAGCTGAGCGACCTGATTGCCGTGAATGGTGCGGACGTCGCGCGTCGGCACGGCGTCGTTGAAGCTGGCGACTTGTTTGGCCACGGCACGCAAGGTGCGCGTGAGCTCGTTGCCACCCGACGACGAGGCGCTGAGACCTGGCGCGGTGGTGGCTTGCGCGATGGTCGCGCACGGCACGTGCTCGAACGGTGCTCGCGCAATACGCTCGGACGGCTTACGCGCCGCCGGCTTGTGCGAGGCCAACTTTGGCGCGGTGACCGGGATGCTCGTCTTGGCCACGGCCTCGGCGCGGTCCTTGGCGTACTCGACCGTCGTCCGCTCGAGCGACAACGCGAGGGTCTCCGGCCGCTTCTGGAAGGAGGTCGCGCCAAGCACGAACAACCCCACCACGAGCGCCGCCCCACCAATCCAACGCAATGGATGGTCTGCCGCCATAGTGCCTGCGAGCTTACAAGGCTTGTGGGCGGGGATCCAATTATTCGTCGTCTTCAGAATCGGTACGGCTGGCCCTGCGCGAAGAAGTACTGGGCGACGTTGCCGAACATGGCGATGACCAGCGCGGCCGCGAGGGCCCAGCCGAAGCTCTTCACTTCGAGCGAGCGCATCATGGCGCCGGTGAGCTTGAGCATGATGGCGTCGACGATCCAGTGGGTGATGAAGGCCAAGAGGAAGCCCAGGCCCAGCGTGCCGATGCCGATGACCACGAAGAAAAACCAGCCCAGGAGGTAGTTGAGGATGGCGAAGACGGCCGCCACCAAGATGGAGCCGCCGAAGCTACGCACCTTGAAGCCGGGGAGCACCGCGGAGGTCAGCCAGATGCAGACCGCCAAGACGAACCACGAAACCAATAGACCCATAGCCGCATTGAGCACATTCATCGTACGATAGCCAACGCCTCCGAATGAGACCCGTGCGTAATGACAGGCGGTGGTTTGCGATCGGCGATCTGCAGACCACCTTCGACCGCTTCATGCAGGTGCTCACGCGCTACGGGTTGCTGCGCGGCGATCGCCTGGCGCCCGACGTCGGTCTGGTGTCGGTCGGTGACTATTTCGACTACGGCGTCGTCGACGCGTCGAACGCCCACGTCGTCGGGCGTGAGGGGACACGCATCGTCCGCTGGCTGACGGACCATCCGCGGGAGCAGACGGTGGTGCTGCTCGGCAACCACGACATGGCGCGCGTGCAAGAGCTCGCCTTCGAGACCGACGAGGGCTTCGCCGCGGCACAGCTCTTCGCGCAAAGGTGTGCCGTACGGCCGGAGCTGCGCGACAAATTCTTCGCGGACTTTCCGCGCATCCCCACGCCCGAGGTCGCGCTCCGTGACTTCTCCGCGTTCATGGTCGAGCAGCGCACGCTATTGCAGACACTACTCATGGAGGACCGTGTTGGCCTCGCGCTCGCGGCCTGGCGCGATGGCGAAGACTTGCTCGTCACGCATGCGGGCGTCACCACGACCGACCTCGCCAACGCGGACAGTCACGCCACGACGGTGCCCGAGGTCGCCGAGGCGCTGAATGGGTTCTTGCGGCACCGCGTCGGGCGCGTCGCTCCCAAATGGAGGGCGGGCGAGGATGCGGAGCTCGATCTCGCTCCTCTTTGTACCTTTGGCATCAGCGGCAACGAAGGTGGCGGGCTCGTTCATCACCGCCCCGCCGATCCCGACCGCGACGGTATCGTCGACCGGCAATGGGAGATGAACTCCGAGCGCGTGCGCCGCTTCGACCCGCGCGGCTTGCTGCCCGGCCTGCGTCAGGCGTGCGGTCACACGTCGCACGCGCGCTGCGTGAAAGAGATGCCGCGCTGGACCGATGTGTCCACCGCGAGCTCGACCGCGGGCTCCATCCGCTGTCTGTCCGTGGACGGCGACGATGTCCGCTATCGCGTGGGGACGACGCCCCAGGCCCCGACCTCCCTGCTCCTCATCGACGGCGACATCAACCGTGTACCCGTGTCTGCCTACGAGCTCTTGCCGCTCGATGGGGTCCGCCTGTAGGGGCCGCTCGAGATGTTCGTCGGAATCGATTTCGGCACCACCAACAGCGCGCTAGCGGTCGCGGACGCCGATGGCGGGGTTAGCCTTACGCGCTACGAGGTCGGCGGCGTCGGCTACGACACGGTGCGCTCGGTGCTCTACTTCGACCCCGAGGCCCGCGTCGACGGACGCCCGGCGCCGCCAGCCATCGGCATGCAAGCCATCAACGCCTACCTCGCGAGCGACGTGCGCGGCCGGTTCATCCAGTCGATCAAGTCGCACGCGGCGAGCCGCACCTTCAAGTCGACCAACATCTTCAACCGGGTCTATCAGCTCGAGCAGCTCATCACCTTCATCATCGCGGCGCTGCGTGATGGCGCTGGCCGCGAGCTGCCGACACGCGCGGTCGTCGGCCGACCCGTGCACTTCGTCAACGACGACGCCGATGCCGAGGGCGACGCGCTGGGCGAGGAGCGCATCCGCAAGGCCTTCGCCGCGGCGGGCTTCACCGAGGTGCGCTTCGAGCTCGAGCCGGTGGCGGCGGCGTACGGCTACGAGCAGCGCTTGGATCACGACGAGCTCGTGCTCATCGCCGACTTCGGTGGCGGTACGACCGACCTTTGCTTGATCGACGTCGGCCCGGGTGCGCGGGCGCGCGCCAATGCCGGCGAGCCGCGCCGCGTCCGCGCGAGCGACGGTGTCGCCTTGGCCGGTGATGCCTTCGATCAGCGCATCATCAAGCACGCCATCGCGCCTTTGTTGGGCCTTGGCACCAAGTACAAGACGTTCGGCGGTGACGCCGACGTGCCGCTGTGGATCTACAACTCGCTCTCGCGCTGGCACCTGCTGTCGTTCTTGAAGTCGCAGAAGACGATGCAGCTGCTCGATGACATCCGCGATAACGCATACGCGTCCGACGCGATCGAGATGCTCTACCGCATCATCGACGAGGATCTGGGCTACGCTCTGCACCGCGCCGTCGAGCGCGCCAAGGTCGAGCTGTCGAGCAAGCCGTCGACCACCATCGATTTCCAGCCCGCGGGCCTGAAGCTCGACGTGAGCCGGGCCGAGCTGGAGAGGTGGATCGCACCGGATCTCGCCGCCATCGGCGCCGCCACGGATCGGGTCATGCAAAAGGCCGGACTCGAGGTGGGCGCGGTCGATCGCGTCTTCATGACGGGCGGCACCTCGCTCGTACCGGCGGTGCGGGAGCTCTTCGCGGAGCGCTTCGGCCAGGAAAAAGTGAGGGGCGGCGAGGAGATGACGACGGTCGGCCGGGGTCTTGCGCTGGTTGCCCGCGACCTCTTCGGCGGCGCGTCATGAAATGTGGGCGCGTCATGAAAGAGGTCTCAAGGAATTGGAGGATCGCGCCGTTGCACCTCCTGCGCCTACACGCACACCGAGGACCACATCCATGGCTGATTCCAATGCCCTCACCGCCAACAGCGAGATCCTCGACCAGCTGGTGCTCAGCGCGGCCCGCGGCGATGCCCACGCGCTCGGCGCTCTCGAAGCACGTTATGGCGGAGTCGTCTATCGCGTCGTCCGCGCCCGCGTCTTCTCCAAGCGCCACCGCTTCATCACCAAAGGCCGCGCCTGGGAGTGCGCTTGCCTCGCCATGCGCCGCATCGCCGCGCTCCAATCGAGCGGCATGCCCTTCCTCGCCTGGCTCGAAATCGCCGCCGAGGAAGCCTTCAAGCTCGAGCCCGACGCCTTCGAGCAACCGCCACGCGGCGGCGACGGCATCGCCGACGTCGACCGCTGCGCCCTCGAGCTGCACGTCTTGGGCTACGGCTCGACCGAGATCGCCAGCGTGCTCGGAGAGAGCCAAGCAACCGTGCGCCAACGCATCGAGACCACCAAGCAGCGCCTCTGGGCCCGCGCCATGGCGGAGAACGTGGAATCGGCGTAACCGCCGCCCCGCGTTGCCCCAGACATTGCACGCGCAGCGCGGGTCTGTGCCCGGCGTGAAAGGCCGCCGTTGCTTCGCAGAGCGAAGGCTCGTGAAGCTCGCCAGCTCGTTATCTCCCGCGCGGAGCCGCCTCGTATGGCAACACGACGCCATCCGAAGCGCTGAGGTCACCTCACGTCGGGTTCGCGCTTTCCGTGCCGAAGGCGCGGCGCGAGCTCGACAGCCGCGCCGCCGAAGGCGGAACGAGCGCCGCCCCCGCTCATTGACCAGCACATTGCACGCGCAGCGCGGGTCTGTGCACGACGTCAAACGTTACCAGCACTCCACAGAGCCCAGCCCCGAGAATCACCGAGCCCCTTCAACCCCCGCGCGAAGCCGCCTCGTATGGCAACACGATGCCATCCGAAGCGCTGAGGTAGCCTCACGTCGGGTTCGCGCTTTCCGTGCCGAAGGCGCGGCGCGAGCTCGACAGCCGCGCCGCCGAAGGCGGAACAAGCGGCAAACAACGTGACGATCACCGCGCCCGTGCGTGAGCTGTCGCGCCAGGTTCAGCATCAAGTTCGGGAAACCATGAAGTTCACGCCGGGGAAGCCGGCGTTGATGCTCGGGGTTCGCACCGCGCTTGCGACCATCGTGCCGTTGTTCGTCGGGCCGTTCATCAGCGCGCCCGCGACCACCTGGATGAGCACGGCGGGCTTCCTGATTGCTATCGCGGACAAGGGTGGTTCCTACCGTACCCGCGCCGAGACCATGGGCGGCGCGACGATTGCTTCGGCCATCGCGGTCGGGCTCGGGACGCTCGCCGGGGTCTTTTCGCAAGACTTCTTTTGGGCGGGGCCGCTCGCGATGCTGGTGTGCACCGCGGCCTTCAACCTGATGGGCGTGTTGAGTCCGATCATCACCTCCGCGGGCGTCACGGCGTTGGTGGTCTTCGCGATCTCGCTCGGCTATCCGCCCGGGTCGTTCGATCTCATGGTCATGCTCGAGCGCGTCGCGGGGACGCTCGCGGGCGGCCTGTGGGCGATGCTCCTCGCCCTGCTCTTCTGGCCGATCCGCGTCTATCGGCCGGGACGGCGCGCGGTCGCGGCGTGTTACCGCGCGGTCGCGGCGCATGCGCGGGTGGTGCATGCCCCGAACTTGAAGCTCGGCACGGCGGATTGGCTCACCGAGGTGTCGCGCACGCACGGCCCGATTCGCGAGGCCATCGAGCACGCGCGCGCGGTGCTCGCGGCGACACGTCGTGGGCGCCGGGCGGAGAGCGGCCGCGGCGCGCTCTTGAACGTCTTGCTGCAGAACATCGACTTGCTGTTCAGCGCGGTCGTCGCGCTCGAAGACGTGCTCGACAACGCGAGCCGTGATCCGCACGCTACCGAGACGCACGCGGCCGTTGGCGACGCACTGAAGCGCGTCGAGCATTGCCTCGACGAGATCGCCGACCGCATCGAGAACGAAGGCCGCCTCGGCGAACCGCGCATCGACTGGACGCTCATCGGCAGCGAGATCTCGCTAGGCGGCGACATGACGTCCGCTGAAGCGTTGCATCGCCGGCACGTGCAAGCGGTGATGATGCGCCTGCGTGACGGCATCGCCAACGCCTACGACACGACCGATCGGCTGTACGACTCGCAGGTCACGCCGCAGGTGCAGGCGCCGGTCGCGTCGGGCACCGAGACCGCGCGCACGCCGCTCCTGCGCCGCCTGGCCGAGGATCTGCGCACTCACCCGCTGCAGGTGCGTCACGCGATGCGCACGTCCATCATGGCGACCGCGGCCGTCATCATCACGCAGTACCTCGAGCTCGAGCGCGGCTACTGGGTGTCGCTCAACGTTTTGATCTTGCTGCAGCCATACACGGTCGCGACCGCCACCAAGACCTTGCAGCGCGTCGCCGGCACAGCGGCGGGCGGCATCGTCACCGCGCTGGTGATGTCGTATGTGCAGTCGAACAGCGGCTTGATGATCATCGCGACGTTGCTCTCCGGCATCTGCGCGTCGGTCATGCAGCTCAACTACGGGCTCTACACTTTCTTCCTCACACCCTGCTTCGTGCTGCTCGCCGAGGTGCACGCGTACGACGTGGATCTGCCGCAGGTGCGCATCATCAACACGCTCATCGGCGGTATGCTGGCGCTGATTGGCTCGCGTTTGTTCTGGCCGCAACGCGAAGGCGAGCAGCTACCTGACGCTATCGCGGACGCGCTGAGGGCGGTGCGCGCCTACTTCGACGAAGCGATGCGCGTGGTCGAGGAGCCGACTGCCGCGCAGACCGCGAAGTTCATGGAGGCGCGCCGCAATTGCGGTCTCAAGCTGAACCTCGCCGAGGCCTCCTTTCAGCGGCGCTTGGCGGAGATCGGCGCCGACACCAAGCGCCTGGAGCCGATGATGACGCTGCTGCTCTACGGCCGCCGCGTGGGAGCGACCTGCAGCGCCTTGGCGGCCGCACGGTCACTCGAGTCATCGGTGCCGACGCCGCGCCTCGAGATGTTTCGTGAGCGCGTCGACCTGGTGCTGGGTGATCTCGAGAGCGCGGTCCGCGGCGAGCGCCGGCCGGCGCCACTCCCGACGTTCGAGCCCGTCGACGGCGTTTCCCCAACGCTGGCGCTACGTTTGTCGCGCTTACCGCAGCAGCTCGCCATCATCCACGAGGCCGTGGCGCGCTGGACCCGCGTCGCCATGCCACCTTCGCCCGCGGCCCCAGACCCGCATCGACACCAACCAGCGCATCGCCAGCGCCATTGACAGCGCCGACGCACCCCATATCCTAGAGGCGCGCGAGGCATGTCGCCCGCGTGACGCACCTCGCAACGAGGCCGCGTGAAACCCCGCTGGAAGCGAATGCTCCGGCGCGTGGAGTGTGAAAATGCGTGGATTTCCTTATTGGTGGCGCCGCCACCATTCTTGCCATTCCTCTTCTGATGCCTATGCCCATCCCGGCGGCGGCCACGACAGTCCCGACGACGAAGCCTACGGACGCATGCGTCACTTCGGAGGCCGCCATCGCGGACACCATGGCCACCCAGGTGAAGGCTGGCACGGCGGAGGAGGAGACGACGGCGAAGGGATGAGCTTCGGCGTGCGCCGCCCGTTGCGCTTCATGGCACACAAGCTGGAGCTCACCGACGACCAGGTCGAGAAGCTCGCGGTCATCTTGAACGAGCTCAAGACCGAGCGCGCCCAAGCAGCCGTGGACTACCGCCGCACGGTCAACAGCTTCGCCGACGCCCTGGCATCCCCAACTTTCGACGAATCGAAAGCCGACACCGCGGGTCACGAGCGCGTGAAGAGCGCCGAGCACGTCCGCAAGGCCGTCCAAGACGCGCTCCGCAAGGTGCACGCCATGCTCGACGACGAGCAGCGCCAGCGCTTGGCTTACCTGATGCGAACAGGGGCGCTGAGCATCTAAGCTTTTTGAAGAGCAACGCCGCATCGGACGCGATGATCCGCACCGATGCGGCGACTGCCGCTGCGTTGGCGGTGCGCTCGGCAATCGGCAATCGGCACCAGGCAACCCGCGGCTCCCTTTTTAACCGATTTTCGTTGCTCCAAGTCCCGTCCGAAGCACCGCAGCCCCGGCCTCACTGTCCGTCGAAGCGGACAATCAAGCATCGCGGACCGCGAGCGCCGCGGTGAGCGCGAGCCGCCACGAGCACATCAGTGCCGCGGCCGTCCCCCGCGCTTGGCGAGGCCAGCAGGCGATGTCTTGTGGACGCGGCCGCCGTGCTTCGAGCGTGGCATCTCCTCGGTGTGATAGCCGCCCGTCGCGCGCGTATTTCCCTCGCTGACCAGCCCGTCGCGATCGTTCTCGACGAGCTCGCGGCGGTCGTCGGCAGGCGTGCGAGGTTTGCCGTGATCGGTGTTCCGATCCGTTTGCTTTTGCTTCATGACTCATCTCCCCCTCACTCAACTTGAGGATGAGCCGCGACCAGCGCCACGAAATCCGCCCCGTAGCGCTCCAATTTGCTAGCACCCACGCCACTCACCTGCGCGAGCTCGTCGATGCTCCTAGGCTTCTTGCGGGCCATCTCACGCAATGTGCGGTCGTGGAAGATGACGTATGGGGGGACGTTCTGTGCCTTTGCGAGCTCGAGCCGTTTGCTGCGCAAGGTGTGGAATAGCGCCACGTCGTTCGGGTCGGCGAGCTCTTCGTCTGGGGCGCGGGCGCCTCGCACCGTTTTCGCGGACGGTCTCAAGTCGGGACGCAGCGTGACGCTCTTTTCACCCTTCAACACTGGCCGTGCCTCCCCTGTGAGGGTGAGACTCCCGTGGCCTTCGACATCCACTTCGACCATCCCGGCCGCCACCAGCTGCCGGAAGACTGACTGCCAAGTGCCGGCTTCGAGGTCACGGCCGACGCCGAACACGCTCAACGTGTCGTGCCCCGCGCGCTCGATGCGCTCCGTCTTCTCGCCGCGCAGGACATCGACCAGGTACCCAACGCCATAGCGTTGCCCCGTGCGGTAGATGGCCGAGAGCGCTTTTTGCGCGGCGACCGTACCGTCCCAGCCGGTCACTGGCGACAGACAGCTGTCGCAATTGCCACACGGCTCATCGCGTTTTTCACCGAAGTACTCGAGCAGCACCTGGCGCCGGCAACGCATGCTCTCGCAGTACCCCCAGAGCGCCGTGAGCTTGTGACGCTCGACACGCCGATGCGCATCGTCGCCTTCACCACGCGCGAGCAGCTGCCGTAGCAGGGCCATGTCTTGCAGGCCGTAGAGCATGTGCGCTTCAGCGGGTGCGCCATCGCGGCCGGCGCGGCCGGTCTCCTGGTAGTAAGCCTCGATGCTCTTCGGGGGGTCGGCGTGGAAGACGAAGCGGACATCTGGTTTGTCGATGCCCATGCCGAACGCCACGGTCGCGACCATGATCATCGCGTCGTCACGCAGGAAGCGATCTTGGTTGGCGTGACGCTCCGTGGACGCGAGCCCGGCGTGGTACGGCAGGACGTTCATGCCTTCGCCGCGTAGCGCCTCGGCGGTGTCTTCGACGCGCTTGCGTGACAAGCAATAGATGATGCCGGGCTCGTCTTTGTGGGACGTGAGGAAACGCGCGAGCTGCGCGCGTGGGTTCGCCTTGGGCGTGACGTTGTAGCGGATGTTCGGCCGGTCGAAGCCGCTGATGAACTGCCGCGCCTCACCCAGCTGCAAGCGCGCGACGATGTCGTTGCGCGTGGGCTCATCCGCTGTAGCGGTCAACGCGATGCGCGGCACGCCCGGGAACTTCTCGGCGAGGAGCGCGAGCTGCAGATATTCGGGGCGGAAGTCGTGCCCCCACTGCGAGACGCAATGCGCCTCGTCGATGGCGAAGAGCGCGAGCTTGCTGCGCTCGAGCACCGACAAGAAGCGCGGCATCACCAGGCGCTCGGGTGCGACGTAGACGAGATCGAGCTCGCCACGGCGCAGGGCGTTCTCCGTGCTGGAGGCCTCTTCGAGCGACAGAGTCGAATTGAGCACCGCCGCGCGCACATCGAGCTGCTTGAGCGCGGAGACCTGGTCTTGCATCAACGCGATGAGCGGCGACACCACGACGGCGCAGCCCGGCCGCATGAGCGCAGGGATCTGATAGCAAAGCGACTTACCGCCGCCCGTAGGCATGACGACGAGCGCGTCACCACCGCCCGCGATGTGCGCGATGATGTCGGCCTGGTGACCACGGAAGGCGTGGTAGCCGAAGACGCTCGCTAGTAGCTCTCGCGGGTCGCGCATCCTCACGCCATGGAACGATGAAAGAGTTTGGAGGACGCTTGCCATGCAGGGAGGCATTGCGAAGCGCGTGCCGGTGTAAAGCGCATGGAAACGGCGGTACGCAAGTCGTCACGCGTACTGGCGATCACGGTGTCGCACTTTGCGACGCGAAAACGTGGACGATCCTTGCGGTGGGGCGCGAGCGCTCCCACGGGTGCCGTGCATTGTGGGTCGGCGGGACCCCTGATAGACCAGACGGCTCAAGGAGCTCCTCGTGGCGAACAAGAACGTGGTCGGTGCAAACAAGGTCGTCAGCTTTCACTACACCCT
>JBDHVB010000082.1:0-21888 GCA_039809465.1 Myxococcota bacterium
GACTTCGTCGAGATGTTCGTCGGCGTCGGCGCCTCGCGGGTCCGTGACCTGTTCGAGCAGGCGAAGAAGCACGCGCCGTGCATCATCTTCATCGACGAGATCGACGCCGTCGGCCGCCATCGCGGAGCCGGCCTCGGCGGTGGTCACGACGAGCGCGAGCAGACGCTCAACCAATTGCTCGTCGAGATGGACGGCTTCGAGTCCAACGAGGGCGTCATCCTCATCGCGGCGACCAACCGCCCCGACGTCCTCGATCCCGCCCTGCTCCGTCCGGGTCGCTTCGACCGCCGCGTCGTGGTGCCGAGGCCCGACCTCGGTGGCCGTGGCGAGATCCTCAAGGTGCACACCAAGAAGGTGCCGCTCGCGGAGGACGTCGAGCTCGAGGTGCTGGCGCGCGGTACGCCCGGCTTCTCCGGCGCCGATCTCGCGAACTTGGTCAACGAGGCCGCTTTGATCGCGGCCCGTGAGAACAAGTCGAAGGTCGCGCAGATGGATTTCGAGCGCGCCAAGGACAAGGTGCTCATGGGCTCCGAGCGCAAGAGCATGATCCTGTCCGAGAAGGAAAAGCGCACCACCGCTTTCCACGAGGCGGGTCACACGCTCGTCGCCAAGATGGTCCCCAACGCCGACCCGGTGCACAAGGTCACCATCATTCCGCGCGGTAGAGCGCTCGGTGTCACGCAGCAGTTGCCGGTCGAAGACCGCTATAGCATGTCGAAGAGCTATGCTCTCGATCAGCTCGCCATCCTCTATGGCGGACGCATCGCCGAGGAGCTGGTGTTCAACGAGATGACCACCGGTGCCGGTAACGACATCGAGCGCGCCACTGACCTGGCCCGCAAGATGGTCGCCGAGTGGGGCATGAGCGAGAAGCTCGGACCCCTAACCTTCGGTAAGAAGGAAGAGAGCATCTTCCTCGGCCGCGAGATTGGCCAGCAACAGGAGTACTCGGAGCAGACCGCGGTCGAGATCGACCAAGAGGTCCGCACCATCCTCCTCGCGCAGTACAACCGCGCCAAGAAGATCCTCCAGGATCACATGGAAGCGCTGCACCGCATCTCCGAGGCGCTCATCGTCTACGAGACCCTCGAGGCGCACGAGATCAACGACCTCGTCGACGGCCGTCCCATGACGCGCGAGCCGCCGAAGGTCCGCATGACCTCGCGCGAGGAGATCGAGAAGCGCCAGGCCATCGACAAAGAGCGCAAGAAGGCCGACGGCAGCGGCATGATCGGCGGGTCTCTCGAGCCGAGTAAGGCTTGAAGCAGCTGCGCGCGCTCCTTTGCTGCGCGCTCGCCATGGCGGCCTGCTCGGACGACGACCATCCGTTCTCCGAGTCGGCCGCGCTGTGCAATGACGTTTACGACCGCACGGACTTTTGTCTCGCGGACATCGGCTGCCAGGGCTCCGTGAGCCGCGGCACCTACGTCGATCAGTGTGTTTACGACGGCATCACCCGGGCGGCCCGCGACACGTTCCTCGCCAGCTCATGCGCGGAGATCAACGCCGGCGGCTGCCTCGCGGACAGCAGCTTCTACCGCTCCAATTGCGACTGCGTGGCCTACACGCTCTGCGGCCCCGGCACCCAGTGCGCGAACCAGGTCGACGGCGACGCGCTCTGCCTCGACGACGGCAACGTCCCCGCCTCGGCCCCATCCTGCGACAGCGGCAACCTCTGCCCGGCTGGCTGGGTCTGTGCCGTGCCGAATCCCCAGACGACGACTGGGCGCTGTGTGCAGTTCTGTATCCCCTGAAAAGTGACAGAAAATCACCCTCGGACGTTGTCGCACGCAACCCTGCCTCAAGCACGTCGATACACGTACCTGGCGAAATCGCGCCCAGGGGTGACCATGTTCGGCTTCGGTAAGGCCACAGACAACCGCAGTCTCGACGTCAGCCACATCACCAGACCGTACGACCACGTCACGGCTGGTGGCATCATGAAGCTGAAGGTCCAGGGCAAGTCCAAGACCAAGCCCATCTCCACGGTGATCACAGCGACCGAGATCGACGCCGTCAAGGAGCACATCAAGGCCGGCAAAGGCTACGAAGGCATTCCCGAGCTCTCGGGGCCGGACGCTCTCGAGCGCGTCAATGCGCTCGACGCCTACCTCTCCGTGCCGAATCTCGCGCCGAGCGGTGAAGGCACGATCCCCAACTTCTTGATCGACGCCCTGTGGAGCGAGCCCCACAAGGAAACCGCGCGCCTCATCGCCAACCGCTTCGGCCGCATTCCCGCCAAGGACAAGATCCTCGACAACGGCGCCTTGAAGCAGGCGGTCGCCTTGCTCGATGACCGCGCCGCGCTCGCCAAGGCGTTCACCGAGGGCGGCAAAAAGCTGTGGAACGGCAACCTCGACGCCTTCGTCGAGACGATCCAAGAGATACGCGAGTTCATGGCGTACGGGACCGGCAAGCTCGCAAACCACGGCCCCATCTATATCAAGGGCGAAGAGTTCCCGTGCGTGCTCGTCCTACCGGAGGTCCGCGGTATTCCGCGCCCGTCCTCCAATCGTCCCGAGGAAGAGCAGGCAGTGTTGTTCGAGGACATGTTCAACAAGATGATCGCGCACTACGACCCGGGCTTCGCCGAGTCGGGGTACGACCGCATCTACATCCAATCCGAAGGCGCGAGGCCCGAGGATTCGCGCCTCTACGTCGCGGTGCGCGACAAGGGTACGATCAAGGACATCGTCAAGAACGACCAGGCGAGCTTCAGCGCCAAGTCGACGGAGTTCCCAACCACGACGGCGCTGTCCGCCACAGGCGACAGGAGCTTGACCGGCCCCGTCGGCGAAGTCCGTCTCACCGGCAAGGTGCTCTGGGTCAACGACGTTCCGAACACGACCAAGGAGTCGGCGACCACCTTCCTCAGAAACATCGCACGCAGCACTATCCGGGGGCACCGCGAGAAGTACAATCCGCCGCCGACCTTGCCTAGCCTTGCGCCGACGGGTGGCACGTCCTCGGTCGCGGGAGGCCCGGCGCCCATCGTTGGCGGCCGCGGTGCGCGCGGTCTGGGGCAGAACTACTACGCAGGTGGCCTCTACACCGCGGGTGGTACGGCGCTGGGACTTGCCGGATTCACCGGCGCCATGGCCGCGACCTCTTTCTTCACGGTGCAGCAGATGCTCTCGGGCGCTCTGGTCACCGGCATCGTCACGCTCGGCGCCCTGCTCGCCACCATGGCGTTCTTCGAATACGAGCGCTGGTCGACACCGAAGAGCATCAACTCGTTCTGCAGCGCCGCCGGCATCTCGGTGCAGAGCAAGACGCGGTTGCTCGCCGAAAACTTCTAGCGCACGGCTTTCACGACGAGCCGCGCCACATCGGCGTGCACGGCCTCGGCCGCGTCCTCCGTAGCCCGCATATTGGAGAGGAACACCGCGAGGATGACGCGTCTGCCGCTGGGCAGCGTGATCATGCCGATGTCGTTGACGGCGGAATTCACGCCGAACACGCGCCCACCCGTGCCCGTCTTGTGCGCCCAGGCGGCGTTCTTCGGGAGCCCTGCTTTGACGCGGTTCTCGCCCGTCTGCGTGTTGGCCATGCAGGTGAGTAGGAAGGTCGTGGTCTCGGGCTCGAGGAGCTTGCCGTCACGCAGGGCGGCGATGAAGTCCGCGGCGCCGTTGGGCGTCGAGGTATCGCGTACGTCCTCGAGGTAGGCTTGGAGAGCCGCCTTCGCCCGCGCCTCGGGCACGGCGTTGACGTCCTCGACGAACTTCGCGCGGTTGATGACCTCATCGGGACCAAAAGGCTCGAGACCCGAGAACTGCGGCTGGATCTCACGCTCGTAGCGGTCGACGCGGACACCCTTGATGCCCGCCTTAGCGAACAGCGCGTTCATCGCCTTGGGCCCGCCGCCCAGGCGCAAGATGAGATCACCCGCGGTGTTGTCGCTCACCGACACGGCGAGGCTCACCAGCTCGGTCAGCGGATAGGTCGACTCCGGCGGACGGAAGCTCTCCGCGAGCGGGCTCCAGTACACCGAGAGCATGCGCTCGGGCACGACGATGCTGGCGTCGAGCTTGTAGGCGCCTGCGTCGACCTTCTGCAGAAGCAGCGCGCCGGCGAACACCTTGAAGACGCTCTGCAGCGGGAAGCGCTCGTCACCACGCAGGCTCCAGCGCTTGCCCGAGCCGAGGTCGACGACCGCGACACCCAAGCGGCCCGGCGCCACCTTGACCGAGAGCGCGCCGATCTCCTTGTCGAGGAGCTTGGTGTCGAGAGTCGGAGCCGCGACGAGCATCGCGGCGAGGCTAAGTGCGAGCATGGTATCCCTTGCTGCCGATCTCCCGCGAGAGCCGGCTGCGAAAGTCCGCTTTCGCGGCGAGTTGCTTCAACGCGGTGGCGAAGTCGTAGCGCGGCTGCCATCCGAGCTCCTGGCGGGCGAGCGCGTTGACGTAGACGCGGTCGAAGATCGGGAACATGCGCCAGCCCAGCTCGGCGTAGAGCGCCGGGTACTCCGGGAAGAGCCGCGCCACCACGGCTGGGGCGTCGCGCGCGAGCTCGGCCAGATGCTCGCGCCCGAACGGCGTGGTCGCGGAGATGATGTACTTACCGAAGCGCAGCCGCGGAGCATGCTCGAGGCCGAGGAAGCAGGCATCGACGATGTCGTCGAGCTCGACTCGGCGGTAGAGCAGCTCGTTCGCCTGGGCGTTCGCTTTAGCGTACCCACCAGCGACTCGGGCGTCGTCGTCTTCCTCGGGAAAGAAGCGCGACGTGCGCAGGACCACGCACGGCAGGCCCTCGTTACGCGCGAACAGCTCGCACAGCGCCTCGGCCTGGACCTTGGTGGTGCCGTAGATGTTCTTCGGGACGGGCATCACCTCTTCCGTGATCCAGGTCGCGGGCTCCCCTGCCTTGGGGGTCAGCGCCAAGCCGAACGCGCTAGTCGTGCTGATGAACACGCATGCCTGCACGCCCGCCCGCAACGCTTCCTCGAGCAGCACCAAGGTGCCCTGGACATTGGTGCCGACGAACTGCTCGCGCGTGTGCGTCGCGACGTGCGGCTTGTGAAGCGTGGCGGCGTGCACCACGTACTTCACACCGGTCATGAGCTCACGCACGGCCCCGCGATCCGCGATCGAGGCGACGCGGTGGGTGAACGGCGAGCGCACGATGTCGACCCCGAGCGCCGACTCGCCGCGCTCGCTCAGGCGGCGCATCAGAGCCTCGCCGAGATGGCCGGCGCTACCTGTGATCAAGAACGTCATGTCGTGCCGATGACCACTCTACCGCCTCTCGAGCTTGATGTCCGTGAAGCGCACGACCGTCTGCGGGCTCTGCACCCAGAGCCCGACCACGCCGCGGGGGTTCGTGCCGTCGATGAACTCGTAGATGAGCTTCCCGTTGCACGACATCTTGTGCTGCGGACCGGCTGCTTCGACGGTGCAGCGGTTGGTCTTGGGCTGGATGCCCTGGATGCTCTGCCAGTTATTGCCCCAGGCGGGGTTGGCGCCGTACCAGGCGTTGTTGACACCGCGGAAGACGTTCACCTTGGCCTCGCCGAACGCCACGTTCACGCCGTAACCCTGGTCGGCACTGCCCGCGGGCTTGGCGACCGAGCTCTGTGGATGGGTGAAGCGTGACACCCAGGCAACGATGGTGCTCGGCCCGCTCACCAGCTCGGCGGTGGCCGAAAACGCGTAGTCCGTGAGCATCTCCTTGAAGCCCAGGTGACCACCCACGCCGTAGATGGCGCCGTCCTTGGCGTACCAGGTGCCGCTCAGCTGATCCCACGAAGCCAAGTCCATTGGGTCGATTGCTTTAGCGGAGGGTTTCGCGGCGGTGGGTGCCGCCACGGGCGTGCTCGGAGCGCCGAACAACGTCGCGACGACCATGTTGACGCCCGCGTCGAGCTGGTCTTCCTCGGCGCCGATCGCTTCACTGGCGCGGCCGAGACTGTTCGTAGTGCGCTGGTCGATCCACCCAAGACTCAGGACGTACTTCTTTCCGAGGCGCGAGAAGCTCCCGTAGATGATGCTGTCGACTCCGAGCGCCCCGGCGATCTCGGCGGCGCACGAGAGCGCATCGCACCCGACGACCTGCTTGGTCTTCTCGAACCCGAGAGCGGCGTCGACGTCGCCCTGGCCAACGACACGGATGCCGGCAGCGTGCTTTTGCACCGCGGCGAGCAGCAGGTCATCGAGCACCGAGCTGACATCCTTGCTCGCCTTGTTCTTTGCCTTGAGCGGGAGAACGGCGACGCTCTTCACCGCTGGCTCGGCGGCGTATGCAACGGTGGCCGGCAAAAGGAACGTGAGGAAGACACCAAGGAAGCTGCACCGGACAGCGCGAGGTTTCATCGCGGCAAGTAAAGCAGACTTCCCGCCAGCGACGTAGCACCTTTCAGTCAAGCCAGCGGGACGTTGCTGGACATCTGACCATCCAACGCGTCCAAAATGGGCATCTTGGCGCGACGGAGCTCCGCGAGCGCGGTGGGTGAACGCAGGCTCGCGTCGACGGCACGCATCGGTGCGCTGAAGGACGAGCTCTCGCGCGGCACGAACACGAGCGTGCGGTTCGGCTCGGTCTTGAGCGTCCCGCCTCCTCCGAGACGCAAATCGAATCCCGAGGGAGCAGCGATGCGCAGGGTTTCGCTGAACCCGATGTCGCTCCCATGGGCGAGCGGCACGGGAGGACGGCCGTCGATCGCGACCGTCGCGTCGTCGGGGAGCAGCTGGAGGAAGTGATCGTCGAAGCGGACACCCAAGGCGGCGTCGTTCACGAGATGCACGGTCGTCGTGTTGGTGTCGTCGGCGCTGTAGAAGGCATACTTCGCCATCCATAGATCGTTCGGAAACATGGTGACGTCGCTCGCGCTGAAGCCGCGGATCCGAGGCAGCACGATGCGGCCGCGTGACGGTTCGTAGAGATCGTTGGCGCGTCGCATCGCGGTGCGTTGCGTGTCGATCACCTTGGTGGCCCGCGCCCGCGCGACGTCCGCAACCCGTGAAAGCTCGGCGAAGCGCTGATCGAGCGCCGCGGGCTCGAAGCGGCACACCTGCTCGAGCAAGCCGACCGGCGTCTTGCTGAAGAAGTCCGGCGAGATCTCCCCCAGCTTCTCGCGCAGCATATGACAAACCAAGAAGCCGAAGGGGTAAGCCTTGTTGCGCAGCAGGAGATCGAAGCTCTCCGTCGCCGCGAAGCGCGACGCCATGTCCTCCTTGAAACGTCGCGCTTGTGCATCGGCGCCGATGGCCATGAGCAGGTTGTGCTCGACGAAGGTCGGCGTCCCCTCGAGCGCGTCGAAGAATTGATCGTTCAGCACCGACGCGGCGAACTCCTTGGTACGCTGCCGGCGGATCGCCAGCAGGTCGAAGATGGCGGCGTCGAGCGGCAGCGTCCCGAGGCCGTAGCGCGCGACGACGTCCAGCTCCATGAAGGCGAGCGTGGCGTTCTTCACGTCGAGGTACTCGATGAACGGCGTACTCGGCGGTGCCGGCGGCCGCGCCATGGAGTCTTGACGCTCGTGGAACATCTCATGAAAACAAAACGACGCCGTGGCGAGCGTCGGCTCTACACCCTGCCCCTGCCGTGTGATGCCCGGGTCCAATGTCGTGGCGAGATTGGTGAAGAAGCTCGGCACTCCGTGAAACGGCGTGAAGGTGAAGGCGCTGGCGTCGGCGAGGGCGTCGGGTTTCATCCGCACGTCCGCTTTCGCATACGCAAGCTTCTCGTAGCTCGCATCGAGCGCCGGATGATTGATGACCAGGTGATAAGCGGCGGGCTCCTTCGCCGACGGTTGCCGGTTGAGCACCACGCAGCGGCCGGCCCAGTCGAACCCCGGCCAGACGCTGTCGCCGCGGCGCGCGATGGCGTCGAAGCAGTCGACGAGCGTCGCCACGAGCTTCTGGTCGCGGGGCAGCACGCGGCCCGTGAAACGCCGTAGAGCTTCGGTGGAGACGTGATGCGCTTTCCCTTCCGGTAGCGCGGGGCGCGCGGTGGCTCCGGCTCCGACGGTCGCGGCAGCGGCAGGCGCCGAGGGGGCCGACGGGCGGCTTGACGGTACGGAGACACGCATGGCCAGACCACGAATTATCGGCCGATGCGCCCCAGCGGTGTGGTGACGACAGGGCACCGTTGGAGCCTCCATAAGGTCGCGCGCTGCCGGCCTTCGGAGCGGAGCGTCTTTTAGATGGAGCCCGCGCGCAGGTTGATGCCGTGCTCGACGAAGGCCTTTAGGCACATCGCCATGTGCATCCAGCCGCCGCAGTTCGCGTACGAGCCACTGCGACCGTCGACCGTATCTGGCCAGCCCTGCTCCGAGATGCTGACCAGCGTCTCCTGCGGGCCGAGCGCCTCGAAGCGCATCTCGACCAGCGTGTCGTAGCCGCCAGCCTTCGGATACTTGTTCGCCTTGACATCGTACTCGCCCTCGCTGGCTTCCCACGCGAAGCGAATGAGCGAGTCCTTCACCACCGCTTGCACTTTCACGGGCACCGAGGCGGAGACGCCCTCTTTGCTATCCGCGAACGTCCACATCACGGTCTGTCCCTCGACGAGCGGGCCGGACGCGCCGCCGCTCGTGAAGTAGCCGCTGAGCTTCTTCGGGTTGTGGACCGCCTCGAACACTTCGGCGACCGGCTTCTGAATCTTGGTCTGTACGGTGAATTTGAGTTCCATGGCGCCTTGATATGTTATAAAAATATAACATGTCAATCCGAGACGACCGCGTCTACAAAGCGCTCGCCGATGGCCGCCGTCGGGCGATCCTCGACCTCCTCCGCGACGAACCCCGCACGACGGGAGACCTCTGCAAGCGCTTCGAGCGCAAGCTCGACCGCTGCACGGTCATGATGCACCTGCGCGTCCTGGAGGCCGCCGATCTGATTATCGTCAAACGCGAAGGCCGCCTGCGCTGGAACTACATCAATCCGCTCCCCATCAAGGAAATCCACGACCGCTGGATCAGCCGCTACGCCGAGGGCGCGCTCGACGTCCTCGCCGCCATGAAGCAGCGCCTGGGATGACCATGACCGCTAAAGCAGCCAATCACTCAGCGTGACGCTGGCACCGAAGCCCCCGAGAGAAGCTCTTCGAGCACGCTCCTGAGCGGAGCATCAGGTACGACGTGGCCCCCATCGAACCGTCGACCTCTCACGTCCGCACCTTTTCCCTCGAGAGCATGAAGAAAGCGGTCCGCGGGATCGAAGTTGTACGTGTCGTCGACACCGGTAAGGATCACCATGCGACCACAACCCCGTAAACTCGCGGGCTGCGGCCCCATCTCCCCATTGAGAGCAGCACTCCCAACCGTGACCATCCAACTCACGCCCGGCAACTCCTCCTCCACCCTGCACGTGCGAAACAGCTTCGAGAGCAGATAGCCTCCGTTGGAAAAACCGATGAGCCCAAAGGGCCGCTCCCCAAAGCAAGCCTCGGCTGCGTCCGTGATCGTCGCAGCCGCGACACGGATCTCACGCTCATCGAACGCCCACCCCCAACAAATCGCCGACGGCTGAGTGGGACACGGCAAAGTAGCGCGGGGCAACGCGATACGGATGGATAGCGCCTCGGCGATCAGAGCGAGATTGGCACGATTGCCAACTTCCTGATCGGAGATCGAAGAAGCATCCATGCCGTGGAGATAAACGGCAAAGGACTTCGCATCGGCTGGCCCAAGACACGTGGCAGCCCGAAGGTCGGAGGGCGATGCCACCTTCGTCGGCGAGCTTCTTGGAAGGCGCTCCAGCGTACGGCATTGCCTCGGAGCGCAAGCATATAAGCTCGAGCGTAGACGTTCACTTTATCCCGATAAGTGATCCACGCATCGTCAGAGAGCGCGCGAAACCACTGGCGCCGCCGCGCGTTGCTCATCAAACGATAGGCTGCTTATCGCACCGGATTGCTCCCAAACATCTCCGCAAGCGCTTCATCCAGATCGCTAAAAACCATGGCCGCCACGCCGTAGCACGACGCTCCGACATCGCGTCGTGAGCCGGAGGACTGCGTCGGCTCCATGCCGAAGTAAAAGTGGGTTCGTATGGCGCGCCCGGCAGGATTCGAACCTGCGGCCACCGGCTTAGAAGGCCGGTGCTCTATCCACCTGAGCTACGGGCGCGTGGCGGTCGATTTTATGCGGAACCATGCGCTCATGCTAGAGCGCAAAGGTGTTTGCTTGTCCCGGCCCCGGCGTTGCGAGTACGTCTCTCGAGAGCATGCACGTCTACGGCGACCCGCAGATCGAGACCGACCTGGCCCGACTTTGGCGTGATCTCGCCGCGCGGGTCACGCGGCTCCCCGCCAACCCACCGACCGATGCGTTGCGCGAGCTGCTGATTGCCAGCGGCGAGGTCGAGCAAGCAGCGCATGATGCCTTGGCTGGGAAGCGCGATCACCGGGCTCACCCGTTCGTCGCCCGCATGCATGCCATCACGGACTTCGCGGCTCGGGCCTTCCATGCCGATTGGCTCCGCGGCGCGGCGCAGGCCGGCGCGCTCGCCGAGGCCACGCGCGTCCAGCCGCCGCGCACCTACGTCCACGCGTTGAAGCGCGAGACCCGCGCCCGTGTCGATACCAAGCGCGCCATCCTCAAGATCCCCGAGGGGTTCGCCTACAACGCGCTCTACCCCGAGCAGTACTGCGCCGCGACCTGGGCGTTCATCGGCGCCCGCAAGGCCAAGCTCGATGGCGCGGTGCTCATCGTCGGAGTGCGCAGCATCGGCACCACCTTGTCGGCCATCGTCGCCGCGGCACTCGATTGCGCCGGCATCGACAACCACCGCATCACTGTCCGCCCGAGCGGACCCATGAATGCTCGCGAGGTAGTGCTCGACGCGAACGTCGCGAGGGGCGTGAGCCACGCCATCGTCGTCGACGAAGGGCCATGGAGGTCGGGCTCGTCGATGGCCTCGGTGGGCTTCGCCTTGGAACGCTTGGGGCTGCCGCGCAACGCTATCGCGTTCATGCCGAGCCACAAGAACGGTCCGGGCCCCAAGGCATCGCCCGAGGTGCGCGCCATGTGGAACGAGGTCGCGACCTTCGCCGTGCCCGTGACCGCGCCCATCTTCGGCGGCCGCACCCTGCGCGAGCACTTGAACTACGAGCTCGCGAATACGCTGGGCGTGCGCGCCGAGCTCTTGCCAGACGAGGACTGGCGGCGGCTCGCCTACGAGAGCCCCAGTGATTGGCCGCCCAGCCGCGGGCGCTTCGCGACCAGCCGCTATCGCGTTGCGACTACCTCGGGCTCGCTCGCGCTCGAGTTCGGCGGCCTCGCGGTCATCGACGGTCAGAGCATGGCGGCGCAGGCCCTCGCGGCCTCCGAGCAGCGCACCTTCGGCGGCTTTGCTCCGCCCCCTATCGGCGTGATCGCGGGGTTCCTGGCGCGTCCCTGGCTCGACGGAGCGGCGCTGCGCAAGGCTGATCTCGACGAGAAGCTCCTGCACTCGCTGTCACACTACGTCGTCGCCATGGCCGGGGAGCCGCTCGATGCAGCGACGCTCACCGCCGCGCAGCTCCGCCGGGCGGACTGGGCGGCACAGCACCTCGCCGATGCCCTGGGCGACAGCGCCGGTAAACGCGCGGCGGCTTATGTCGAGGCAGGCAGCGTGTTGCCAGTCGCGTGGACACGCGCGGCGTTCGACTATGATCTCGCGCCCCGCTGCTGGATGCGCACCCGCGAAGGCGCCCTCGCGCGCATCGGCAGCGCCGCGACCGCGCATGGCCACACCGTCGTCGGCGTGCAGCCCGTGCTCTGGGACGTCGCCTCGCTGCTCGTCGAGTGGGAGCTCGGCCGCAAGGAAGCGCGCACCGTCGTCGGCGACATCGAGCAGGCGCTCGGCGGCTCACGCCTGCCACGCCCCGCCCTGCGCGCCTTCATGCTCGCGTACATCGCCTTCAAGCTGGGCGAGCTCGCCGCATGCCAGGCAGAGGCCGATGACGCCGCGGAGCTCTCACGCATCCACGACGCCATCGGCGCCTACTGCAAGCAGATCGACCGCTTGCTCCAGTGAGCTAGCTCACCGAGCTCTGGCGGTTCTTCTCCCTGCTGCGCTCGTTGGCCGACGCGCCATTGTTCGGCGAGCTCGTGGTGTCACCGGTCGCGAACGCCGCGTCGACGTTCGCCTGTGACATCGGCCTGATGCGCAGGTGGTTGTGGCAATCCTTCACGCCACGCACGTTGCACACCACGTCTTCGGCGCGACGCTTGGTGTCACGGTCCTCGACGTAACCTTCGAGCGTGACCTCGGCGTCTTTCACCAACACCTCGATGTGCGTCGCGTCGACGAACGCGTCATCCATGAGCGCGTCGTTGACGTCTTCTTGGATGCGCGTGTCAGAGCGTTTGTAGCCTTTCGGTCCGATGCCGAAGAAGCGGCCGACCTTTTGCAGCATGGTCTCGTCCTTCTGACCGCTATAACGGCTGTCGTACGGCCACTCGTTCGACCTCGTCGAGCCCGCGCCATAGAGACTCGAGTCGTAGTCCGGGAGCGAGCCGCGTGAGGTACCATACTGGCCGTAAGCACCACCGCTGATGCGGTTCTGATAGCTGGAGGCATGGCTGTTACTGTTGCCCCACCGCTCGCTGTCACCGCTCCAGCGGTCACTCGCGATCCGACCTTCATCGCGCGCATAACGGTTGTCGCTGCTCCAGCGGTCACGATTCGCGTCGCGGCCAAAGCTCGCGTCACGCCCGTAGCGCTGCGCGTTGCCGCCGTACCAGCCGCCGTCTTCCTGACCGTAGCGGTTCTGACGATAAGGTACTCCAGCGTCGTTGCCCTGATAATGCTCGTTGTGACGGTCGCTCGCGCCATAACGGCCGCGGTCGCTGCCGTAGATGCTCTGGTCGCGGAAATTCGAGCCGTACTCGCTCGAGCGACCGTGATCCGAGACGTCATCACGGGCGCCGGGGCCGCCGCTCGGGCCCTCGTTTTCGTTCCGCCAACGCTCGTAATTTCGCTCTTTCATCGCCATGACCCTATCCCCCAAAAATGTGTTGGACTGCGGGCGCGCTTCGGTGCAAGCCGCGTACCCGCCGTAACTCGCCAATCCTGCGGCACAACTAGGGATTTCACGGGGGCATGGCGCCCCTAGCGATCACTTCAGGGGCATAAGCGAACCAGCCGAAACGGGTTGCCCAAGCCCCCTCGCGACCTGAAATAAAGCATCGCTGAAATAGACCGACTTCTCGGCCGTAGTACTTGAGCGGGCGCACGCGGGAATGACTGAAACTTCGGGAATCGCGGTGGACGAACAACGTCTCGCAGAACGCGCTACCCGGGGAGACCGTGCGGCGTTCGCGGAGCTGGTGAGTCGCTATCAAAACGCCGTCTACCGCCTGTGTCTGCGGTATGGCACCGAGGAGGCACAAGACTTGGCGCAGGAAACGTTCATGCGCGCGTTCGTTCATCGCGAACGCTTCGATCCGACGCGGCCGGTCCTCCCCTGGCTCCTGACGATCGCGAAGCGCCTGTGCATCGATCGTCTCCGCAAGCACAAGCCGCTCCTCGCGACCGACGACCGTCCGCTCGATCCAGCGGACGAGCACCCCGACCAGGAGTCGGCGCTCGCGACCCGAGAGCAGCTGGGACAGCTCAAGCAAGCCCACTCGAAGCTCGCGGACGGCCCCCGTGAGGCCATCGCCCTCTACCACTGGGAGGGCTTGAGCTATGATGAAATCGCCAAGATCATGGAGGTGCCGATTGGCACGGTCATGACCTGGCTGCACCGTGGCCGCGCCCAGCTCAAGAAGGCCTTGAGCGAGGCAGAGGTCACGGCAGTGAAGGAAGACGCGCCATGAGCCACATCGACGACCAACGCATCATGGAGCTCGCCCTAGGCAGCGAGCCGAACCGGGGTGAAGTCGATCACCTCGAGGCGTGCGCGCTGTGCGCCGAAGCGTTCGCCTCCGAGCAAGGTTTGACCGCGTGGCTCGCGACCGTGCCCCAGCCCGTCGCGCCCGAGGGCTTCCTGCAGCGCGTCACCGACGCCTACGTCACCGAGGTCGGCCACCAGACCTATCGCGCCCCGGTGCTCGCCTTTGGTGGCATCGCCGCGATGCTCTTGCCGCTCACCTTGTTGGCGTTGTCCGCTTGGACGGACGTGCTTGCCCGCGTCACGTCGTGGGCGGTCGCCGCCAAGGCGCTGGGTGAGGTCGGATTCGGCTTGATGCGCGCGGTGGGCTCACCGTCGTCCATCGGCATGACGCTCGTGGTCACACAGGTCTTATTGCTCCTGGGTGGCCTTGGTGTGCTGGCACGGCTCATGTGGGTGACCAACCCCGCGAGCCAAGAGGCGGTGCGGTGACAGTGACTTACGCGATCCGAAATAACACGTCCGCTTACGCGTACAAGAAGACGATGATGAGACGCCTCGTGACCTGGCATGCCGTGGCGCTGGCCGCGCTGACCGCCCTCCCCGCGTTCGCGCAGGACTCCGCGCCGACACCGCCCCCGCCACCCCCGGTGAACGCCGCCGAAGTGAAGCGCCCCACCAAGGCCGCGGTCCCGAAGCAGCTGACGCCTCCCACCCCTCCAGCGCCACCCTCCGCACCGCCACCTCCGGACGAGTCACCGCGCGACGCGGCACGCCGCATCCGCCGCGAAGCACGCGAGCAGCTGCGTGATGCCGAGCGTCAGATCCGTGATGCCGAGCGCCGCGCCGAAGAGGCCGAGCGCGCCATCGACGACGCAGACGAAGCCGCTGATGAGGCCGACGAGGACGTGCCCGAAGACGACGATGGCGGGCCACACCTGCATGTCGGTGGCGATGACCGCGATGTCGTGATGACCGGTCAAGACGTGCGCATCGAGCCTGGTCAGCACGTGCGCTCCGCCGTGGCGATCGGCGGCTCGGTCATCCTCTCAGCCGGTGCCTACGTCGAGGACGACGCCGTGGCGGTCGGTGGTGACATCGTGCTCGAGCCTGGCGCGCACATCGGCGGTGATGCCGTGTCGATCGGCGGCAGCATCAAGACCGAGCCCGGCGCGACCATCGGGGGCAGCCGCGTGAACCTCGCGCCCAGCGCGCACTTCATCGGCAACGTTTTCAAGAAGAACGCCGGAGCCGCGGCCTGGAGCTTCTTGAGCACCATCATCAGCATCATCCGCATCCTGGTGCTCTTCGCCCTGGCGACCTTGCTCGTGGTCCTCGCGCCCGAGCGCGTCGGCATCATGCGTAGCTTCGTCGCGCAGCGGCCGTTCGTGTCCGCCATGGCGGGCGTCGCGGCTCAGGTCGCCATCGTACCGCTGTGCATCCTGTTGGTGGTGACGCTCATCGGCATCCCGCTCGCCCCGGTCGCCGTGGTCACCTTCTTGTGCATCTTGGTGGTCGGCTTCACGGTCGTCGCCGTGTGGATCGGCGAGCGTCTCCCCTTGTTCAAGGACAAGAAGACGATGTTCGCATCGCTGGCGATGGGCTTCGTGGTGCTGACGCTCATCGACATCCTGATCCCGGTGCTCGGGACCATCATGGTCTTCACCGCCTCGCTGGTCGGCGCCGGCGCGGTGCTCTTGTCGCGCTTCGGTCAGCTGCGGGCCGCGACGCCCCCAGCGCCGCCGCCTTCGACCGGCACGTCCATGACCCGCACCTAACCGCTGCTCAGAACTGCAGGCCACCATCGATGTCGAGGACGCGGCCATTGAAGTAGTCGCACTCGATGATGAACTTCACGCCGAGCCAGATGTCGTGCGGCTGCCCGACGCGGCCCACCGGCACGGCGGCGACCAGCGCGTCGCGGGCTTTCTGATTCATGCCCTGCGTCATCGGGGTTTCGATCATGCCGGGCGCGATGCAGCCGACACGCACCTTGAATGGCGCGAACTCACGCGCCCAGGTGACGGTGTTGACCGCTAAAGCGGCCTTGGCGGCCGAGTAGTTCGACTGCCCGCGGTTCCCGTGGCGGGCGATCGACGACATGTTGATGATGACCGCTGGTCCGCTATCGTGGCGGGCGATGCTCGCGACTACGTCACGCACCATGAAGGTCGCGCCGGTGAGGTTGATGTCGATGACCTGCTGCCACTGCTCCTTGCTGAGCGTGGTGATCTCGCCCGTGGTGCGATCCTTCTTCACGAGCAAGCCGTCACGCAGGATGCCGGCGTTGTTGACGAGGCCGTTCAAGCCGCCCATCTGCTCGCGCGCCCAGCCCACGAAGGATGCGACGTCGCTCTCGTTCGCCACGTCGAGCTTGCGGACGTGGATCTTGCCCTTGGCGGCCTTCCCAGCGTCGGCGAGCGCCGCGAGCCCGGCTTCATCGACATCACCAGCGGCGACCTGCGCACCGGCGTGCGCGAGCTGAGTTGCGAAGTAAGCGCCCATCCCGCGGGCGGCGCCAGTGACGATGATCTTGCAGGTGTCGAGTTGCATGGCCGGCTCTCTACCTTGAGCCGAGGCGCGGTCAAAGAGCGTCAGAATGCGGATCGAGCGGATCTCCTTTGACAGCTGAACATCTGTTCCGTATCCTTGATTTCAAGCTTCATCAAGGTGCCGCAGCATGCTCCTCGAACAACTCCGCGCAAGAGCCGAGGTGGCGCCTCGCGAGGCCGGTTTCGCTTTCGAGCAGCTCGCCGGCCGGCTCATCGAGCTGTCCTCGGACCTTGGCTCCAGCGTGCTCACCGCCGCGGTCGGGTTGGTGCTCGCGGCGCAGCGTGATGGCGCGCCAGCCGCGTGGGTAGGTCCCGCCGAGCGGCTCTTCTTTCCGCCCGATCTTGCCGACAGCGGCGTCGACTTGGGAGCGCTCGTGGTGGTGCGCATCGACAAGGTGAGCCTCGCCATTCGCTCCGCGGACAGGTTGCTGCGCAGCGGCGCCTTCGGTCTCGTGGTCATCGACCTCGGCGGCAATGCCAAGCAGCTCGCGCTGCCCGCGCAATCACGGCTCGCGAGCCTTGCGCAAAAACATCGCAGCATCGTCGCGTGTCTCACGGAGCGCCCCGCCAGCAGTGATTCACTCGGGTCGCTGGTGTCACTGCGCGCCGAGGCCAAGCGCGAGCACACCACCACCACCCTCTTCGTGCTCAAAGACAAACGTCATGGCCCTGGCTGGGCCCACCACGAGGTGTGCCGTGGACCGCTTGGCTTGCGTTAGCGTTCCCGAGCTGCCGCTCCAGCTCTTGCTGCGCGACAACCCAGCGTGGCGCGCGTGGCCTGCCGTGGTGGTCGATGTCGATTCACCGCGTGGCGTGGTCATGTGGGCCAACCGAGAGGCTCGCCGCAACGGCATTCACGTCGGCCTGCGCTATGCGGCCGCCCTGTCGTTGTGCACCGAGCTGCGCGCTGGCGTCGTCGCCGAGACACGCATCGCCGAGAGCGTCGAGGCGCTGCAGAGCGTGTTGCGCGGCTTCAGTCCCGTCGTCGAAGCGTCGGCCACCGAGCCCGGCGTCTTCTGGCTCGATGCCTCGGGCCTGCATCATCTCTACACGTCACTCGAGGCCTGGGGGCGCGCCGTGCACCAAGCGGTGGCCGCGCGGCTCGAGGCCTCGGTCGCTGTCGGCTTCGATCGGCTCTGCGTCTGCGCGGTCGCGAAGAGCCGTGGCTTGGCCCAGCGCGAGCCGCCGCTCGTGGTCTTCGACGATCCCGGGCAAGAGTCTTCTTTAGCGTATCGCATCTCACTGCGTGACCTGGCGCTCGACCCGGCTGTCTGTGACACCCTGGAGAAGCTCGGGGTCTCGCGCCTCGGCGACTTCACGCGGCTGCCAGCGGCTGGAGTGCGCGAGCGCTTCGGGCTCGAGGCCTATCGGCTGCATCAGAGCGCGGCACAGGTCTACCCCTCACGGCTCACCGCCACGCCGCACCGCGAGCCAGCCACGCAAACGCTCGTCTTCGACGACGCGGAGAGCGACCTCGAGCGGCTCACCTTCGCCATCAAGAGCGGACTTCATCCGCTATTACAAACACTCATGCACCGGGGTGAGGCGCTCGCCGCGCTCGAGCTGCGCTTGAAGATGGGCCGGCGGCATGTCGATTTACTCGTTTCCCCAGCGGTGCCCACGCTCGATGATTTTCAGCTCATCGAGCTCACGCAACTGAAGCTCGCGGCCACGTCCTTGCCCGCCGGGGTCACCGATGTCGTGCTCACCGCGCAGTCCGTCGCGGCAACGCATGAGCAGCTCGGCCTCTTTGCCTCCACGCAGCGTGATCTTGCCGCCGCGAGCCGTGCCTTGGCGCGCTTGCGGGCCGAGCTAGGAGAAGACGCGGTGGTGCGCGCGGTGCTGCGGCCGGCGCATCTTCCCGAGGCGCAGTTCACCTGGGAGCCGAGCCGTACGGTCGACTTGCCAGTGGCCGCTCCCGACACACCGCGACGTCCATTGGTGCGCAGGTTCTTTCCCAAGGCGAGCGCGCTCGCGAACCCACCGCGTGTGCTCCGCGACCATGGGTGGCAGCCGCTTGGCGCCACCGCGGGCGAGGTCACGGCCGTGCACGGTCCGTACGTCGTCTCGGGTGGCTGGTGGCGGCGCGAGGTGCAGCGCCACTATTACTTTCTCGAGCTGCAAAGCCAAAAGCTCTTGTGGGTCTACTTCGACCTCGATCGGCGCCAGTGGTTCGCCCAAGGACGGGTCGAATGAGCTACGCCGCGCTCTGGTGCAAAACCAACTACTCGTTCTTGTCGGCGGCGAGCCACCCGGACGAGATGGTGGCCGCGGCGAAGGCCCTCGGTTTGTCCGCCATCGCGATCACCGACATCGATGGTGTCCACGGCGTGGTGCGCGCGCATACCCGCGCCAAAGAGGTGGGCATCCAGCTCATCATCGGCTCGCAGGTCACGCTCAGTCACGGCCAGCACCTGATCCTGCTGGCCATGCACCGCAAGGGCTACGCCAATCTCTGCCAGCTCATCTCCGCTGGGCGCTTGCGCTGCGTCAAAGGCCAGAGTCGCGTCACGCTCGACGAAGTGTGCGGCCGCGCCGAGGGGCTCATCGCCTTGTGGGGCGGCGAAGGGTCGGCGCTCGCCGCGATGAGCAGCGAAGGGCTCGACGAGAGCGCGGGCAAGCTTCGTGAGGCATTCGGCGACCGGCTCTACGCGCTGCTCGCGCGCCAGCGCGAGGCCGCCGATGCGCCACGTGAAGCGCGTCTGCGCGAGCGGGCAAAGCGTTACGGGCTCGAGCTCGCCGCGGGCTACGAAGCGCTCTACCACTCCATGACGCGCAGGCCGCTGCACGACGTGCTCACGTGCATCCGCCATGGCGTAACCCTGGCGACGGCTGGCACGTTGATCCGCGGCAACGCCGAGCACGCGCTGATGAGCGCAGGCAACATGCGCATGCTCTATCAAGACGATCAGGCCGCGGTGGAGCGCACCCATCAGATCGCGGCGCGCTGCGCATTCGACTTGCGCGAGCTGCGTTACCGCTACCCTTCCGAAGCCTTACCCGACGGAACCACCTCGAAGGACCGGCTCCGCGAGCTGTGCATGCGCGGCATGGCATCCCGTTACCCGGAAGGCGTGGAGGTCGACCGCGACAAGGTACAGCGGCAAATCGCCAAGGAGCTGTCCGTCATCGAAGACCTGGACTACTGCGGCTACTTCCTGTCGATGCACGACATCGTCGACTATTGCCGCTCGAAGGAGATCCTCTGCCAAGGCCGAGGCTCCGCCGCGAACTCCATCGTTTGCTACTTGCTCGGCATCACCGCGATCGATCCCATCAAGCACGACTTGCTGTTCGAGCGCTTCATCTCGCGCGAGCGCGCCGAGGCGCCCGACATCGACCTCGACATCGCGCACGAGCGCCGCGAAGAGGTCATCCAACACGTCTACGCCAAGTACGGGCGCACGCATGCGGCCATGGTGGCGAACGTCATCCGCTATCGCGCCAAATCGGCTGTCCGCGATATCGGCAAGGTGCTAGGCATCCCCGAGACCGCGCTGGACCGCATCGCCAAGCTGTTGAGTCATCACGTCGACTTCGCGGAGTCGGTGCTCGAGCTGGTGCGGCTCGATCCGTCGCTGCCGGCCTATCGTCAGCTCATCGCGCTCGCGGCCGAGATCGAGGATTTCCCCAGGCACCTGTCGATTCATCCAGGAGGCTTCTTGCTGGGGCACGAGCCGGTCGCCGACATCGTCCCTGTCGAGAACGGCACCATGGAAAACCGCACCGTGGTGCAGTGGGACAAGGACGACATGGAAGAGCTCGGTCTCTTCAAGGTCGACCTGCTTGGCCTGGGCGCGCTCACCCAGCTCGACCTCGTGTTCCGCATGCTCGAGGAGCACGAGGGCATCGCGCTGTCGATGGCGACCGTCCCCGCCGACGATGGTCCGACGTACGACATGATCTGCGAAGGCGACACGGTCGGCGTCTTTCAAATCGAGAGCCGCGCGCAGATGTCGATGTTGCCGCGCCTGAGGCCGCGCAAGCTCTATGACCTCGTCATCGAGGTGAGCATCGTGCGGCCGGGGCCCATCACGGGCGGCATGGTCCATCCGTACTTGCGGCGGCGCGAGGGGCTCGAGCCTGTCGACTACCCGCATCCCGCGCTCGAGGAGGTGCTGAAGAAGACCTTGGGTGTGCCGCTTTTTCAGGAGCAGGTCATGCGCATCGCGGTGGTCGCGGCCGACTACTCACCTGGCGAGGCCGATCAGCTGCGGCGCGACATGGCTGCGTGGCGGCGCGCCGGACAGATCGAAAAGCACCGTGACCGCATTCGCGTGGCGATGCTCGAGAAAGGCATCTCGGAGGAGTTCGCGGAGAGAGTGTTCAATCAAATTCGCGGTTTCGGTGAGTACGGTTTTCCCGAAAGTCACGCCGCGAGCTTCGCGCTCATCAGCTACGTGACCTCGTACGTGAAGTGTCATTACCCGGCGGCGTTTGCCTGCGGGTTGTTGAACGCTCAACCCATGGGTTTCTATTCACCCGCGACCATCATCGAGGACGCGAAGCGCCATGGCGTCGAGGTCTTGCCCATCGACGTCACCGCGAGCGAATGGGACTGTACGCTCGAGCGTACGGGCTGCCCGGATGGCTCCTCACCGCGTCCGTTGGCCTTGCGCATGGGTCTGCGTTACGTGCGCGGCATGAGCCGCGGTCAAGGCAAGCGCCTCGTCGAAGCACGCGCGGCGGCGCCGTTCGGCTCGCTCGCCGACTTCGTCGGCCGCACCGCGAGCGGCGAGAGCAAGCACGCGGCTCGGGTGCGCAAGAAGAAGCTGTTCGAGCCCGAAGCCATGATGGAGGCGCGTGAGGATGGCCGCGTGGATGCGCCGAGCCCTCTCATGTCCGTCTGGCAGCTCGATGCCGCCAACAACGACACGTCGCTCCTGCCCGCGTCGTGCAACGAGGTGATGCTCACGCCCGAGTACGCTTACGCGGACGCCACCGTGGAGGCCCGCCCTGTTTCGGATGAACCAGAGACAACGCCGCTCGCCGCCGTGCCCTTGGACACCGAGGTGCTGACGACCCTCGCCGAAGCAGGCGCCTTGGATCGCCTCTCGAGCTCCCGCCGCCAAGCCATCTGGGACGTCCGCGGCTTCGCGCGCACCCGCACTTTGCCTCTACCACTAGGGCACGGCGGCGAGACCCCGAGCTTCTTGCCGCTCTCACGGCCGGAGCTCGTCACCTGGGACTACCAAAGCAGCTCACACAGCGCCCGCGGGTACCCCTTGGAGGGTATCCGCGCCGCTCTGCGCGCCCATGGCCTCCCCAACGCCGCCGAGCTCCGCCGCATGAAGGACGGCCAGCTCATCCGCTATGCCGGACTCGTCATCTGCCGCCAACGCCCGAGCACCGCCAAGGGCGTGGTCTTCATGACCCTCGAAGACGAAACCGGCTTCGTGAACGTCGTCCTCTGGGAGAAGGTCTTCCAGCGCTTCCCACTACTCGCCAAGACCGAGATGTTCCTGGGCATAAGCGGCCGCATCCAAGCTCAAGACGGGGTAGTCCACGTCACCGCGAACGAGCTTTGGCTGCCCCCCGTTGAAGCTCCTCGCGAGGAGGTGTTGAGCCGCGATTTCCA